>DASSDL010000105.1:0-19455 GCA_035697145.1 Acidimicrobiales bacterium
GGGCGTCTACGACGAGGGTGGGGGACGCCACCATGCGGTACTCCGCCCGCCCATCCCGGCGGAGCGCCGGGGATCCTTCCGTGACGACGTGGCCCGCATCACCCAGGCCATGGCCGATGAGCTCGCGGGACTGATCCGCCGGGCACCCGAGCAATGGCACATGCTCCAGCCCAACTGGCCCAGCGACCGGCCCGGCGCCCGCCGGGTGAAGCTGTGACCGGGGTACGGCGGTCGGCTCGCCCCGCGACGGGCGCCCACCTGCGCTCCAGCCCGACCCCCACCTTCCGGCCCGACCCCCACCCGCCGCCCCGCGGCGGCGTCGGCCTGCGGCCGACTCGCTGCCCCTGATGGCGTCGGTCTGCGACCGACCCGTATCGTTCCCGATGTGCGCATCGGGCTCATCTGCCCTTACAGCCTCACCGTGCCCGGAGGCGTCCAGGCGCAGGTGCTGGGTCTGGCTCGAACCCTGAGGGGCCTCGGCGAGGACGTGCGGGTGTTGGCGCCTTGCGACGGTCCGCCGCCCGACGGCGGCGTGACGCCCCTGGGCAAGAGCGTGCCGACGGCCTCCAACGGATCGGTGGCGCCGCTGGCGCCCGATCCGGCCGCCCAGCTGCGCACCATCCGGGCCCTGCGGGACGAGGCGTTCGAAGTCATCCACCTGCACGAGCCGTTGGTTCCGGGGCCCACGATGACGGCGCTGCTGTTCCGTAACGCGCCGATCGTCGGAACGTTCCACCGGGCGGGGGACAGCGCCGCCTATGCCGCGCTCAAGCCGGGGGTGCGCTGGCTGGCGCGCCGGCTCGACCTGCGCTGCGCGGTGTCGAAGGACGCCCTGGCGACCGCCCGGAAAGCCCTGGGCGGCGAGTACGAGCTGCTGTTCAACGGCATCGAGGTCGAGCGGTTCGCCAAGGCCACGCCGACGCCCACCGCCGGGCCGACCATCTTCTTCATTGGCCGGCACGAGGACCGCAAGGGACTGGCGGTGCTGCTCGACGCGTTGCGCCTGCTGCCACCCGAGGTGCGGGTGTGGGTCGGCGGCACCGGTCCCCAGACCGAGGCGCTCCGAGCCGCCTATGGCGGCGACCCCCGCATCGAGTGGCTCGGGCGGCTCACCGAGGCCGACGTGGCCTCGCGCATGCGCGGCGCGGACGTGTTCTGCGCCCCGTCGCTGCACGGCGAGTCCTTCGGGGTGGTGCTGTTGGAGGCCATGGCCGCAGGGGCCGTGGTGGTGGCGTCGGAGCTCGACGGCTACTGCAACGTCGCCACCAACGGGGTCGACGCGCTCATGACGCCCCCGGGTGACAGCGACGCCCTGGGACGGGCGCTGTCACGGGCGCTCGACGACAGCCGCCTGCGCGCCGACCTCACCGGTGCCGCGGAGCTGCGGGCCCAGGCGTTCTCGATGGTCCACCTGGCCGAGCTGTACATCGAGCGATACCAGCGCCTGGTCGGCTGACCCTGAACTCCGTTCCGGTCACGTTCTTGAGGCCCAGCGGATAGAGCGTTCCGCAGGCACCCCGCGTGGGACTTTGTTGCCGGGTCGCAGCTCAACCGCTGGGCCTCCCAGCAGTGCTGGCCACCGAGAGCCAGGATGACGTCCCTATCCGGGCACGTTCTTGGTGTGGTCCTCGCGCAAGACCAGGGACGGACCGTGGTCGTCCCCTGCGTCATGCGGCCCACGGTCCCGGCCTAGGATGCGCCCGTGCTCGCCCTGATCATCATCCTCGTCATCGTGGTGCTCATCGGGCTCTACGTCGTGTTCAGCTACAACGGGCTCGTCTCACTGCGCAATCGCATCGAGAACGCCTGGGCGCAGATCGACGTGCAGCTCAAGCGGCGCTACGACCTCATCCCCAACCTCGTGGAGACCGTCAAGGGTTACGCCTCCCACGAACGCGAGACGCTCGATGCCGTCATCGAGGCCCGCAACGCCGGCATGAACGCCAGCGGTCCCCACGACCAGGCCGAGGCCGAGAACCAGATCACCGGGGCGCTCAAGTCCCTGTTCGCGCTGTCGGAGGCCTACCCCGACCTCAAGGCGAACCAGAACTTCGCCCAGCTCCAGGAGGAGCTGACCGGCACCGAGGGCCGCATCGCCTACGCCCGCCAGTTCTACAACGACACCGTGTATCGCTATAACACCAAGATCCAGAGCTTCCCCGCCAACATCCTGGCCAACTCCTTCCGCTTCTCGGAGCGCGAGTACTTCGAGGCCGACGACGAGTCGCGCGGGCCGACCCAGGTGCAGTTCTGAGCGTCATCGCTCGCCGCCGGTCCTTCGTGTACGACCAGGTCACCTCCAACAAGCGGCGTAGCTGGGTGCTTGTCGCCGGGTTCGTGATCCTGGTCGCTGCGGTGGCCACCGCCTTCGCCTACCTCATCGGCGGCGGCCCGATCGGCATCGTCATCGCCGTGCTCATCGCGGCGGGCACCAGCTTCGTCGCCTACTGGAAGTCCGACGCGGTGGCGTTGCGCATGAGCCGTGCGCGACCCGCGCCCGTCGAGGAGTTCGCCCGCTACCACAACATCGTCGAGGGGTTGTGCATCGCGTCCGGCCTTCCCAAGCCCCGCCTCTACGTGATTGACGATCCCGCGCCGAACGCATTCGCTACGGGGCGGAACCCCCGCAACGCCGCCGTGGCGGTCACCACCGGGCTGCTCGAGAAGATGAACCGGATCGAGCTCGAGGGCGTGATCGCCCACGAGCTGTCCCACGTCAAGAACTACGACATCCTGGTGTCGACGCTGGCCGTCACCATGGTGGGCATCGTGGCGCTGCTCGCCGACATCGGCATCCGCCTGCTGTGGTGGGGCATGGGCCGCAACCCCTACGGGGACTACGACCGCGAGCACGGCGGCAACCAGGGACCCCTCGCCATCCTGTCGGTCGTCGGCTTCGCCCTCCTGTTGTTGTCGCCGCTCATTGCCACCGTCATGCAGCGGACCATCAGCCGGCGCCGGGAGACGCTGGCCGACGTGTCCGGCGTGGAGATGACCCGCTACCCCCCTGGGCTGATCTCGGCCCTCGAGAAGCTGCGCGACGACTCCACGGTGGTGCACGCCACCAGCCACGCCACCGCCCACCTGTGGATCGAGCAGCCGGCGGCGCAGACACAGCGCGAGGGCCGGCTGTCGCGCCTCAACCGCCTGTTCGACACCCACCCCCCGCTCGAGGAACGCATCGCCCTCCTGCGGGAGCTGTAACCACCAACTGGTCGTAGCAGTGCGGCGTATCACCGCACAGCTACGACCAGAATGCACAGGCTCGGCGCATTGGACCGGTAAGTGGCCGGGGACCTGCGGTGATGCCGCCCGTAGACTGGCCCCATGAGCGAACCCGCAGGGTCACCCCTTCCTGCCCATGACACCGGCACCGTGCGCGTCAAGCGCGGCTTGGCGGAGATGCTCAAGGGCGGCGTCATCATGGACGTGGTCACCCCCGAGCACGCCAAGATCGCCGAGGACGCCGGTGCGGTGGCGGTCATGGCGCTCGAGCGCGTGCCGGCCGACATACGCCGCGACGGCGGTGTCGCCCGCATGAGCGATCCCGAGCTGGTCGAGGGGATCGTGGCCAGCGTCACGATCCCGGTGATGGCCAAGGCCCGCATCGGCCACTTCGTCGAGGCGCAGGTCCTCCAGGCGCTCGGTGTCGACTACGTCGACGAGTCCGAGGTCCTGACTCCGGCCGACGAGGCCCACCACATCGACAAGTGGGCGTTCACCGTGCCCTTCGTGTGCGGGGCCACCAACCTCGGGGAGGCCCTGCGGCGCATCAGTGAGGGGGCGGCCATGATCCGCTCGAAGGGCGAGGCGGGAACCGGCAACATCGTCGAGGCGGTGCGCCACCTGCGTTCGATCCTGGGCGACATCCGCAAGATCACGCAGGCCGACTCGGCCGAGGTCTACGACTGGGCCAAGCAGCTGCGCGCGCCGGTCGGCCTCGTGCAGGAGATCGCCGAGACCGGCACCCTGCCGGTGCCGCTGTTCTGCGCCGGCGGCATCGCCACCCCGGCGGACGCCGCGCTGGTCATGCAGCTCGGCGCCCAGGCGAACTTCGTGGGCTCGGGCATCTTCAAGAGCGACGACCCGGCGCGCCGGGCCAAGGCCATCGTCGAGGCCACGGCCCATTACGACGATCCGGGGATCCTCGCGAAGGTGAGCCGGGGCCTGGGCGAGGCCATGCGGGGCCAGGAGATCGCCCACCTCGACACCAAGCTCGCCGAGCGTGGGTGGTAGCCGGCGTTCCCGGGGCAATTGGGGACCGTGCCGGGGCTCTTGAGGCAATAGCGACCTACCCCCGGCCCCTATTGCCTCGGGAGGGCTACGCCGGACCCCGTTGCCTCAGCGCCTGAGCCCCCGGCCCTACCGGTCGATGGTGTCGGACTCCCAGATGCCCACGCGGCCGTAGTCGTTGCCGGCGATCAACACCCGGTCGTCGTCCACGACGATGCTGGTGACCGACTGCCGGCCGGTGCCACCCAGCTCGGGCTCGCCGCGGTCCCGTCGGGAGATGTCGCCGTCGCCCGGCAGGCGCCACAGGGCGACATCGCCGTCTCCGGCCGCCGTGTCGGTGCCGCCGATCAGCCAGCCGTCACCCGGCACCGCGGCCGCCGCGCTGGCCCACTGGTCGCCGCCGCCCCCGAGCATCCCCGACTCGACCCGGGTCCATTCCAGCCCGTCCTCGGACACCCACACTCGGGCGTCGGCGTCACCGCTGCGATCGTCGGAGCCGACCACGATGAACCCGTCCTCGCTGGCAGCGCAGCCGTAGGCCTGCTGGTTGCCGCCGCCGCCGAAGGAGCCGTCGTCGGTCACCTTGGACCACTTGCCGTCCTTGGCGCGGTAGCGCACGAGAACGTCGGAGCCCTCGGCCGCTCCGGAGCTGCCCACGGCGATGGCGGTGCCGTTGGCAACGCAGACGTCCCGGAAGCGCTGGGTGCCGGCACCACCGGCCCCGGCGTCCTCGCCCGCGAGCTTCTTGCCATCGGGGGATGTGACCACGATGGGGTCGGCGTCGCCACTCACGTAGGCCACACCCACGGCGATGAACCCGTCGCCGAGGGGCGCGGTGGCGTCGAGCGAGCGCACCCCCGGGCCGCCGGCCGGCTTCACCGTTTCCGGTGGCTGGCTGGCCAGGATGCCGGCGATGACGGGAGCCTGGCTGGCGTCGGGGTTCTCGATCACCTCGAGGTCTTCCTGGCTGACCTCCGACACCTGGACGCCGAGACGCGTCCACTTCCGGCCGTCGGGCGAGGTCCAGACCAGCCCGTCGGGCTGACTGTCGCCCAGGAACTGGCGCCCCGCGGCCACGCCGAAATCCTCGGTACCGACCGCGACGAAGCCGCCCTTGTAGGGGACGACGTCGGTGAGCTGGCCCGCGGCCAGCTGCTTGCTGTCGATCGCCTCCCAGCCACCGGCGCCCCGATCGAGCCAGATCTGTCCGCCGAACGTCTCGCGGGTCGCACCCTTGGGCGCGCTGTGGCGGTACCCCGCCGCCACCGTTGCCTTCGATCCGACTGCCAGCGAGGTGGCGAACGGCTGGGCCCCACCGTTGGGGAACGCCTCACCCGAGGCGTCCTGCCAGCGGTTGGCCGAGTCGATGTAGAGCACGCTGGGCTCGCTGCCGATCGCCACCCGCACCTTGCCCGCGCCCGCGGAGTCGACGAGCGCCACGCCGTCGCCGAACAGCCCTGCGTGCACGGGGTTGGGAAGGAGCCGCCACGACTGGCCCCCGTCGGTGGACCACCAGGTGTGCGGGCGCCAGTTGTTGCCGCCGCTGGCGGTGATCCCGGCGCCGTCGTAGGACAGGCCGGTCACGCTGTAGTCGGCCGCCGCCGTCCGCCCGTCGCGGTCGAGCGCCAGCGGCGCCGAGCGGTTGCTCCACTTGGCACCATCGGTCGACCGCCAGATCACCGGCTGGCCTTGGCCGTTGGCGTCAGTCGTGTAACCGCCGGCCACCACGACCTCGCCGGTCCAGACCACCGACTCCACCGCCTGGCGGCCGCGACCGCCGAGGCTGGGCGCCTCGACCCGCGACCAGGTCGTGCCGTCGGGCGAGAACCACGCGGCACCGTCCTGGCCGTCGCCGGTGGCCGACCCCACGGCGACGAACCCGTTGGCGACGGCCGCGATGTCGCGGATCGACTCGTCGCCGGCGGCGTCGAACGGTCCTCCGGCACCGTCGTCGACGCTGTGCCAGGCCTTGCCGTCATCGCTGAACCACAACCGGGGGCGCACCTCTCCCCAGGCGTTCTCGCCCCCCGCCACTAGGGTCCCGGTCTCGTTGCTGGCCACGTCGAAGGCCCATTGCTCGTGGTCGCCCCCGAGGGCCTCGGGGGTGCTGAGCGTCCAGCCCTCGTCGTCGCCCGCGGCCTGGTAGCGCCAGATGGCGGCGTCGGACTCGGGCTCGTTGCCCACCCAGCCCACGGCCAGCAGGTTGCCGTCGGCGTCGCTCTGCCCGGCCGTCATGACCTCACTGACGCCCTTGTGGGCCGGTTCCACGTCGGATCGGTCCCAGCTGCGGCCGTCGTCGGCCGACCACGTGGAAGCCACCGTGGTGCCGGACTCGGGGTCGAACACCGATCCCAGGATGAGCCACGGTTGGCCCTCGGCCGCGGGAGCCAGCAGGTCGGCCACGTCGGCCACAGGCTCCTCGTAGGCGATGGACGACCCCGCCGCCCGCTCGAAGGTGGGATCGGCGGCGTCGGGGGAGGCGTTGGAGCTCCCGGCGCAGGCGCCTGCGACCAGGGCCAACCCACCAGCCGCTACGGCTGCCCGACGGCCGGCCCTCGGGCCGGTCATGCCGCTCACCTTTGGCCGCTGGTTGCCGCGGGTCTTGGCGTGCACGGAGAACCTCCGGTCGTCGATCGAGTGCCTGTCGAGCTCCCCCAAAGTCCCAGTCGGTGTTCGATTCTCGTCGCTGGGGACTGCCCCGTACAATCGAAACGTCATGTGCGAGGCAGCGAGGCCCCCAGGTGAAGGTCGGCGTGCTGGCCCTGCAGGGGGCATCAGCACGGCACGCGACCATGCTGTCACGGCTCGGCGTCGAGCCGGTGGCATGCCGCCTGCCGCCTGATCTCGACGACGTTGATGCCCTGGTGCTGCCGGGCGGCGAGTCGACGACGATGTCGATGCTGCTCGAGTCTTCCGGATTGTTCGAGCCGCTGGCCGAGCGGCTTGCCGCGGGGACACCGGTGTTCGGTACCTGCGCCGGAATGATCCTGCTTGGCCGTGAGATCCTCGACGGGCGCGACGATCAGCGCTGCTTCGAAGCCATCGACATCGCCGTGCGCCGCAACGCCTTCGGGCGCCAGGTCGACTCGTTCGAATCGGATCTCGATGTCGCGGGTGTCGACGGTGACCCCCTGCACGCGGTGTTCATCCGCGCGCCGGTGGTCGAGACCGTCGGCGACGACGTCGAGGTGCTGGCTACGGTCGACGGCCGACCCGTCCTGTGCCGCCAGGGGCATGTGCTGGTGGCGGCGTTCCATCCCGAGCTCGGTGACGATCCCCGGCTCCACGAGTTCTTTCTCGACGAGGTGGTGTGATGTCCGGCCATTCCAAGTGGGCGACCATCAAGCACAAGAAGGCGGCGACCGACAAGGCGCGCGGCAAGCTGTTCGCCAAGCTGCTGCGCCAGGTCGAGGTGGCGGCGCGCGAGGGGGGCGGCGACCCCGAGGTCAACCCCACGCTGCGCACGATGTTCCAGAAGGCCCGGGACAGCTCGATCCCCATGGACACGATCGACCGGGCCATCAAGCGCGGCACGGGCGAGCTCGAGGGGGTCACCTACGAGGAGGTGACCTATGAGGGCTACGCGCCGGGAGGGGTGGCGGTGATGGTCGAGGTGCTCACCGACAACCGCAACCGCGCCGGCGCCGACATCCGCAACGTCTTCACCCGCAACGGCGGCTCGATGGCGGAGCCGGGCGCGGTGGCCTGGCAGTTCGACCGCAAGGGGACCATCCTCGTGCCGCGCTCCGTGGACGAGGAGGAGCTGATGCTGACCGCCCTGGACGCCGGGGCCGAGGACATCGTCGACGACGGCGACTCCTGGCGCGTCACCACACCGCCCACCGAGTTGCACGCCGTGCGTACGGCGCTCGAGGGCGCCGGTATCGGTGTCGAGTCGTCGGACCTGACGATGGTGCCGCAGACGACCATCCCGCTCGACACTGCCGAGGGGGCCAGGAAGGTGTTGCGGCTCATCGACGCCCTGGACGAGCACGACGACGTGCAGGCAGTGCACGCCAACTTCGACATCCCGGACACCATCCTCGAGACCGTGGAGGCAGCACCGTGAGCGAGCACGTGGCCGTGGGGCGGGCGGCGCCCGACTTCACCCTGCCGGGCACCGACGGCACCCCAGACGGGCACCGCGACTACACGTTGTCGGAGTTCAAGGGGCAGCCGGTGGTGCTGGTCTTCTACCCGGGCGACAACACCCCGGTGTGCACCCGCCAGCTCAACAGCTACACGGCCGACATCGACCACTTCCGGTCGGTCGACGCCCAGGTGCTGGCGATCAGCCCCCAGTCGGTGGAGAGCCACGACGGCTTCAGCGCCAATCAGGGCGGGTTTGCCTTCCCCCTGCTGGCCGATGGCGACAAGGCAGTGGCGAAGGCGTATGGCATCCTCGGGCCGGTCGGGTTCTACCGACGCTCGATCTTCGTGGTGGATGGTCAGGGCACGGTCCGCTACGCCCACCGGGCGGTGGCCGGCCTCTGGTTCAGGCCCACCGACGAGGTGGTCGAGGCGGTTCGCAGCGCATCGGCATAGAGGCCCAGCGAACAGGACGCTCGAAAGGGCACCCCGCGTGGGAAGCCAAGGAGACGTGCCTATCCACCGATCCCTCTTTGGCCGGGCATCCACCCGGCGGGGGCGTGGGCCGGCTAGCTTCCGAACTCGTGTTCGTGCTCGGCATCGATCCCGGCCTGTCACGCTGCGGTTACGGCGTGGTGGAGCGACTCGGGCGCGGTCGATCCCGGGCGGTGGCGGCCGGCGTCCTGCGCACCGATCCCGACGCGCACGTCCCCCAGCGCCTGGCCGCCCTGCAGGCCGACGTGCGCTCACTACTGCGGGAGCACCGGCCTGCGGTGATGGCCATCGAGAGGGTGCTGTTCCAGGCCAACGCCCGCACGGCGATCCCGGTGGCTCAGGCGGCCGGGGTGGCCATGGTCGAGGCGGTGGCGGCGGGGTGCGAGGTGGTCGAGTACTCGCCCAACCGTGTGAAGCAGACGATCACCGGCGACGGCGGGGCCGACAAGGACCAGATGGAGCGCATGGTGCAGACGCTGCTCGGCATCGCCACGCCGTTGCGCCCGGTGGACGCCGCCGACGCAGTGGCGGTGGCGCTGTGCCACCTGGCTCACGCCCCGCTGCGCGAGCGGGTGTCCACCCCGGCGCGGGGGCCACGGTGATCGGGTCGTTGCGGGGCCGGTTGCTCGATCGGGGGGCCGCCGACGGGGCCGTGGGTGAGCTGCTCGTCGAGCTCGGCGGCGTCGGCTACCGGGTGGTCGTCGCGCCCACCACGGCGGTGGCCCTGGGCGACGTGGGCGACGAGGTCTTCGTGTGGGTGCACCATCACGTGCGGGAGGACGCCCACACGCTCTACGGGTTCGGCGGCCGCGACGAGCGGGTCACGTTCGAGGCGCTGCTCGGTGCGCACGGGGTGGGCCCCTCGCTGGCGCTGGCGATCCTATCGGTCCACGATCCGGTGGCGCTGGCCCGCATCCTCGCCGAGGACGACGTCGGCGCCCTGTGCCTGGTCCCGGGCGTGGGCAAGAAGACCGCGGCCCGCCTGCTGGTCGAGCTCAAGTCGCGCCTGCACATTCCCGAGATCGACCCCCGCGTCGCCGTCGGTCTGGCGCGCGACCCCCACGCCAACGGCGCCGGCGGCCCCCAGCGGCTGTCGGTGCGCTCCGACGTGCGGGAGGCCCTGGCCGGGCTCGGCTACTCGGCCGACGAGATCCACGGCGCCACCGCCGAGCTGCCCGACGAAGGCGACGCCTCACAGCTCCTGCGCCTGGCGCTCCAGCGACTGGCGACGGCCTAGCGTCATGCGCGAGGAGCTGCTCGATCCGGAATCCCAGCCCGATGAGGCGGCGGCCGAGAGCGGTCTGCGCCCGCGACGGTTGGCGGAGTTCGTGGGCCAGACCGAGCTCAAGGCCCATCTCGACATCGTGCTCGAGGCCGCGCGCCGTCGGGGCCAGGCCCCCGACCACCTGCTGTTCTCCGGCCCCCCAGGGCTCGGCAAGACCACCCTGGCCACGATCATCGCCAACGAGCTCGATGCCCACCTGCAGGCCACCTCCGGCCCGGCGGTCGAGCGCGCCGGCGATCTGGCCGCGATCCTCACGCAACTCGACCACGGCGATGTGCTCTTCGTCGACGAGATCCATCGCCTACCCCGCCCCGTCGAGGAGGTGCTCTACCCGGCGATGGAGGACTTTCAGGTCGACATCGTGCTGGGCAAGGGCCCCGCCGCCCGGTCGATCCGCCTCGACCTGCCGCGGTTTACCCTGGTGGGCGCCACCACCCGCACGGGTTCGATCACAGGCCCGCTGCGCGACCGCTTCGGCCTGGTGGCGCGCCTCGACTACTACACGGCCGCCGATCTCGAGGCCATCGTCCGGCGGACCGCCGGGATCCTGCACGTGGGCATCGACGACGCGGGCTGCGCCGAGATCGCCCGCCGGGCCCGGGGCACGCCCCGGATTGCCAACCGCCTGCTCCGGCGCGTCCGCGACTTCTCCGAGGTCAGGGGCGACGGCTCGGTAGACCGGCGGACCGCCGAGGAGGGCCTGGCCCTGTTCGGCGTGGACGGGCGGGGCCTCGACAAGGTCGACCGGGCGCTGCTGTCGGCCGTGTGCAAGGGCTTCGGCGGGGGGCCAGTGGGGTTGTCCACGCTCGCCATCAGCGTGGGGGAGCAAACCGAGACGGTCGAGGACGTGTACGAGCCCTTCCTCATCCAGCAGGGCCTGCTCATGCGCACCCCCCGGGGGCGGGTGGCATTGCCCGCGGCCTGGGAGCACCTGGGCCTGGCGCCGCCGCCGTCCGGCGGACCGACCGGCGCCGCACCCACGCTGTTCGGGGGCTGATCACCAGCCAGGCCGCCGGTAGCGTTGCCACACCCCATGGACGTGGCCGACTTCGCCTATGAGCTGCCCGATGGTTCGATCGCCCAGACGCCGATCGAACCTCGGGATCGTGCCCGGTTGCTCGTCGATCGGGGCCCCGGCGAGCCCCCCGAACATCGCACCGTCGCCGACCTACCGGCGTTCATCCGGCCCGGCGATGTGGTCGTGGTCAACAGCACCCGAGTGCTGCCCGCCCGGCTGCGGCTCCACAAGCCGACCGGGGGGGCGGTGGAGGTGCTGCTGCTGGAACGGCTCCCCGGCGGTCAGTGGGAGGCCCTCGTTCGTCCGAGCCGCAAGGTGGCGCCGGGGACCGAGCTCACCGCCGGGGCCGACCTGAGCGTGCGCTTCGCGGGGCCGGGGCCCGGCCCGAGCGGCCGCGGGAGCGGGGGGCATGTTGAGGGCACCCGACTCGTCGAGCTGCGGACCGGGGGTGGCGTCGACGAGCTCGGGGCTCTGGACCGCCACGGCGTCGTGCCGCTCCCGCCCTACATCACCAGTCCGCTGGCTGATCCCGAGCGCTACCAGACGGTGTTCGCCGATCGGTCCGGCTCGGTGGCGGCCCCCACCGCCGGCCTCCACCTCACCCCGGCCGTCCTCGACGGCTGTCGGGCCGCAGGGGCGCGCATCGAGATGCTGGACCTGGTGGTGGGGCTGGGCACGTTCCGCCCGATCTCCACCCGGAAGGTCGAGGACCACCACATGCACGCCGAGCGCTACCAGGTGAGCGCCGAGACCCTGGCGGCGTGCGAGGCCACCCGGGCCGCCGGTGGCCGGGTCGTGGCGGTGGGAACGACCACCGTGCGGGCGCTGGAGTCGGCCGCGCTCTCGGGCCAGCTCGAGGGGCGGACCGAGCTGTTCATCCACCGTCCCTGGCGCTGGTGCGTCGTCGACGTGCTCCTGACCAACTTCCACCTGCCCCGCTCGTCGTTGCTGGTGCTGGTCGACGCCTTCGTCGGTCCCCGGTGGCGCGCCCTCTACGGCGATGCCCTCGCGGGCGGATATCGGTTCCTCTCCTTCGGCGACGCCATGTTGCTGGACCGCCGCCTCTGACCCCATGGCCCTCGACTTCACCATCGACGCCCGCTGCGGGACGGCCCGGACGGGCACCGTCACGACCACCCGCGGCACGTTCCGGACGCCGTGCTTCATGCCCGTGGGGACGCGGGGGGCGGTGCGCACGCTGTCGTCGGCCGAGCTCGAGGACCTGGGGGCCGAGGTCATCCTCGGCAACACGTACCACCTGATGTTGCGGCCCGGCGCCGACGTGGTCGCCCGTTGGGGTGGGCTCCATGGCTTCGCGGACTGGCAGGGCCATGTCCTGACCGACTCGGGCGGCTACCAGGTGTTCTCGCTCGAGCCCAAGGTCGACGACGAGGGCGCCACGTTCGCCTCCACCTACGACGGCAGCCCGCACCACCTCACCCCCGAGGGCGCGGTCGACGCGCAGGTTCTCCTCGGCAGCGACATCCAGATGGTGCTGGACGTCTGTCCGCCACTGCCGTCGCCACCCGAGGTCATCCGCTCCGCGGTGGACCGGACGGCGCTGTGGGCCGAGCGGGCCCGCAAGACCTTCCTCGCCCACGAGCGCCCGGACATCAGCCAGTTCGGCATCGTCCAAGGGGGCGTCGACACCGCGCTGCGTGCCGAGAGCGCGGCGCGGACGGTGGCGATCGGGTTCGAGGGCTACGCCGTGGGTGGGTTGTCGGTGGGGGAGGACCGCTCCGAGATGCTCGCGGCCTTGACGGTCGCTGTGGCGGGCCTTCCGGAGGACCGGCCCCGCTACTTCATGGGACTAGGGGATCCCCTGGGGATCGTGGACGTGGTGGGGCTGGGTGTGGACATGTTCGACTGCGTGCTGCCCACCCGCCTGGGGCGCCACGGCACGATGCTGACGTCCACCGGGCGCCTCAACCTGCGGAACCGGCGTTTTGCGGCGGACACGGGACCGATCGACGACGCCTGCGCCTGCCAGGTGTGCGCCCGCTGGTCGCGGGGCTACCTCCGCCACCTGTTGTCGGTCGACGAGCCCACCGCCCCTCGCCTGCTCACGATCCACAACATGCACTGGACCCTCGAGCTGGTGCGGCGGGTCCGGCGGGCGATCGCCGATGACTCGCTGGTCGCGCTGCGGGCCGAGCTGGCCGAGCACTGGCCCGACAGGGCCATTCTCGGCGGCCGCGATGGGGAGTCACCCGGGGGCACCGGCTAACCTCAACCGGCTGCCTATGCAAGCGTTGATCGTCCTCGCCGTCACCTTCGTGTTGCTGTGGGTGTTCTTCATCCTCCCCCAGCAGCGTCGGGTACGAGCACACCAGCAGCTGGTCGCCGGGCTGGAGGAGGGCGCCGAGGTGGTTCTCACGGCCGGGATCCACGGGCGCATCACCGAGCTCGGTGCCGAGGACCTGTTGCTCGAGGTGGCCCCGGGTGTGGAGCTGCGGGTCGCGCGCCAAGCGGTCCTGCGCCGCGTCGAGACGGTGGATGCAGACGCCTACCCTGCCCCCACCTCGGAGGCCGTGACCAACGGCGACCCCGCTGGCGGCGGTCCGCCGGACGAAGGCCCGCGTCCTGCGGGCAGTGACGTGGCCACGCCCACCGATCCCACCTGAACGCAATGCGACGCAAGATCTGGTTCCCCCTGGTGTTCATCGTGCTGGTCGCGATCGGCGGCCTCACGGCCACGCTGATCTCCGGCAACAGCCCCGAGCTCGGGCTCGACCTCCAGGGGGGCGTCTCCGTGGTGCTCGAGCCCACCCAGGAGGCGAGCAGCGACGCCCTGGGTCAGGCGGTCGACATCATCCGTGACCGGGTCGACGCCCTGGGCGTGGCCGAGCCCGAGATCACCCGCCAGGGCAACGCCATCGTCGTGCAGCTGCCGGGGGTGAAGAATCGTGACCGCGCCCTTGAGCTGGTGGGCCAGACGGCGGAGCTCCGCTTCCGGCCCGTGCTGCAGGACCTCACGGGATCCGAGGTGATCCAGCCCGACGAGAGCGGGAGCACGACCACGACCACCGCCGAGGGCGCCGCCGGGACGACCACCACGACCGCTGGGGGGTCCACGACGACCACCACGGCGCCCGACGAGAATGCCGCGGGACTCCCACTGGGCGAGAGCGCGGGCGCCGCGCAGGAACCCACCACGACGACCGCGCCGCCGACGACCACCACCACGGCCCCGGGGGCACCCGCCGAGTCCGAGCCGGTGCCGCTGACCTCTCGCCAGGACGACAAGGCCGACGCCACGGTGACGCTCCAGGGCAAGGACGGCGAGGGCGTCTTCCAATTGGGGCCGACGCTGGCAACCGGACAGATCGTCTCGTCGGCGCGCGCCGAGATCCCGCAGGGGCAGTGGCTGGTCGCCCTGTCGATGAAGGGCGGCGCCGACGGCATCGACAAGTTCAATGAGATCGCGGCCCAGTGCAACCCGCCCAGCGCGGTCTGCCCCACGGGTCGCCTGGCCATCGTCCTCGACTCGGTGGTCCAGTCGGCGCCCACGATCAACGAACCGAGCTACAGCAAGGACGACATCACCATCAGCGGCAGCTTCAGCGAGAGCGAGGCCAAGGACCTGGCGCTGGTGCTGCGCTACGGCTCCCTGCCGGTGGAGCTCGAGCGCCAGAGCGTACAGACGGTGTCCGCGTCGCTCGGCGAGGACTCGCTGCGGGCCGGCATCATCGCCGGGATCGTCGGCCTCCTCCTGGTGGCGCTGTACATGCTGCTCTACTACCGGTCGCTGGGCCTGGTGATGATCGTCGGCGTCGGCATCTCCGGTGCGCTCCTGTACGCCATCGTGTCGTGGATGGGCGAGACCCGGGGGCTGGCCCTGACGCTGGCGGGCGTGACGGGCATCATCGTGTCGATCGGCGTGACGGTCGACTCGTACGTGGTGTTCTTCGAGCGGCTCAAAGACGAGGTCAAGGCCGGCCGGACCCTGCGCACCTCGACCGAGCGGGCGTTCAAGCGCGCCTTCCGGACCATCCTCGCCGCGGACATCTCCTCGTTCCTGGGCGCCGCCATCCTGTGGTGGTTGACGGTTGGGTCGGTGCGGGGCTTCGCGTTCTTCCTCGGCCTCTCCACCGTGCTCGACGTGATCGTGGCCTGGTTCTTCACCCGGCCAGCGGTCATGTTGCTGTCCCGCAACCGATTCTTCACCGAGATGCCCGGCTTCGGCGTGGCCCGAGGGCTGGCGTCCCGCGGGGGCCTGGCTCGACCGGCCGCGGCACCTGTTCCGGGGGCAGGAAAATGAACGACGAGACTGCCGCGCCCGACGCCGGCTCGGCGGACAACGGATCCGACGATGGCGCGACCGCCCCGAAGACGAAGCGGCGATCCATCTGGACCCGGCTCTACCACGGCGAGACCGACTTCGACTTCGTCGGGCGCCGCAAGCTGTGGTTCACGCTGTCCCTGGTCGCCGTCCTGATCGGCATCGGATCGCTGGTGACCCGCGGCCTGAACCTCGGCATCGACTTCGAGGGCGGCGTGGTCTGGGAGGTCCCAGCCGGCGACGCGTCGGTGGCCGACGCCCGCAACGCCGTCGACCAGTTCGGCCTGGCGGGCGCAACCATCCAGGAGCTCGAGAGCGACGAAGGCGTCGAGCTGCGCATCGAGGCCGAACCGGTGTCGGCCGACACCAGCGATCAGGTCACGGCCGCCTTGGCCGACCTGACCGGGTCGTCGCCCGACGACGTCAGCCTCACGTCGGTGGGCCCGTCGTGGGGCCGGGAGATCAGCGACAAGGCGATCCGGGCGCTGGTCGTCTTCCTGGTCTTGGTCACGATCTACATCGCACTTCGCTTCGAGCTGAAGATGGCGATCCCAACGCTGGTTGCCCTCGTCCACGATGTGCTCATCACGGTGGGCGTCTACTCCGTCACCCAGCTGGAGGTCACGCCGGCGACGGTGATCGCCGTGCTGACGATCCTCGGCTACTCGATCTACGACGGCATCGTCGTGTTCGACAAGGTCGACGAGAACACGCGGCTCGTGTCGTCGACCGGTGGCCTGAGCTACGGGGGCATGGTCAACGTGTCGCTCAACCAGGCCCTCATGCGCTCCCTGAACACGACCATCACCGCCCTCCTGCCCGTGGCCTCGCTGCTCGTGGTCGGCTCGTGGATCATGGGCGCGGTCGTGCTGCAGGAGTTCGCCATCGCACTGCTCATCGGCCTGTTCTCGGGGGCGTACTCGTCGCTGTTCATCGCCTCGCCCATGCTGGCGTGGCTCAAGGAGCGCGAGCCCCGGTACCGCGACATCAAGCGGCGCATCGACGCCCGCGGCGGTGAGTCCGAGGCCGTCGCCGCCGCAGTGGCCGCGGGATCGACGGTCGTGGGCTCGGGACCGTCACGTCAGCCGGCCAAGACCGGCGGGGCGGCCAGCTCGGCGACGGGGGACACCCGGGTGGTGACGCCGGCGGGACGGGCCATACCGCCCCGCCCCCGCAAGAAGACCAAGCGCGGCGGCCGCTGACCCCCTCACGCTTTGTGCGCGGGAATGGTCGTTCCACTCGCCGGTCCCGCGAACAAAACGCCGTGGGGGCAGGCGCCGGTGTCCGAGCATTAACGTCCTCGCTCATGAGCCGAGACTCGGCGTGGCTGGCGAGCCATCTGCGCGACGTGCCCGACTTCCCCCAGCCGGGCATCGTCTTCAAGGACCTGACGCCGCTGCTCGCCGACGTCGACGCCTTCCGCTACGCCGTCGACGCCATCGCCGACCACGCCGCCGGGCTCACGGTCGACAAGGTCGTCGGCATCGAGGCGCGGGGCTTCATCTTCGCCGCCGCCGTCGCCTACCGGCTCGGCGCTGGCTTCGTCCCGGTCCGAAAGCCGGGCAAGCTTCCCTGGAAGACCGTCACCGAGACCTACGAGCTCGAGTACGGCACCGACGCGCTCGAGATGCACGACGACGGCATCGCGCCGGGCGACGCGGTGTACGTGGTCGACGACGTTCTCGCCACCGGAGGCACCGCCTCCGCCACCTGCCGGCTCGTGGACCGCCTGGGAGGCGTGATCGCCGGGCTGGCGTTCGTGGTCGAGTTGGGATTCCTCGAAGGACGGGCGAAACTGCCCAAACAGCACGACGTGCTCGCTTTGATCACTGTCTGAAAAGAGAAGGAGGCAGGGGTGCCCACGGTCGATCGAGTCCTGCCGTGGCGGCGCAACCATCAGCCGCCCGCGGACGAGGTCGCGCCCCTGTTGAACTCCTTCCGACAGCGGCACCCCAAGGCGCCCACCGCGCTCATCACCCGCGCGTACCTCCAGTCGGCCGACGCCCACTCGGGACAGAGCCGCGACTCGGGCGAGCCGTACGTGCAGCACCCTCTGGCGGTGGCCCGCATCGTGTCGGACCTCGGGCTGGACGACATCACGATCGCCGCCGCCCTGCTCCACGACACGGTCGAGGACACCGGCGTCACTCTCGACGACATCGCCCGTTCGTTCGGTGGCGACGTGGCCGCCATCGTCGACGGCGTCACCAAGCTCGAGCGAGTCCAGTTCAACTCCAAGGAGGCCCAGCAGGCCGCCACCATGCGCAAGATGCTGGTGGCGATGGCCAAGGACCTTCGGGTCCTCATCATCAAGCTGGCCGACCGCCTCCACAACATGCGCACCATCGCTGCGCTGCCGCCATGGAAGCAGGAGCGCATCGCGCACGAGACGCTCGACATCTACGGCCCGCTGGCCCACCGCCTGGGCATGCAGGACGTCAAGACCCAGCTCGAAGACCTGGCGTTCGCCGCGCTGCACCCCAAGCGCTACGCCGAGATCGACCACATGGTGTCGGTGCGTACGCCCGAGCGTGACCTCTACCTCATGCAGGTTCTCGAGGAGGTGCGCCAGCGCCTCGCCGAGCTGGGCATCACAGCCGAGGTGACCGGTCGCCCGAAGCACCTCTACTCCATCTACGAGAAGATGGTGGTCAAGGGCCGGGAGTTCGACGACATCTTCGACCTGGTGGGCATGCGAGTCGTGGTCGAATCTGTGAAGGACTGCTACGCCGCCCTCGGATCGATCCACGCCACCTGGAAGCCGGTGCAGGGCCGGTTCAAGGACTACGTGGCGATGCCCAAGTTCAACCTCTACCAGTCCCTGCACACCACGGTGATCGCGCCCCAGGGCAAGCCTCTGGAGGTGCAGATCCGCACCTGGGAGATGCACGCCCGGGCCGAGCAGGGCGTGGCGGCGCATTGGGCGTACAAGGACCGCGACCCCAACGACAGCGACCTGCCCTGGCTCAACCGCATCGTCGACTGGCAGTCGGAGACCACCGACCCTGACGAGTTCATGCAACGGCTGAAGATCGACCTCGAGCAGGACGAGGTTTTCGTCTTCACGCCCAAGGGCAAGGTCGTGACGCTGCCGGTGGGGGCCACGCCCATCGACTTCGCGTACGCCATCCACACCGAGGTCGGCCACGCCTGCGTCGGCGCCCGGGTCAACGGCCGGCTGGTGCCGCTGGACTCGAAGCTGGCGTCGGGCGACACCGTCGAGATCTTCACGTCCAAGGTCGAGGGCGCCGGGCCGTCCCGCGACTGGCTACAGATAGTCGCCACCCCCCGGGCGTCGTCGAAGATCCGCCAGTGGTTCTCGCGGGAGCGGCGGGAGGACGCCATCGAGCAGGGCCGCGACGACCTGATGAAGGCGCTGCGCCGTGAGGGTCTCCCGGTCCAGAAGCTGCAGAGCGGCGCCGTGCTGGGCGACACCGCCAAGACGATGAACTACGCGGACCTGGACGCCCTGTACGCGGGCATCGGCGAGAACCACGTGTCGGCCAAGGCCGTGGCGGCCCGGATCACCAAGTCGCTGCGCGAGGTCGGGCCCGAGCAAGAGGAGACGCTCCCGACCACCATCCGCCAGCCCCGGCGGAGCCGCGTCGCCAGGGGGCCCGCGGGGGTCCACGTCGAGGGCCTCGACGACGTGTTCGTCCGACTGTCGCGCTGCTGCACGCCGGTGCCGGGCGACGAGATCATCGGCTTCGTCACCCGGGGCCGGGGCGTGTCCGTGCACCGGGCCGACTGCGCCAACGCCGTGTCGCTGGCCTCGGGCCAGGCCGACCGGCTGATCGACGTGGAGTGGGACATCGAGCCCGGCGGCGTGTTCATCGCCTCCGTCGAGGTCAAGGCGCTCGACCGGGCCAAGCTGTTGCGCGACGTGACCATGGCGTTTGCCGACCATCACGTCAACATCCTGAGCTGCACGACCCAAACCGGCTCGGACCGGGTCTCGAAGATGCGCTTCGACATGGAGCTGGGCGACCCGTCGCACCTGGACTCGCTCCTGTCGACCATCCGGGGCATCGACAGCGTCTACGACGCATATCG
>DASSDL010000106.1:0-16841 GCA_035697145.1 Acidimicrobiales bacterium
GGAAACGACCTGGTCACCCGCACCGCCGGCCGCGCTGGCGGCAATGCCGACCGGCTGGCACTCGACGAACTGCTCGAGTTCCGCTCGTACATGAACGAGGGCGGCAAGGTGCTCCTCGCAGGCGACTCCGCCGGCCAGCAGTACACCAACGCCGCCGTGGGCAACCAGCTCTACGACCCCAAGGGTGAGATCGCTTGCAACCCGCTTCCCGCGGGTACGGACCCGCGGCGCTGCCTGCCCTTGTTCGGCTCGTTCTTCGGTGGCGACACCACCAACGACGTGCTGCAGTACTACCTGGGTGGCTACGTTGCCGTGGCCAACGACGGTCACGTCGGAGGCGCGGCGTTCGACTCGATAGGCGTCGACGACCCGTTCACGGGCCTCGCGTGGGGCCTCGACGATCCCATCTTCGGGGGCAACAACTTCCGGAGGTCGTCGTTCCTCGCGACGAGCGGCATCCTGCCGACCGACCAGTTCAAGCAGTTCGACAGCTGGGCCGCGGCGCGGTACGACAAGCCGGGCGGGCCGTTCGACCCGCACACCGGCGAGCAGTACGTGTACTCGCAGATCGCCGACGTCTCCTACAAGAGGCTCACCCGCGAGGTCGCCGTCCCGGCGGGTGGCGGGTCGATGACGTTCTGGACGTCGTACGACACCGAGGCGGAGTGGGACCACCTGTTCGTGGAGGCGCGCACTCCCGGCGGTGACGACTGGACGACGCTGCCGGACGCCAACGGGCACACGACGACAGCGACCGGCCAGAGCTGCCCCGCGGGCTGGGTCACGCTGCACCCGCAGCTCGCGCACTACCAGACGTGGGACGGCGTGGCGGCCTGCACGGCCACCGGCACCACCGGCGCCTGGAACGCGGCCAGCGGCAACTCCGCCGGCTGGCAGCAGTGGAGCGTCGACCTCTCGGCGTACGCCGGCGGGAGCGTCGAGATCTCCATCGCCTACGCCAGCGACTGGGCGGTGCAGGGCATCGGCGTCTTCCTGGACGACATCACGCTCCCCGACGGCACCAGCACCTCGTTCGAGACCGGCCTGGACGGCTGGGCGATCGGGTCGCCCGAGGGCAGCGCACCCAACGTCAACAACTTCATCCGAACCGACGCATCGGGCTTCCCGGTCGGCAACGCGATCTCCACGCCGCACTCGCTGTTGCTGGGGTTCGGACTGGAGGGTGTCTCGACTGAAGCGGAACGCAACGCAGTGATGGGCCGGGCGCTCGACCACCTGCTGGAGTAGGAGGAACGCCGAACCGAGCCGGAGGCAATGACGGATGCAGACCGTTCGTCATTGCCTCCGGCTCGATGAACCGTGCGGCATTGCCTCGGGTCCGAGGGTCAGTCAGGCGCCGAACCTGCCCAGGTGGTGGAGCGGCTCGGCGACCATGAGCAGTAGCAGCCACACCGACACGCCCAGCACGGCCAGGGTCGCCGCGACCTGAGCCGCGGCGATGGAGATGCGCTGGTGCCGGGGGCGCTCGAGCCCCCGGACCAGCGCCTCCCAGGCCGCGTCCCAGTCGATGGGCTCTTGGTCCCTGCTGACCTCCATGGCCGGCCCCTCCGAACGCCCGTGTGTCGATCGTCACAGTAGCCGCGTACAGTCCTCGCCAGTGGAGGAGCTGCAGCGATCGAGCCGGGACCTCGACCGGGTGCGCCAGCGGTTGGAGCTCTGGCTGGCCACGAAGCTGCCGCCCGGCGCCACGCCCGTCATCCGATCGCTCGAGGGCACCTCGGCCAACGGGATGTCGAGCGAGACCTTGATGTTCGACGCCGAGTGGACCCACGACGGCACCCGACGCCCCCGGCGGCTGGTGGCGCGGGTGGCCCCGGACTCCGCCGACGTGCCGGTGTTCCCCAGCTACGACCTCGAGCGCCAGTACCGGGCCATCCGCCTGGTCGACCAGCTGACGGCCGTGCCGGTGCCTCCGGTCTGGTGGTCGGAGCCGGACCCCGGTGCGCTCGGCGCGCCCTTCTTCGTGATGGGGCGGGTCGACGGCCAGGTGCCGCCCGACGTCATGCCCTACAACTTCGGCGACAGCTGGCTGTGCGACGCCGGCCCGGTCGACCAGCGTCGGCTCCAGGACGCCACCGTGGCCATCCTGGCCGAGCTGCACGCCATCGACCAGCCCGAGGAACGGTTCGACTTCCTGACCCACGACCCCCCCGGCGACACCCCGCTGCGCCGGCGGGTGGGGCATACGCGGGCGTGGTACGACTTCGCCGCCGCCGGGCTGGGACGACGCTCTCCGCTGATCGAGCGCGGTTTCGCCTGGTTGGATGCGCACTGGCCCGCCGACGAAGGGCCGACGGTGGCGTGCTGGGGCGACTCCCGCATCGGCAACGTGATGTATCGGGATTTCGCGCCGGTGGCGGTGCTCGACTGGGAGATGGCGGCGCTGGGCCCGTGCGAGCTCGACGTCGCCTGGTTGATCTACGGCCACCGGATCTTCGAGGACATCGCCGGCTCCATGGACCTGCCGGGCATGCCTGACTTCCTGCGGCCCGACGACGTCGCCGGCACGTACGAGTCGCTCACGGGTCACACGCCCCGCGACCTCGAGTTCTACGGCACGTACGCAGCCCTCCAGTACGGCATCGTGTTCCTGCGCACCGGGCACCGGCAGGTCCACTTCGGCGAGGTCGACGAGCCCGACGACATCGACGACCTGGTGATGAACCGCGAGCCGCTCGAGCGCATGCTCGCGGGCAGCTACTGGAACTGGTAGGACGGGCCGATGCTCCCCGTGCCCCTGGACGAGTACCCGATCCATCAGGCCCCCGTGTCGCTGCGCTACGTGGTGTCCAGCGACCGCAACTTCTACGACCGGTCCTACTTCAACGCCCACGACCGGTCGGGCGACCTGTTCTTCGTCACCGGGCTCGGCGTCTACCCCAACCTCGGTGTCGCCGACGCCTATGCCACCGTGCGCCGCGGCGAGCGGCAGTGGACGATCCGCTGCTCCGACGCCCTCACCGACGAACGGCTGGCACCCAGCGTCGGCCCCTACCGGGTCGAGGTCCTGGAGCCGCTGCGGCGGATCCGGCTCGTGTGCGACGGCGACGACCATGGCCTGGGCTTCGACCTGCGCTGGGAGGGCTCGTTCCCGGCGGTGATGGAGCAACCGCACGTCATGCGGTCGGGGGCGCGAGCGATCCTCGACGCCTCCCGTTTCGCCCAGGTGGGCACCTGGGAGGGCGTGCTCCGCATCGATGGGGAGGAGGTGGCGGTGTCACCCGACGTCTGGGTCGGCACCCGCGACCGATCCTGGGGCATCCGACCGGTGGGCGAGGGCGAGCCGGCGGGGCGGCCGGCCGACGACCCCACCGCCGGCCTGTGGTGGCTCTACGTCCCCCTACGGTTCGACGCCTTCGCCGTGGTCGTCATCGTCCAGGAGAACGCCGACGGCTACCGCACCCTCAACGACGCCACCCGCGTGTGGCCCGACGGCCGCGTCGAGCAGCTGGGGTGGCCGGAGGTCGAGATCACGTACCGGTCGGCCACGCGGCTGCCCGAGCGGGCCGCCATCCGCCTCACGGAGCGGGGCGGCAAGCCGCTCGACCTCGAGGTGTCCTCGCTCGGCTACGTCGCCCTCCACGTCGGCGCCGGCTACGGCGGGGACCCCGACTGGGGCCACGGGCAGTGGCGTGGGCGGGGCTGGGTCGAGGGCGCCGTGTACGACCTGACCGATCCGGCGGTCGTGGCCCGCGTGCCCTACGGGGTGATCGACCACGTGGGCCGGGCGACCTGTGACGGCGCCGAGGGCTGGGGGCTTCTCGAGCACGGCACGATGGGCCGCCACGACCCCTCCGGGTTCGCCAACTGGGATTCGGTCGCACCCTGACCACGGACCGGTTCACCGTTCTGGTCGTAGCCGTGCGGCATATGTCCGCATAGCTACGACCAGTTCGCAAGGGATTCGCGAGGGAGGGGTCATGACCGACATCGCCAAGTTGGTGGCCGAGCTGACGCTCGACGAGAAGGCAGCGCTCACCGCCGGCGTCGACCTGTGGTCCACCGCGCCGGTCCCCCGCCTCGGCATCCCGTCGGTTCGGCTTACCGACGGCCCCAACGGCGCCCGCGGCACGCAGCCGGGTCCGGCGGGCCCCACGGCAGCGTGCGTGCCGTGCGGGTCTGCGCTCGGCGCCACCTGGGACCCCGACTTGGTCGAACTGGTGGGCGCGCTGGTCGGGCGTGAGGCGCGCACCAAGGGAGCCCGGGTCCTGCTGGCACCCACGGTCAACATCCACCGCTCCCCCCTCGCCGGCCGCAACTTCGAGTGCTACTCGGAGGATCCCCTGCTGGCGGGTCGCATGGCCGCCGGGTTCGTGCGGGGGGCTCAGTCCCAGGGCGTGGCGACCACCGTCAAGCACTTCGTGGGCAACGACGCCGAGTTCGAGCGCTACACGATCAGCTCCGAGATCGACGAGCGGGCGCTGCGGGAGATCTACCTCCGCCCCTTCGAGCTGGCGGTGCGCGAGGGAGGGTCGCTCGGGCTCATGACCAGCTACAACCGGGTCAACGGACGATGGTGCACCGAGCAGCCGGAGCTGATCGCCGCCATCCTGCGGGACGAGTGGGGCTTCGACGGGTTCGTCGTCACCGACTGGTTCGGCACCACCGGAACGGTGGCATCCGCCGAGGCGGGCGTCGACCTCGAGATGCCCGGGCCGGCACGCGCCTTCGGCCCGGCGCTGGCGGCGGCGGTGCGCGCCGGCGACGTGGCCGAGCACCTGGTCGACGCCCAGGTCACACGCCTGCTGACCGTCTTCGACCGCATCGGGGCGCTCCAGGACGCCGAGACCGAGACCGGCCCCGACGAACGCGGCGTCGACCGGCCCGAGGACCGGGAGCTGGCGCGCCGCGCCGCGACGGAGTCGATGGTCCTGCTAGCCAACGACGGGCTGCTGCCTCTCGACCGTTCCGCGCTCTCGACCGTGGCGGTGATCGGCCCCAACGCCGACCGCGCCCAGATCATGGGCGGCGGATCCGCCTCGCTCCGACCCCACTACCGGGTCACGCCCCTGGAGGCGCTCCGGGCCGCGCTGGGGGACGGCGTCCGCGTGGTGCACGAGCGTGGCTGCGACAACCGCCGCTCGACGCCGACACTCGGCGGGCGGGGCACCGGGGCCTCCGCCGGCCGTGTGGGCTTCGACCTCGAGTACTTCGCCGATGCGGACCTCCGGGGCGAGGTGGTCCACCGCTCGCATACGCCGGCGCTCGAGCTCTTCGCCCTCGAACCCCCGGCGCCGGTCCTGCCTCGCTCCGGTTGGTCGTTCCGGGCGGTCACGCGGTTCACTCCCACCGAAGGCGGCACGCACGTATTCACGCTGATCCAGGCCGGACGGGCTCGGCTCACCGTCGGCGACCGTGTCGTGATCGATGGGTTCGCCGACCCCCCGCCGGCGGGCGATGCGTTCTACGGCATGGGCAGCGTGGAGGTCGAGGCGCCGGTCGAGCTGGTAGCGGGAGCTCCGGTCGACGTGGTGGTCGAGTTCTCCGCCCCGGGGCCACGCGGGCAGGGCGCGCTCAAGGTCGGCTGCCGCCACCCGGAGCCGCCCGATCTGCTCGAGCGCGCCGTCGTCGCCGCCGCCGAGGCGGATGCCGCCGTGCTGGTGGTGGGCACGACCGGGGACTGGGAGTCCGAGGGCCACGACCGCGCCTCGATGGACCTGCCCGGCGCCCAGGACGAGCTCGTGCGCCGAGTCCTTGACGCCAATCCGGCCACCGTGGTGGTGGTGAACGCGGCGTCGCCGGTCACCATGGACTGGGCTCCCGACGCCCCTGCCCTGCTACAGACCTGGTTCGGTGGACAGGAGATGGCATCCGGTCTGGCCGACGTCCTGCTGGGCGATGCCGAGCCCGCCGGGCGGCTGCCGACGACGCTTCCTCTGCGACTCGAGCACAACCCGTCGTTCGGCAACTTCCCGGGCGAGAACGGCCTGGTGCGCTACGGCGAGGGCGTGCTCGTGGGCTACCGCTGGTACGAGGCGCGCCACTTGCCGACGCGCTTCGCGTTCGGCCACGGCGGGTCGTACACCAAGTTCGCCATCGGAGAACCCACGCTGTCGGCGCCGTCGTCGACAGTGGCGTCGTTGTCGGCGGGCGAGCGGTTGGTGGTGACGATACCGGTCACCAACACCGGGGATCGGCCGGGCGCAGAGGTGGTGCAGTGCTATGTGGCGCCGATCGCCCCGCGCCTGCTGCGGCCGCCCAAGGAGTTGGCGGGATTCGCCAAGCTGCGGCTCGACCCGGGCGAGACCGCGACGGTGCTGATCGAGCTCGACGACCGGTCCTTCGCCTACTGGGACGGCGGCCAGCCCGACGGCGACGCCATCACGGCCCGGGCCACGGCGCTGCCGATGCGGCGCCCGTCCGGCCCCGCTCGCACGCCCGGCTGGCAGATCGATCCCGGACGCTACGAGCTGCACGTCGGCCGCAGCTCGGCCGCCATCGACCACGTGCTGGCGGTGGAAATCACCGGGTGAAGTCCTCCACCCGCCGGTACGGTCGGACGTCGTGGCAACCTTCAGCGACCGACCGCAGCTCGCTGCCGGCCAAGTCGTGACCGTATTCAGGTCGCGGCTGCGGCGCGAGGCTATCGAGGAGTACGGGCCGCGGGCGGACGAGATGTTGGCGCTGGCGCAGGCGATGCCCGGGCTGATCGACGTGAAGTCGTTCACGGCCGACGACGGCGAGAGGGTGACCCTGGTGACGTTCGCCGATGCCGAGTCGCAACGGGCCTGGCGGGAGCACCCCAAGCATCGTCCCGCCCAGCGGGCCGGGCGCGACCGCTTCTATGCCGACTACAGCATCCAGGTGTGCGAGTGCACGAGGGTGCACGCCTTCGAGTCGGCGCCCGAGGCTCACGCCCAGATGGCGGCTACTCGATCGTCGGCCGACAGCTCGGGCGGATCGGGGAAGCTCCGGGCCTGACCGGCGGCGATCCGACGGGCGCTCCAGGCCACGACGGCCGCGTCGAGCACGTCGTCGGCGGCGACACCACGGGCGTCGGCCAGGTCGGTGGGCACGAGGATGCCGGCGCCCTCGAGGGCTAGCCGGCGGGCCGCCAGGCCCGCCACCGTCCGCTTGGCGGCGACGATGGGTGCGCCGGTCAGCAGCGAGAACGAAACCTCGGGGTGGACCTCGTAGACGGGGCAGGGTGCCGCCGCCAGCCAGGCGCCCACCTCCAGGATCTTGGTGCGCAGAGCCCACGCCTGCCGGCTGATGGCCCGGCCGCCCAAGGCGCGGGCCACCTCGCAAGCGTCTGCGTACGACGGCGCCGCGAGCACCGAGCGGGCCGGCGTGAGGAAGATGCTGCTGGCCTTGCGCCCGAGATGGGCCCGAGCGGCGAGATCGGCCGGCCGGGAGCCGGCCTCGGGCGGATGGATGGGCATGTCGATGCCGACGGCCTCGAGGGACCCGGCGGTGGCGCACGCGGCCTCGACCAGGGTGGCGATGGTGGAGCCGAGCACGCCAACCACCGGACGGCCCGGCGCCAGCACGACACCCACCCAGCCGGAGCGACAGCCGTCGACACCAAGGACCACGTGGGTTTGCGGACCGCCAGCGGGGAAGCTCACACGCGACACAAATCCTCCAACGGGAAGGATCGACCATGGCCGATTCCGGCGCCAAGACCGGGCGCGGATAGGCACGTCATCCTGGCTCTCGGTGGTCGGCGCTGCTGGGAGGCCCAGCTGTTGAGCTGCGACCCGGCGCCCCCGCGTCCCTGTTAGAGGACCGGGCAGTCGGTTAGCGTCCCGGAACAATCGAAGGCCCGAGGAGGAGCCCCAGATGACTGACGTGATCCGCGGTCTGTCCGACGACGACATCGCCACCGAGTGGCGTCACGAGCGGGCGAGCGAGGTGACCGACGACGATGACGCCACCGACACCAAGGAGGACGTCGACGGCTCCGACGACGCCGACGGAGTCGACCCGGACACCGGGCCCGCCGACAGCGACTCCGACGAGACCGATTCGTAACGGCGACCGCGCCTCGGGTGGCGGTGACGCCGCCGCCAGCGACGCCGGAGGCGACGCGCTCGGCCGCTGCGTCGACGACTCCACTGCCTTCCTGACGAACATCTTCGGCGTCGCGCCGCACCTGCGGCGGGGCGCAGGGTCGTTCGGGGACCTCCTGTCGCTCGACGATGTCGACCGGGCGCTCACGGGATCCGGGCTCCGGCAGCCCGCCTTCCGCCTCGTCCGTGACGGCGAGCCGGTGGATCCCCGCAGCTACACGCGCCTCGGCCGCACCGGCCGCCACCAGTTCTCCGACCTGATCGACACGGGCCGGGTCCTCGACCTGTTCGCCGGCGGCGCCACCGTCGTGCTGCAGTCGTTGCATCGCTGGTGGCCGCCTCTGGCTCGCTTCTGCGCGGACCTCGAGCTGGCGCTGGGCCATCCGTTGCAGGCCAACGCCTACCTCACCCCGCCCGGAGCCGCCGGGCTCGCCCCGCACCACGACACCCACGACGTGTTCGTCCTCCAGGTGGCCGGCGCCAAGCACTGGGTCGTGCGAACGCCGGTCGTGGCCGCGCCGCTCGGCCACCACCGGTCGATCCACGAGCTGGCCGCCGCCCAGCCCGTGATGTTCGAGACCGATCTCGACGCCGGGGACGCCCTCTACCTGCCCCGCGGGTTCGTCCACTCGGCGGCGGCGCAGGAGGGAACGTCGCTGCACCTGACTCTGGGCGTTCTGGCCACGACCGTCCACGACGTCCTGCGCCGGGTGATCGACCGGGCCGGCGACGACGCTGCGTTCCGCGCCAGCCTGCCGGCCCGCTATCCGTTCGACCGGGACGCGGCGGTGCGCTCGGTCAAGGCGGCGCTGTCCGACCTGATCGGTTGGCTCGAGCGGCTCGACCCCGGCGACGTCGCCGACGAGGTGAGCGAGCAGTTCTTCGCCCGTCGGACTCCCCTGCTGGATGGCCAGCTCACGGAGATCACCGCGCTCGAGCGGATCGACGACACGACCGTGGTGCGCCGCCGGGCCCCCCGGCCCGTCGCCGTTGGCCATGACGACCACGGGCGGTTGCGCCTCACGCTCGGCGATCGACGCCTGTTCCTGCCGGGCGCCCTGGAGCCGGTGGTGCGACGGTTGCTCGACGGCGCGCCCGTACGGGTCGGTGACCTGGCCGACCAGCTCGACACCGACAGCCGGCGCGTGCTGGTACGACGGCTGGTCCGGGAGGGCGTCCTGCGCACCGCCGCCGGCGCGGGCACCGCTGCCGGCGCGGGCACCGCCGGTGGCTGAACGGCTCGGCCTGCGCTGTGCGCCGGAATCACTGCGGCGCGACGAGCCCCTGATCGCAACCGCGTCCCGGGTTCAGCGCTGGATGATCGTCGAGCAGCCCGGGGCGTGGGGTGTGGACGCGCTGGCCGAGAGCAAGCTCGATCCCGACACCGCCGCCGCCCTGGCCGACGCAGCCAGGGCCCACGGCGTGCGGGTCCTGCTGGCCCGGCGCCGCGCCAACCAGCGACGGCTCGGGGCCGCCCGCACCGTGTTCCTCGCCCACTCGAGGGCCGAGCGCTGGTGGCTCGAGCAGGTCGACGTCGATCCGGCCGATCCCAAGGCCCTGCTGCGACTCGACCTCGGCGCACTGGCGTTCCCGGAACCGCCGGGTATCGGTGCTCCGGGACCAGCGTCACTCCACATGGTGTGCACCAACGGCCGCCATGATCCATGCTGCGCCGACTTCGGCCGCCCGGTGATGCGGGCGCTCGCCGAGGCCGGCGCTCCCGACGTCTGGGAGTGCTCGCATGTCGGCGGCGATCGCTTCGCCGCCAACGTCGTGTGCCTTCCCGAGGGGATCTACTACGGCCGCGTCGAACCGCATCGAGCAGAGAGGCTGGTGGCGGACTACCGCGAACGCCTGCTCGACCTGGCCCACTACCGGGGGCGCAGCTGCTACGGGCCGTTGGTACAGGCGGCCGAGGCGTTCGGGCGCGCGCATCTGGGTGAGCGACGCATCGACGGCATGTCGGTGCTGGCCACCGGCCCGCGTGCCGACAGGTCGGTGGCGGTGCGCCTGCAGCAGCGTGACGGCGCGACGCTCGAGGTGGTGGTCGCCCGCGACCGCAGCGAAGCCCCGGTGCAGATGACGTGCCACGGAGGTCCGGGCGTGCCCTGGCGCTACCGGCTGGTCGAGATCGGCTCGCTCTGACCGTTGCCCGACGGAACTTCCGCCAGCCGCTGATGCAGCCGCGCTCGCAGCTCGTCGGGCGTGTACTGGTTCTGGGCACGACGCCGGCGGATCACGACCACGCCGGTGGCCGCCACGCCCGCCAGTCCCGCGAGGCCGATGAGCTTCCAGGGGATGCGCATTACAGTTCCGTAACCTACTCGTGTGCCCTCCGAGATGACCGCCACCGTGAGCTTCGACGAGGCCGTGGACACGGCGGCGACCGGTGACATCTGGCTGTTCCGCGGCGGCTCGGTGGCCGACAGGGCCATTCGCACGTTCACCAACGCCCCCGTCAACCACGTGGGCATGGCCGTGGCGCTGGACGACCTCCCGCCGCTGCTGTGGCACGCCGAACTGGGTCGGTCGTTACCCGACCTGTGGACCGGGGAGCATCAGCGAGGCGTGCAGCTCCATCTCCTCGCCGACGCCGTCACCATCTGGCGGGAGAAGTACGGCCAACGAGCCTGGGTGCGCCACCTCGATGGCCCCATCGAGCGTCGCCACGAGGACCGCCTGATGGAGGTCATCGGCCGCTTCGACGGACGGCCGTTTCCCCGGATGGGCGGGCTGGTGCGGCAATGGATTCGTGCTCGCGTACGACGGCGACCGTCGTCGCTGGAGACGATCTACTGCGCCGAGCTGGTCGCCGCCACGTACCAGCACATGGGCCTGCTGCCCGATCACCGCCCGGCGAGTTGGTACGACCCCGGCAAGTTCTGGAGCGGGGACGCCATCGGGCTGGTGCCCCCGTTCGAGCTCGGCGGCGAGGTGGCCGTGGACTAGGGAACCCGGCGGCCAGCCCCAGAGCACTGGGAGGCAGAGGTCAAGGCTTCGGCCGCTTCAGCAGCAGCACCGGGTTCACGGACGCACCTCCCTGGGCGAACACCGTGATGTCGTCCGTGACCTCCCACCCCTCGTCGCCCAGGCGGTTGAGCCCATCGAGCCACGACTGGGGGCCCAACTCCACGAAGACCGAGTAGGTGCGGTATTCCCAACGCGTGATCGCCATGCTGCGGAGGGTAGGCAACCGGCCGGCTCGGTGCGCCGCCGCCGGGCGCCGCCCGCCGTCAGCGGCTGGTCAGGCGGGCGTCGAGGTCGGCATCGACCAGGTCGGCGTATTCGGGCTGGCGCTCGATGTAGCTCCTGATGAACGGGCACTGAGCCACCAGGGTCCGGCCCGACGCCCGGACGTGATCGAGGGCACCCCGGGCCAGCGCGCTCCCCACGCCGCGGCCCTCGAACGCGGGGAAGACCTCGGTGTGGGTGAACACGCGGACGCCGCTGTAGTCGCGATACACCGCGAATCCGGCCACCGTGCCGTCGACCACCGCTTCGTAGCGGTGCGGATCCGGTGCGTCACGAACCTCGATGCTCATGGTCGGGCACGCTATCGGGCCGCTCGTCGGGCTCGTGGCGGCGGCGGATCGGAGTCCGACATGATTCGAGGATCAGCCCGCTCCGTGTTCTCGTCCTCGCCGACACCCACCTGCGTGGTGACCTCTCGAAGCTGCCTGGCGACGTGTGGGACCACGTGGAGGACGTCGACGTGGTCCTCCACGCCGGCGACGTCGTCACCGCTGACCTGCTCGACGCGCTTCGGGGCCACAGGCCGGTGCACGCGGTGCTGGGCAACAACGACGGCGCCCTGGTCGGCGCCCTCCCCGACCGGCTGGAGCTCGAGCTGGCGGGTGTGCACATCGCGATGGTGCACGACAGCGGCTCCCGCACGGGACGGGAGCGTCGGGTGCACAGGTGGTTCCCCGGCGCCCAGGTGGTGGTGTTCGGCCACAGCCACGAACCGGTCGACGTCGAGGGGATCGACGGTCAGCGCCTGTTCAACCCCGGCTCGGCGGTCCAGCGCCGCCGCCAGCCGCGCCGCACCGTGGGGCGCCTCGACCTGGCGGACGGCCAGGTTGTCCGCCACGAGATCGTCCCGGTCACCTGAGCGCCGCCAGCTCCGCGGCGCCGTTCCGACGACCTCGCGCTGTGGAGCTACAGCTCCTCGTTGCGCTGCATCTGCTGGAACGTGATCCAGCCGGGGAGCATGGGGAGCCAGTACGTGGCCAGGCGGAAGGTGAGGACCGACGACACCGCGGCGCTGTCGGCCATGCCGTAGCCCGACAGGGCCGCGACCAGCGCCGCCTCCACCGCACCGAGCCCTCCGGGCGTCGGCGTCGCCGACCCGATGGCAGCGGCGATGAGGTAGGCGGCGCCGACCTCCGGGAAGCTGACGCCGCCCCCGAACGCCGCCACTGCGGCCATCAGCGTGAGGATGAACGCGAATGTGATGCCGAGGGCGCCGCCCAGCAGCGCCAGCACCCGCCACGGGTCGGTCACGACGTCGGCCAGCGACGACCCCGCCGTGCGCAGGTAGCCCAGCAGCGGCGGAAGGACCCGGCGGCGGAGGGCGGGCACCAGACCCACGATCAGGCCGCTGACGGCGCCGCCGATGGCTATCACCACCAGCCAGATGTTGGTGTCGGGCAGCGAAAAGCCCGGGCCGCGGGTGCCGGCCCAGGCGATGAAGGCGGCCATGAGCGACAGGTGGACGACGAGTCCGACCAGGGCGTTGAGCCCCACGGCCGCCCCGGCGGCCGCCGTGTCGACGCCGGCGCGCTGCAGGAAGCGGATGCCGACCGCCAGCGTGCCCGTGTTGGCGGGCGCAATGCGCCCCACGAAGGCCGACGCCACCTGCATGCGCACGGTGGCCAGATAGGGGATCGGCTGCGGCACCGATCCGAGGAGCGACAGCGCCGCCGCGAAGAACGTCGCCGCGGCCCCGGCGAGGATCGGCACGAGCCACCACCAGTTGGCTCGCGACGCCGCCTCGGCGGTCTCGCCCACGTCGGCCAGCTGGGGCAGCAGGAAGTAGAAGCCGCCCGCCAGGGCCAGGATCGACACCGCCGTCCGGGGCCGTACCCGCTCGAGCCGGGCCAGCGGGGCCGGCTCGACGCCAGTGGCGTTCCGCACCGCCTCCTGCAGGGCGTCGAGCACCTCCCGGTTGCCACGCAGACTTCGCCTGGTCGGCGCCGGTAGCGCCAGCGGCTGCAGGTACGGCACCGCGGCCACGACCGCCTTGGGGCCCAGGGACTCCACAGCCACGGCCACGGCCTCGTCGGCGCCCACGCGCAAGGCGGTGTCGACCAGCAGCTGCGCGCGATCCAGGGCGAGGTCGCGGTCAGAAGCCGCCAGCCGGGCGGCGTCGAACTCGGACATGGCCACGTCACCGGTTGCGGTCACGCTCACCACTCCCAGCCCGAGCGCCCGATGCGCGATGCGCTGGCGATGCAGCGCCGCCACCTGGCGCCAGATCCTCCGCAGCAGCGGGCGGTCCGACCTCGCGGTGGGCAGCGCCGACACCGCCGTCGCGCCGGCGAGGCGTTCCTCCAGCAGGCCGACCGAGCCCGCCGACGAGGCGACGACGCTCCGCACCGCCGGCACGCGGACCCCGGCCGCGCTGGCCATCGTCTGGGCGAGCGCCTCGTGCTCGATGCGTCGTTGGACCGTGGCATAGGGCTCGTCGACCTGGGACGTTCGTAATCGGAGGGTGCGCCAGGCCTGCTCCAGCCGCTCGGACGAGCGGTCCGTCCTCGTCCGCACCCGCAGCAGCAGCTTCTCGCCGTCGGCGAGGTCGACGGCGTACCGGAGCGGCGTGTCTCCCGCCAGCTGTTCGATGCGCACGGGATCAGCAACCGGGCGGAGCATGGAGATCAGCTCGTCGGCGTCGGGGTCGGCGCTCTCGGTGCCGAACGCCAGCAGCGCCAGGTACCCCACCGCCATGCCGAGCGCCACCGCGATGACGATGTCGAGCGGTGGTTCGCTGGACGAGACCACCCGGAACAGGATGAGCAGTCCCACCCCGAACCACAGGACGCGGCGCCATTGCGGCGACAGCCGGGGCGAGGCGATCACGACGAAGGCGACGACGGCAGCGATGAGCGGGGAGGTGGCGAACTCGGGATCGGTGAGCTCGATGACCTGGTCGGTGTTGGGATCGACGGCGGCCACGACGCCCCGGTCGGCCAGCAGGCCGCTCAGCCAGTTCATGGCCGCGACGGCGGTCAGCCCACCGAGGATGAGGGCGCCCGCCTGCCGGTAGCGCCGGAGCAGGGCCAGGAAGACCACGGTCACGACCGGCACGATCGTGGCCGAGACCACCGCCACCGCCGCCAGAACGTCGGCGAACGGCTCGGGCACGCGTTCGTACACGTCGACGATGTCCGCTTCGGCGCCGCCGATCGTGTTGCGGGCGAGAATGGCGATCAGCACGCCCCCGGCCAGCAGCACCAGGGAAGCGAGCAGGCGCACGATGTCGGCCTGGTAGCGAACGCGCTGGCGGGGCGCCACCGCCACGGCGACGTGGCGGGAATCGCCCGCCTGGTCGGTCGCTACCGCCTCCGACGTGCGCTGCACGCTGGTCATCCTGGCACGACGGGGTCGCGAAGCCCGCGACGCTACGGTGCATCCCCCGGATCGCGCACTGCGCGGGTCGCCACGGGCCGCAGGTCCGGCCCAACACGGGCGCACCTGGCGGTCGCGGAGGGGCCCTGCGGGATCAGAGCTTGGCCAACACCGATTCGGCGGAGCTGACGTCGAGGCCGGGGTTGGGCTCGACCATCAGCTCGGTCACAACCCCGTCGTCGATGATGACGGCGTAGCGCTGCGAGCGGGTGCCCAGCCCGAAACCGGAGCCGTCCAGCGTCAGCCCGACCTCGGCGGTGAAGTCGCCGTTGCCGTCCGCCAGCATCGTGACCTTGTCGCCGGTGCCCTGGGCCTCGCCCCAGGCGCCCATGACGAAGACGTCGTTGACGGCGATGCAGACGATGGTGTCGACGCCCTTGGCCCTGATGTCCTCGGCCCGGAGCACGAAGCCGGGCAGGTGATGTTCGGAACAGGTGGGCGTGAAGGCGCCGGGCACGGCGAACAACACGACCTTGCCCTTGCCGAGAACCTCTCCGCTCTGTACCGGCGCCACGCCATCGCCTGTCGTGGTCATCAGCTTGACGTCGGGGATGCGGTCACCGACCGAGATCGCCATCGATCCTCCTGAGGTTGGAACCCGAACGTCCCGCATCATGCCCCAACCGGCGCCACACGGAAGAACGCGGCATCGCCCCGGCTACCGGCATCCCGGCAGCCGGGGGCGATGTCCGGAGTGATCAGAAAAAGCGCCGACGCAGGCGCGACCTCGGCCGCCGGGTGGTGGCGGCGTTGTAGATGACCAGAGCGATGACCGCGCCGATGATCGCCCCCACGACGCCGGACGCCTGCAACCCCCCCTCCTCGAGGTCCTTGTCGAAGAGGAGGTATCCGAGGAAGCCGCCGATGAATGACCCGATGATCCCGAGCCCGATGGTGCCGGCCACGCCCATTGGGTCACGTCCGGGCACGAGCAACCGGGCCAGGTAGCCGGCGATCGCACCGATGATGAGCATCCAGATGATGAATCCGAGCATCTTCTTGCTCTCCCTTTCGGCCGCGGTCCCGACCGCGGTGTCGAGTGGTTTCGCTCTTATGCGTGCCCCGATCGCAGCACACTGATTCGCTCGCGCTGAGTGGTCGAACAATCACACCCGTTTGCCCACGTCACGCAGGCAAACTCGTCTCCGATGCCCAGCGACGCCGCGGCCACCCGGCCATTGCCCGCCGACATGCCCGCGCTCCCCTCTCGCTCGGACATCGAGGCTGCGGCGCAGCGGCTGGCACCCTGGATCCGGGTGACACCCCTCATCGAGGTCGACGCCGTCGATCTCCAGCTGCCCGACCGGCGCTCGCCCCTGGTCCTCAAGCTGGAGATGCTGCAGCACGCGGGCTCGTTCAAGGCTCGGGGTGCCCACAACCAGCTGCTGGGCGAGATGCCGCCGGCCGGCGTGGTGGCGGCATCGGGCGGCAACTACGGCGTAGCGGTGGCCTACGCGGCCCACCGGTTGGGGGTGCCCGCGACCGTGTTCGTGACCGACACCACGGCGCCGGCCAAGCTCGACCGGCTCCGGTCTCTGGGTGCCACGGTCGAGGTGGTCCCCGGCTACTACGACGAGGCGCTGGCCGCCAGCCACGAGCACGCCGCCGCCACCGGCGCCCGATTCCTTCACGCCTTCGACCAACCCGAGATGCTCGAGGGCGCCGGCACGCTGGCCGCCGAGCTGGAACGCCAGGCCGCGGTAGCGGCACCTCCCGATAGCGGGCGGGGAGGGCTCGACCGGGTCGTCGTCGCCGTCGGTGGCGCCGGGCTGATCGGGGGCGTGGCGTGCTGGTACCGGGGGGCGGTCCGCATCACGGGTGTGGAGACCCGGGGGTGCCGGGGCCTCGACGCCGCCTGGCGCGCCGGTCGGCCGGTCGACACCGAGGTGTCGGGGCTCGCCGCCGATGCGCTGGGCGCCCGCCGGGTCGGCGAGCTGGGCTTCGCCGCCGCCCGGGCCTGGGCCGAGGGCGTCGTGGTCGTCGAGGACGCCGACGTGGTCGATGCGCAGCGCCGGCTGTGGCGGGCGCTGCGCCTGGCGACCGAGCCGGCGGGGGCCGCGGCGCTGGCCGCGCTGACGACGGGCGCACTGCCGGCCGATCCCGACGAACGCGTCGCCATCGTCTTGTGCGGCGCCAACGTCGATCCGGGAACGCTCGTCTAGTGCGGTCGTCGATCCGGGA
>DASSDL010000107.1:0-12800 GCA_035697145.1 Acidimicrobiales bacterium
GGGTGTTGTCCATCTTGCCGCGGTAGATCAGGCCGCGGGTCCAGGCGTAGATCGACGCCACCGGGTTGGTGCTGGTCGGCTTGCCCTGCTGGTGCAGCCGGTAGTGGCGGGTCACGGTGCCGTGGGCGGCCTCGGCCTCGACCACCTTGCCGTCGGGCGTCATCAGCACCGAGGTCATCAGGCCGAGCGAGCCGAACCCTTGCGCGACCGTGTCGGACTGCACGTCGCCGTCGTAGTTCTTGCACGCCCACAGATAGCCGCCCGCCCACTTGAGGTTGGCGGCCACCATGTCGTCGATGAGCCGGTGCTCGTAGGTGAGCTTCTTCGCGTCGAACTTCGCCTGGAACTCGGCGTCGAAGATCTGCTGGAAGATCTCCATGAAGCGGCCGTCATACTGCTTCAGGATCGTGTTCTTGGTCGAGAGATAGACCGGGTAGCCGCGGGCGAGGCCGTAGTTGAGCGAGGCGCGCGCGAAGTCGCGGATCGAGTCGTCGTAGTTGTACATGCCCATGGTGACGCCGCCGCCAGTGAACTTGGCGACCTCCATCTCGACCGGTGCGCTGCCGTCGTCGGGGACGTAGGTCATGGTGAGGGTGCCGGGGCCGGGAACGACGAAGTCGGTGGCCTTGTACTGGTCGGCGTGGGCGTGACGGCCAATGACGATCGGCTTGGTCCAGCCCGGCACCAGCCGCGGCACGTTGGAGCAGATGATCGGCTCCCGGAACACGACGCCGCCGAGGACGTTGCGGATCGTGCCGTTGGGCGAGCGCCACATCTTCTTCAGGCCGAACTCCTCGACGCGGGCCTCGTCCGGCGTGATGGTGGCGCACTTCACGCCCACGCCATGCTGCTTGATGGCGTTGGCGGCGTCGATGGTGATCTGGTCGTCGGTCTCGTCCCGCTTCTGGATCGAGAGGTCGTAGTACAGCAGCTCGACGTCGAGGTAGGGGAGGATCAGCTTGTCCTTGATGAACTGCCAGATGACACGCGTCATCTCGTCCCCGTCGATCTCGACGACGGCGTTAGCGACCTTGATCTTGGCCATGGGCGATCTTCTCCGATCGGGGAACTTGTATCGGACTTGTACAGCCTAGGGGATCCCCGTCTCCGGCGATCCCTCACGTTACGGTTTCGGCGTCGCACGTCTGGAACGACCGTGCTCAGGGCGTACCCACCAGCCGGGGAGCGGCCGTGGCTTCGAAAGCGGGAGGAATCGCCGTCCTGGTGTTGTTCGGCCTCGCCGCCATCGGCTCAACCGATGGCGGCTGCGGCGACGGTAACGGTGGCGACGGCGACTTCGACCTCGACGCCGACAGCGCTTCGACGTGCGATGGCGTGGTCGTTGTCGAGACCGCATCGGGCAACGCCCAGGTGCCGGGCGACACCTCGCTGATCGGCTCGGAGGACTCCGCGAGCTGCGTCATGAGCGAGGGCGGCGGCGACGACGAGGCCGTCGTCGTGCTGCAGACCGCGCTGGCCCGCTGCAACGGGCAGAGCGTCGGCGTCGACGGCAACTATGGGGCGCAGACCACCCAGGCGGTCATGAACGTCCAGCAGCAGCACGGCGTCACCGCCGATGGTGCCTACGGCCCGGCAACACTCGAGGTCATGGGCTGGCCCGGCACGGGATCGGCCGGCTGTGTGTCAGGCGTGTCGGCCGGTTCGACCGTCATCGACGAGGCATCCTGACCCGCCGGGAGACTCAACCTCCACCCTTGCGGCCCGCAGGCGCCGGCGGAACCATGCGCCCGTGCCCTGGGTGCCGATCGACGATCCCCGCGACCCTCGGATCGCCCACTTCGTGGGCCTACGCGATCGCGACCTGGCCCGTCGGGTCCCGCTGGGTGAACCCGGGGTGTTCATTGCCGAGGGCGACATCGTGGCGGAGCGGGCTGTCCGCGCCGGCTACGAGCTGCGGGCGGTGCTGGTCGACGCCACCCGCACCGATCCGCTACCGCGGGGCGTGGATGCCGAGGTGCCCATCTACGCGGCCGCACCGGCGGTGCTGCAACGCATCACCGGCCTCGGCGTCCACCGCGGCGTGCTCGCCTGCTTCGACCGCCGCCCAACCCTGCCTGCCGCCGAGGTGCTGGCTGCCGCCCGCCGCGTGGTGGTGCTCGAACGGGTGAGCAACCCCACCAACCTGGGTGTGATCCTCCGGTCGGCCGCCGGTCTGGGGATGGACGCGGTGCTGCTCGATCCCACCTGCAGTGATCCGCTCTACCGCCGGACGTCGCGGGTGGCGATGGGCGAGGGGTACGGGTTCCCCTGGGCCTGGATCCCGCGCCTGCCCGGCGGCCTGGACGTGCTCCGGGCGCACGGTTTCCGGCTGGTGGCCCTCACGCCCGAAGACGGCGCCGTTCCCCTCGACGAGCTGGCGCTCGACGGTGCCGACGACCTGGTTGCCGACCGGGTGGCGCTGCTGTTCGGCGCCGAAGGGCCGGGGTTGTCGCCCGAGACCTTGGCCGCAGCCGATGTCCGGGCCGGCATCCCCATGCGGGGCGGGGTCGATTCGCTGAACGTGGGCGTGGCGGCGGGCATCGCGTTCTGGGTCCTCGGGCGGGCTGGCCCGCGCCGCGTATAACGCTTGCCCGAGAGGGAGGCGGGGCCGCGGGTGGCGCTGAGGATGCGGGGCCGCTGTCGGCGCCTATCGGCGTCGGCGGCGGTAGGCCCCGCACCGGAGGCGACAGGACCCGCAGCCCCGCCGGAAGTCCACCGCCTTGACCGCCGGGTCAGGAACGGCGCTAGCGTCGGGTTCCGACGCTCCACCTAGGGGGTTCCCGCCGTGCAGGTCCACGACAAGCTCTACATCGACGGCGCCTGGGTGCCGTCCACCGGCTCAGACACGATCGACGTCCACGACTCGACCAACGGCGAGGTCATCGCCCAGGTGCCCGCGGGTACGGCCGACGACGTCGACGCCGCCGCCACGGCCGCCCGCGCCGCCTTCGACTCCTGGTCGCACACCACGCCGGAGGAGCGGGCCAAGTACTGCACCCGCATCGCCGAGGGCCTGGGAGCCCGCACCGACGAGATCGCCACCGTGGTCACGCGCGAGGCGGGCATGCCCAAGTGGCTGAGCCTCCTGATCCAGGCCGGGCTGCCCATCAACTCGTTCAACACCGCCGCGCAGCTCGCCGAGAGCTACGAGTACGAGAGCCAGTTGGGCAACAGCATCGTCGTGCGCGAGCCGGTCGGAGTGGTTGGGGCCATCACGCCGTGGAACTACCCGCTCCACCAGGTCGCCGCCAAGGTCGCCTACGCGATCGCCGCCGGCTGCACGGTGGTGCTCAAGCCCAGCGAGGTGGCACCGCTCGACGCGTTCATCCTGGCCGAGGTGATCCACGATGCCGGGCTGCCTGCCGGGGTGTTCAACCTGGTGATCGGGACCGGCCCCGTGGTCGGTGAGGCCATCGCCAGTCATCCGCAGATCGACATGGTGTCGTTCACCGGGTCCACCCGGGCCGGCAAGCGGGTGGCCGAGCTCGCGGCCCAGTCCCTCAAGCGCGTGGCGCTCGAGCTGGGGGGGAAGTCGGCCAACGTGCTGCTCGACGATCTCGACGACGAGGCGTTCGAGAAGGCCGTGCGCGACGGCGTCGGCAAGTGCTACCTCAACCAGGGCCAGACCTGCACGGCGCTGACGCGCATGCTGGTCCCTGCATCCCGCGTCGCCGACGCCGAGCGCATCACCGCCGACGAGGTGGAGGCCAACTACCAGCCATCGGATCCGTTTGCCGACGGCGCCCGGCTCGGGCCGCTGTCGAGCCAGGCGCAGGTCGAGCGGGTGACGGGCTACATCCAGAAGGGCATCGACGAGGGCGCCAAGCTCGTGACCGGCGGTCCCGAGCGGCCCGAGGGCTTCGAGCAGGGCTACTACGTGCGGCCCACGGTGTTCTCGGACGTCCGCAACGACATGACGATCGCCCAGGAGGAGATCTTCGGGCCGGTCCTGGCGATCATCGCGTACGACGACGAGGAGCAGGCGGCCCGCATAGCCAACGACTCGCAGTACGGGCTGTCGGGTGGTGTGTGGGCTGCCGACGCCGAGCGTGCCCGGGCCTTCGCCCGCCGGATCCGCACCGGCCAGATCGAGGTGAACGGCGGGGCCTTCAACCCGAGCGCACCATTCGGCGGCTTCAAGAACAGCGGTTACGGTCGTGAGTACGGACCGCACGGCTTCGAGGAGTTCCTCGAGATCAAGGCGATGCAGCTCTAGCGCTGCGGCGGGACGCCCACCACCGGCAGGGAGCGCCCAGCGGCGCTCCCTCGCCGCGTCTTTGCACAAAAATCGGCGCTCAGGCCCCGAAGACCTTCAAAGAGCAGTCTGGCTCCCCGGCCGCGCCGCATCCTATGGTCGGCCGCCATGAAGGATCCCGTACGCGTCGCCGTCACTGGGGCGGCCGGTCAGATCGGCTACGCCCTGCTGTTCCGCATCGCCAGCGGTCAGATGCTGGGTGACGACCAACCGGTGATCCTCCAGTTGCTCGAGATCCCGCAGGCCTTCAGCGCCCTCGAGGGCGTGTGCATGGAGCTCGACGACTGTGCCTTCCCGCTGTTGGCCGACGTCGTGGGCACCGACGACGCCGGCAGGGCATTCGACGGCGCCAACCATGCCCTCCTCGTCGGCGCCATGCCCCGCAAGGAGGGGATGGAGCGCGCCGATCTGCTGTCCGCCAACGGTGCCATCTTCACCGCCCAGGGCAAGGCGATCTCCGAGAACGCCGCCGACGACGTGCGGGTGCTGGTCGTCGGCAACCCCGCCAACACGAACGCCCTGATCGCCATGAGCAACGCATCCAACGTGCCCCGCGAGCGCTTCTCCGCGATGACTCGACTCGACCACAACCGGGCCAAGGCCCAGCTCGCCCGCAAGGCCGGTGCTGACGTCGCCGACGTCGCCAAGGTGACGATCTGGGGGAACCATTCGGCGACCCAATATCCCGACGTGTTCCACGCCGAGATCGCCGGCAAGCCCGCCTTCGAAGCCATCGGCAACGATCGCGGCTGGCTCGAGCACGAGTTCATCCCCACGGTGCAGCAGCGGGGCGCGGCTGTCATCAGGGCCCGCGGCCTGTCGTCCGCCGCCTCGGCCGCCAACGCCGCCATCGAGCACGTGCGTGACTGGGCGCTCGGCTCACCCTCGGGCGACTGGGTGTCGATGGCGGTGCCGTCCGATGGCAGCTACGGCGTGCCCGAGGGCCTGGTGTCCGGCTTTCCCTGTACCACCGCCGGCGGTGACCACCAGATCGTGCCCGGCCTGGACCTCGACGCATTCAGCCGCGCCCGCATCGATGCCTCGGTGGCCGAGCTGGCCAGCGAGCGCGACACCGTGGTCGAGCTCGGTCTGATCTGACACGAGGCTCCGGGTTCCGGCGGTCGGATGCACCGGGTTGCGGCGTTCGGGACGCCGGTTGGTGCAGAGCTCGGGACCGGACCTACTTCAGGAAGCGGCTGGTCGTGTTGTCCGCTAGCACCTTGCCGCCCGTCTGGCAGGTGGGACAATAGTTGACCGTGTAGCTGCGGTACTCGACGGCGCGCACGGTGTCGCCACAGACCGGGCACGGCTCGCCGGTGCGGTGGTGGACCCCGCCCGGGCGCTCCGCCGACGAGGACATGTCGTCGCGGGTGCGCTCGTAGTCCAGCGACTCGTCGATGCACTCGCCCATGGCGGTGTGCAGGCGTTTGACCTCGTCGGGCGAGAGCTTGGCGGTGTTGGCGAAGGGCGACAGCTTGGCCCGGTGGCAGATCTCGTTGGCCAGCCGCCGGCCGATGCCGGCCAGGATCCCCTGGTCGCGCAGCCAGCCGTGGAGCCGCATCGAGTTCTCGGCCAGCAGGCGGGCCATGGTGGCCTGGTCGAGAACGTGGGCCTCGGGCCCGAGGGTGTCGAGGGGCGGTTGGCTCAGCGGGTCCCCGGCCACCACCCACACGCCGGCCTTGCGCTCCGTGCCCGCCTCGGTGAGGAGCAAAGCCCGCCCGTCCGCGAAACGCCAGCGCCCCTGTCCGTTCCGGGGCCGCGCCGCCTGCTTCTCGTCGACCCGTAGGCGCCCACCCTGCATCAGGTGGACCACGAACGTGCATGGCTCGAATCGCAGCAGCAGGTGCTTGCCACGCCGGCCGACCGACTCGAGGGCGTGCCCCTGGGCCGACTCCGGGCCCGGCGTCGCCGTCTTGAGCACCGTGAAGGCCAGGGGGGTGAACCGCTGGAGCACGGCGCCTTCGAACGCCTCGGTCAGGCGCTCGGCGTGAGCCTGGAGCTCGGGCATCTCGGGCACGGTCGCTGCATCCTACGGGCCAAAAGACCGAGCCCGGACGCCGGCGAGGACGTCGTCGACCGTCGACAACGCCTTGTGGTGGCGGATCAGCAGGCTGAGATCCCCGCCCACCCGCAAGCGACCCTCGACGAAGGCTCGCTGGGCGCCGAGGCTGCCCGTTGCGATCTGGATGGCGGTGGCGTAGTCGGTCGTGAAACGTAGGTCCGGCTCCACGGCGGGTCCCTCCGCCAACCTGACCTCGCCATCGTCGATGGCGATGTGCCAGCGGATCGTGCCCCGGGGCCCGTCGATGGCCACGTGCTCGACTGTGAGCCTTACGCCGGCGGTGGCGCGACCCAGGTGAGCATCGTCGGCGATGGCGTGCTGGGCGGCATCCAGCCAGTCGGGGCTCAGGTACTCCACCAGGCGGAAGCTACCGCCCTACCTCCTCGCGGCCCTGGGGGATCAGGAGCGCCGGTGGGGCAGGTACCGGCGGAGGCCCCGCCGCTCGCCACGACCCGCTCGCACCAGGTCGGCGTCGTGACGCAGTTGCCGGGCTCGCTCGTCGGCCAGGAAGGGCATCATCGGGTCCATCTTCGTTCCTCAAGCTTGTAACTAGTGATCATCTTTCGGTGGTGTCACTATACCGGAAACCACCGTTGGATGTACAGTGGTTTCATGGTCTCCACCCGGTACAACGTTGTCGACGTCGAGCTCGTGAGATCGTTCGTCAACACGGTCGACAAGGAGGACGGCAGCGACCGGCTGGCGTCGATCGACGAGTTCCGCGGCTGGCTCCGGGACCAGGACCTCGACGGCGCGCACGAGCCGATCGGCGACGACGAGCTGGCCCTGGCCCGGGACCTGCGCGGCGCGCTGCGCGCCGAGATGGCGTCGCATCACGACGACGTGCCCGATCCCGCCGCCCGAGCGACCCTCGACCGCCTGGCGGCCGACCTGCCGGTCCAGATCGTGCCGTCGACAGGCGCCCTCGAACCGGTGGCTCAGGGCTCCAGAGGGGCGCTGACCCGGGTCCTGGCTTCGACGCACAGCCTGGTGCGCGCCGGGGTGTGGAACCGGCTCAAGGTCTGCCCCGACGACGACTGCGCGTGGGCGTTCTACGACGAGTCCCGCAACCGCTCCCGCCGCTGGTGCTCCATGAACGTCTGCGGGAACCGCCACAAGGTACGCGCGTACCGCGACAGACTCGGCGAGTGATCGATCTCATACCCGCGGGGTTGACCGCCGCCGACGAGGGCTACCACGCCCCCGGGGACGGCGACTGGTGGGGCGAGTCGTGGTACTTCGACTTCGCCACCCGCGACGCCACGCTCGGCGGCTATGTGCGCCTGGGCCTGTATCCCAACCAGACGATGGCCTGGTACTGGGCCTGCGTGGTGGGCGACGGTCGGCCGCTGGTGACGGTGGTCGACCACGACGTCGTGCCGCCTCGGCCGCCATCGCTCGAGGTCCGCGCCGAGGGCCTGTGGGCCGACCACAACATCGAGACGCCGTTCGACCACATCTCTCTCGGCTGCGAGGCCTTCGCGCTGGGGCTGGACGATCCCGCCGCCATGTACGACGCCCACGGGCGCCCGGTCGGTGACCGAGTGCCCTTCGGGCTGGACCTCGAGTGGGAGACCGACGGTGCCGCCTACCTGTACCCGCCGGGCACGACCCGCTACGAGGTGCCGTGCCGGGTCCACGGCGAGGTGCTCGTGGGCGACGAGCGCATCGAGCTCGACGCCATCGGCGAGCGCGACCACTCCTGGGGCACCCGCGACTGGTGGACGCTCGGATGGACGTGGTCGGCGGGCTGGCTCGAGGACGGCACCCGCTTCCACGGCAGCACCGTGCGGCTGGGAGACGACGTCGTGCCCTACCACCCCGGCTTCGTCCAGCCGCCGGGCGCGCCCCTGGCGGGCGTCGAGCACACCGAGGCGAGCTGCGTGCCCGGCGACCACGGGTTCCCGGTGTCGGCCAGGGTCGGCTACGACGACCTGCGCCTCGACGTGGACCCGGTGGCGTTCGCCCCGGTTCTCCTGGAGGACGGCACCGGAAGGGTCTCGCGGTTCCCGCGGGCGCTGTGCCGGTTCCGGGACGCCGCCACCGGGCGGGCGGGCGCCGGCTGGGTCGAGTGGAACCAGCCGCAATAGCGCACCCCCTGGTCGCTACCGATAGCCTCTCCAGATGCTCGGACGAGTGCTCGCCACTGGGGGCTTGCTCGACCCGAAGAGCCTCATCGACGACATCGGTCTCTGGGGCGTCTTCGCGGTCGTCTTCGCCGAGTCGGGGATGCTCGTCGGGTTCTTCCTGCCGGGCGATTCACTGCTGTTCACCGCCGGGTTCCTGGCGTCGGGGCCGTCGAGCGTCGACGAGGCGCTCCACCTGCCCCTCGGCTGGCTGCTGGTGGGCACGTTCATCGCCGCGGTGGTCGGCGACCAGGTGGGCTACGTCATCGGCCGGCGCGCCGGACCCGCGATCTTCAACCGTCCGGACTCGCGGTTCTTCAAGCAGGAGAACGTCGACAAGGCGCACTCGTTCTTCGAGCGCTACGGGGCCAAGACCATCGTTCTGGCCCGCTTCGTGCCGGTGGTGCGCACCTTCGTGCCGGTCGTCGCCGGGGTGTCGAACATGCAGTACCGCACGTTCGTGACGTTCAACGTGGTCGGCGGGTTCCTGTGGGCGATCGGGGTGACGCTGCTCGGCTACTTCCTCGGCCAGGTCGACTTCATCGAGGAGAACCTCGAGCTGGCAATCCTCACCATCGTCGCCATCTCGGTGCTGCCGATCGCCCGCGAGCTCTGGCTGTCGCGGAGGCAGCGTCGTGCCGAGGTACCTGCGAGGCAACCGGAGGCCGACCGCACTGGCGCCTAGTCACGCGCAGCGATGAGATACGTCGTGACCGGGTCGGCGGGCTTCGTCGGCTGCCACGTCTGCGAGGCGCTCCTGGAGCGCGGCCACGAGGTCGATGGCGTCGACGCCTTCACCGACTACTACGACCCGTCGATCAAGCGCGCCAACGCCGCCCGGCTCGCGCGGCACGACGGCTTCCGAGGCCTCGAGCTCGACCTGGTCCGGGCCGACCTCGACGACGTCCTCACCGGCGTCGACGCCGTGATCCACCTGGCGGCCCAGCCGGGTGTCCGCCTGTCGTGGGCGGACGGGTTCGCGGTCTACGTCGAGCGCAACATCTCGGCGTCGCAGCGGCTGCTGGAGGCGGCGCGGCGCACCCGTGTGCCGCGCCTGGTGCTCGCCTCGTCGTCGTCCGTCTATGGCAACGCGACCGAGCAGCCGATTGGCGAGGACGCAGCCACCCGGCCCTTCAGCCCCTACGGGGTGACGAAGCTGGCGATGGAGCACCTGGCATCCGCCTACGGCGCCAACTGGGGGCTCTCCACAGTGGTCCTCCGCTACTTCACCCTCTACGGGCCGGGGCAGCGGCCCGACATGGCCCTCCACCGGTTCATCGCCGCCGTGGCGGCCGGGCGGCCGGTGACCGTGTACGGCGACGGCGAGCAGGTCCGCGACTTCACGTACGTCTCGGATGCGGCGGCCGCCACCCTCGCCGCCGTGGACGCCGACGTCGCTCCCGCCTCCGTGTTCAACGTCGCGGGTGGGTCACCGGCCACGGTCACCGACCTCTTGCGCCTGGTGTCGGAACACGTGGGCCACCCGGCGATCCCGCGGCGCCTACCGGCGCAGGCCGGCGATGTCCAGGTCACGCATGGGGCCACAGGTCGTGCCCGTCGCTGGCTCGGATGGCAGCCCGAGGTGTCGTTGGACGACGGCGTCAAACTGCAGGTGGTGCACCAGCTCGGCGGCCGGTGACCGTCACCCGCGCCGGGCGCTGATCACACCTCGACTTCACCGACTAGTGCGTGGAACCACTCGACTGTGTGCGCCAGGCCAACCTCCAGCGGCGTCGATGGCTCCCATCCGATCGCCTCCCGGCTCGGTGCGACGTCGGCGACCCGCGAGTGTTCATGCGGCTGGTCGGGCAGCGCCCCGAATACCGGTCGGACGTCGCCACCGACCAACCTCACGATCCCCTCCACCAGGGAGCGATGGAAACCAGCTCGCCCGATCCCATGTCGAAGGTGCTCCCGGGCGCCTTCTCGGCTTCGGCGGCGGCCACGAACGCGGCCACGACGTCGTCGACGTAGACCCAGTCGACCTCGCGCCTGCCGCTGCTCAGTCGTGGCCCTTCCCCTCGCAGCAGCGAGCCGATGACGTAGAGCACGAGCTTGGTGCCGTCACGCTGGCCCAGCCCGTAGACCATGAACACCACCGCAGACGACCGCAGACCGTAAAGCTGGTCGAAGAGTCGTGCGTACGCGCTGGCGGCGGACTTGGCGGCGGCGTAGGGGGAGCTGGGCGCGGGGGTCGTCGCGATCCGGTTCCTCCATCGACCCGGCGAGGATCACTCGTGGCTCGCCGGACGCTGCGGCGGCCGTCAGCAGGTTGACCGTCGTGATGAGGTTGTCGCGCAGGGTAGGGACGACTGCGCCCAACCCTCGATCGCCGCTCACGTGGCTCACAAAGTGAAATACGATGCCGGGCCGGACCTGGCAGAGGACCCTGAGCGCCGCGCCTGCGTCCGACAGATCCTCCGCGCACCAGCGAATCCCGTCAGCAGGGGGTCGGGACACCCGCGACACCCCGTGCACCTCCGCCCCCGACACCACCAGCCGCCGGCATAGGGCCGAGCCGATGAAGCCCGTCGCCCCGTCACGAGCGCCCTCCGGCCCGTCAGCCGGGAATAGGACGTCGCGAGGATGGCACTAGCGGCACATGCCTTCGACCAGGTCGGCCCACGAACCCGCGGCGCGGTCCCATGGGCTGATATCGGCGACGGGTAGCGGCCACAAAATGCCCAGGTCGGGATCGTCGTAGCGGACGGCGCGGTCGTCGCTAGGGTCGTGCTCCCTGTCGATCCGGTAACAGACGTCCGCGACGTCGCTCAGCACCTGGAAGCCGTGTAGCAGGCCAGAAGGGGGGCATCGAACGTGCGCGAAAGAACCCCGGTGATCGCGATGGAGCGTGGGAACGAACACGAGCACGTCCGCCAACGCCGTCGTCCGCACCTGCATCCCGCCATCTTGGCAGCACCTGCGACGGGTGCGAGCAGTTGAGCGAGCCCATCGCTGCCGCTGGTGCCGCGGCACCGACGGTGAGGTCGTGCTCGACCTCGGGGACCAACCGGCCGCAGACCACTTCCCGGCGGTCGACGACCCTGGGCTCGACCTCGCGTATCCGCTGCAGATCTGGCTCTGTGCCGGCTGCGGCCTGGCTCAGCTGCTCGTCGATCCGACGGTGCCCGAGGAGCCGCGGCGTGCCGAGCCGGCGGCGCTCGTGGAACGGGCCGCCGATGCCGTGGAGCGGGTGGCAACGGCCGGCCGGCTTCCTGCCGGAGCACGCGCCGCCGAGTACGGCAGCCCCCACGGCGGCCCCTGTCTGTCGGTGCTGGCCGAGCGCGGGATGGTTCCGGTGGACGACGGCGAACAGGCCGATGTGGTGCTCGACTGCTCTGGGCTCATGCACGCCGACCAGGTGGCGGCGCAAGATAAGCGGGCGGCGCGAATGGCGCCGGGCGGCGTCCTGCTGCTGCAGTTCCACTCAGGGGCCACGATCCTGCGGCTCGGCCAGTGGAACTCGCTCGGCCACGGCCACTACGCCTACTACTCGACCCCGGCGCTGGCCCGCATGCTGGCGGCGGCCGGCTTCGTCCCGCGCCAGGCCTGGCGCTTCGACCTGTACGGCGGGACCGTGCTGCTCGCCGCCTCTCTGGTGATGACCGTGGGGGCGACACCGGCGCTGGCAGCCATCCGGCCAGCGGCGGTGGCGGCCTGCTCGCTGGGGAGGCCGCCATTGCGTGGACGACCCGGCCCGCGTCCGCGCCCTGCAGGACAGCGTGACGTCCCGGGACGAGGCGCTGCATCGGTGGCTCGTCGACCGGAAGGACGCCGAGTGCACCGTGGTGGGCTACGGGCGCCGCCTCGAGTGCGGTGGCGCTCCTCTGCCGCGCCGGCGTCGACCGCAGTCTGCTGCCCGCCGTGGCCGATGCGTCGCCCGCCAAGCAGGGTCGCCGCATGCCCGCGACTGACATCCCGGTGATCGTGCCGGCGGCGCTGGCCGCGGCGCGGCCGGATGCGGTGGTCCTGTTCTGTCCGATCTGCTCCCGGAGACGCGGGTCCTGCCCGAGGTCGAGGCCGCCGGCGCACGCTGGGTCGACGTGAGGTGCTGGACCCGACGCCCAGCCGGTGAGCGCCGCTCCGTTTCAGCGATCGCTCAGCTCTGCTTCAGCACCGCTTCAACCCGCCCGGTGACACTGGCCCCACGGGATGACGAACTTGGGCGGCATTGTGGTTTCAGTCTCTCCACGGTCAAACACTCCGCGCCGTGGCTCCAGCGCGCCGTCGGGCGACACAGTCCCGTCGAGCGACGGTGCCACCGGCGGGCCGTGCGGGTTCTGCGGCGCCGAGCTGCGGCACATCTTCGTGGCATCCGACAGGGTTCGAGCTCGATCGCTGCCAGTGGTGGACCCGG
>DASSDL010000108.1:0-38409 GCA_035697145.1 Acidimicrobiales bacterium
CGAGTTCGCCCTCGTCATCCTCCCCAGCTTCTTGGGCGAGCACGTCGCCGTTGCCGGCGTCGATCTTGACGTCGACGGTGCCGTTGGCGGTTTGGATCTCCACGGAGTAGGCGACCGAGCCGTTCTCGTTGTCGAGCTCGACCTTGTCAACCGTGCCGGGCACGGCGGACGCCGCGGCGGCCGACGCCTGATCCGGGCTGATCGTGGCGAGCGCTTCGAGCGACTTGGCCTCGTCGGCCTCGCTGCCGCCGTCCTGCTCGGGGGCGGTCACCGAGCCGGTGTAGGCGGGCGACTCGTCCTGGTGGCTGTCACCGGCGGACTCGGTTGTGGTGGGACGGTTGGACGGCGAGCTTCCGGCGCTGGTGGCGGCGGCGATGGTGGCGGTCCCCGCCAACAGGCCGAGGCTGGCGATGGCCGTGTAGCCGGTCTTCTTGAGTCGGGAAGTCAATGAAGGGTCCTTTCGTGTCGCTCGGCCGGACGGTCCGGCTCGATAGCGAGACGATGCGCCGCCGCACCTTGAGCGAACCCGAAGCAACCTGAAGTACGACTTCAGGAATTCTTCAGCTCCGACCTGGCAGGTTGGGCGACGTGCGGATCCTCGTGATCGAAGACGACAAGCGACTTGCCGCCACGCTGCGGCGCGGCCTCGAGGCCGAAGGCTTCGCCGTCGACAACGCGATGAATGGCGAGCAGGGCGTCTGGCTGGCGTCGGAGACCCACTACGACGCGATCGTGCTCGACATCATGCTGCCCGAGCTCAACGGTTTCCAGGCATGCGCTCGCCTCCGTGAGCAGGGCAACTGGACACCGATCCTGATGCTCACGGCCAAAGACGGGGAGCTCGACGAAGCCGAAGCGCTCGACACCGGGGCCGACGACTATCTCACCAAGCCGTTCTCCTACGTCGTACTCGTCGCGCATCTACGGGCTTTGCTCAGACGAGGCGCGCTCGAACGCCCGGCGAGCATCAGCGTTGGCGACCTCGTGATCGATCCCGCGGCGCGGACCGTTGCACGTCGGGGCCGAGCGATCGATCTGACCGCCAAGGAGTTCGCGATCGTCGAGTACCTAGCCCGGCGTCAAGGCGAAGTCGTGTCCAAGGCGGACGTGCTCGAACACGCGTGGGACTTCGCCTACGACGGCGACCCCAACGTCATCGAGGTCCACATCTCGAACATTCGACGCAAGCTCGACAGACCTTTCGGTGCCAACGGCCTGCGCACCGTGCGAGGCTCCGGCTACCGGCTCGTACCAGATGGCCGCTGACAGGATCCTCATCCGTCCCAGCGGAATCCGGCTCCGGATCACCGCTGTCGCAGCCATAGCGGTTGGCGTCGCCCTCACGGTTGGTGCCGTCCTCCTCGTCGGTCTCCTGCGATCCCGGCTCGACGCGGCGGCCACCAACGCAGCCACCCTGCGCGCCCAGGATGTTGCCGCGCTCGCAACCACCGATGCCCTGCCGCCGCAACTCGCACTTCCCGGCGAGGAGACCGCGGTCGTCCAGGTCGTCGCTGCCAACGGCGATGTCGTCGCCTCGAGCGAGAACATCCACGGTGAGCCGGCCATCACAGCCGAGCGGCCGCCAGGCACGGAACCACTCGTGCTCACCTCCGCCGTTCGGCCGCTCGACGACAACGAGAAGATGCGCATCGTCGCCCTCGACACGAACACGAGCAGCGGTGTCGTCGCGGTTTACGCCGCCGAGAGCCTCGAACGAGCCGACGAGACCACAAGAGCGATCACGACCGTGCTGCTCGCCGGTGTCCCCGTCCTCGTGACCGTCGTGGCCGGCATCACCTGGTGGGCGGTGGGACGGACCCTGCGACCGGTCCGAGCCATCACCAACACCATGGCCGAGATCACCGCAAGTGACCTGCAGCGGCGCGTCCCCGCCCCCACCACACGCGACGAGATCGGCCAACTCGCCGGCACCGTGAACGACACCCTCGGCCGGCTCGAGACCGCCGTCGACCGCCAGCGGCGCTTCGTCGCCGACGCCAGCCACGAGCTGCGCGGACCGCTCACGGCGCTGCGCTCCGACCTGGAGATCTCCATCACCCACCCCGAAAAGTCCCCGTGGAACGCTGTCGCCCGCGACACGCTCGGCGACGTCGAACGACTCCAACAACTCTCGGACGACCTCCTGCTTCTCGCCCGCATCGATGCCGAGGGGGAACGCCCCCGTCGACCGGTCGATCTAGCGGCGCTCACCCAGGAGGCAGCCCACGCCGTGCGGCGACCGGACATCGACGTGGGTACCTCAGGGCTCGACGACTCGGCGATGATCTTGGGCGACGAGCAACAGCTGCGCCGCATGGCGCGCAACCTGATCCACAACGCCGAAGCGCATGCACAGAGCCGACTCGACATCGCCGTCCGGCCACTCGGCGATGTCGTGCGGCTGACGGTCGTCGACGACGGCCCAGGCATACCCCCCGCACTTCGCAGTCACGTCTTCGAGCGCTTCTTCCGGCTCGACTCGGCACGTACCCGAGATTCCGGTGGTGCAGGCCTCGGCTTGGCCATCGTCCACGACGTCGTCACCAGCCACCACGGCCGCATCGAGATCACCGAGACCTATCCTCACGGTGCAACCTTCACGCTCGACCTACCACGCGCTGAACGCGCAACGTAGACGCCCCAAGCTGATGGCTAGTGGGCCTCGAATCATCGAGACGAGCTCGGCGGAACCTGGCGAGGGTGCCCACCCCCTTGACGACCACGCCGACCGGGGAACGGAAGATAGCCAGGGGCGTTGGGTGGGGTCATCCAACGGACCGAAGGCGAAACGGGCGCCAGCATGGGTGGGGGTTGCCTGAGAGCTTCAATGGTTCCGCAGCGTGTACCCGACGCCACGGATGGTGTGGATCAGCTGTGGTCCACGGTGGTCGATCTTGCGGCGCAGGTAGCCGATGTAGGTTTCGACGTTGCCGCCGGCGCCGCCAGAGTCGTAACCCCACACGTGGACGAGGATCTGGGGCTTCGAGACAACGCGACCCTGGTTGAGCAGCAGGTACCGCAGCAGTTTGTATTCGGTGAGCGAGAGGCCGATCGCTACACCGTTCCGTGTCACCCGGTAGGACTCGTCGTCCAGCTCGAGGTCGGCGCAACGCAAGACGTGGTCGCGTCGGGTGAGATCGGCGCGGCGGAGCACGGCGCGAACGCGAGCAACGAGCTCGTCGAGCGTGAACGGCTTCACGATGTAGTCATCGCCGCCCACGCGAAACCCGCGCACCTTGTCCTCGGTTGAGTCGCGTGCGGTGAGGAACAGGATCGGCGTTCGGACATCTTGGCTGCGCATGCGCCGACAGATCTCGAACCCGTCCCCATCCGGTAGGACCACATCCATGACGATGACGTCGGGTTTGGACAACAGCACCGTGCCGAAAGCGCCGCGTCCAGAGGCAGCGATGGTGACCTCGAACCCGTTGTCGCGCAACGCCCCGAGGAAGGTCGGACCCATGTCGTCGGCGTCGACGAGGAGCACTCGAACAGGCACGAGCGAGAGGCTGGCAGTGTGACCTGGGAGGCGGCTGAGCGGAGGGCCGTGAGCCTCGGCGGTCGTGGTTTGGCAATCTCGCTGGGCCGCTCGGCGAGGGGTTGGCACGACAGGGCACGTGGATACCCGACGTCCCAGTCAACGACCAGCTCCCTCTGAGGGCGATTTCAGGTCGGCGGCGTCCCATGGCCACGCGCACGTTCGCGCGCATCGGCCGAGGAGGGGTCGCAATGGCGAGCATGGTCTCTGTCACGACTCGGCTGGCGGTGGCCGGGGTCGCCACCGTCGTTGCCACCGCGAGCGTCGCGTCGGCGACCGACCCGCCGCACGGGTCTCGTCACCGCGAGGACGGCGATCTCGTCGAACGCATCCTCGATGGTCGCAGCCTTGATGGTTTCGGCAACAACCTGGCGGAACCGACGCTGGGCCAGGCCGGGACGCCCTATGCCCGGGTCGCGCCGGCGAACTATGCCGACGGTGTCGGCGCCCCGGTCAGCGGCCCGGCGGCCAGGTACGTCAGCAACCGCATCTTCAACGACGTCGCTCAGAACGTCTTCTCGGAGCGGGGCGTGAGCCAGTGGGGGTTCGTGTGGGGCCAGTTCCTCGACCACACCGTCGGGTTGCGGCTCGAAGACGACCAGGAGGCGCCGATCGCCTTCGACGCCAATGATCCACTCGAGGAGTTCCGCAACGACGTCGGGAGCATCCCGTTCACCCGGTCCGCGGCGGCGGAGGGTACCGGTCGGGACTCGGTGCGGGAACAGGTGAACACGGTCAGCTCGTACATCGACGCGTTCGCCGTTTATGGCGGCACGCCCGAGCGCCTTGACTGGCTGCGGGTCGGACCGCTCGATGGTGACCCGACCAACAACGGCGCCGAGTTGCTCACCGAGGACGGCTATCTCCCGACCGGCGCTTCCCGCGCGGGAGCCGACACTCCCTCGATGGACCTCGTCGGCCGCCTGATGGCCGATTCCGACGCGGCGATCGTCGCCGGCGATGTGCGGGCCAACGAGAACATCGCGCTGACAGCGACGCACACACTGTTCGTGCGGGAGCACAATCGCATCGTCGCCGCCCTGCCACGGGATCTCCCCGAGGAGGTCAAGTTCGCGATTGCCCGGCGGGTCGTCGGTGCCGAGCAGCAGTGGATCACCTACACCGAGTTCCTGCCCGCCATGGGCGTCGAGTTGCCGCCCTATGGCGGCTACGACCCCACCGTCGATCCCAGCATCACCAACGAGTTCGCAACCGTAGGCTTTCGGGCCCACTCCCAGATCCACGGCGAGCTCGAGACCGAGATCCCTCTCGACCGGATCGGTCCCGACGAGCTCGCCGCCCTCGAGGCGGACGGCGTCGAGGTGACCGTTGTGGGTGACGCGGCCGAGATCGCGGTTCCGCTCAACGTGGCCTTCGGCAACCCCGGACTCCTCCGAGGCATCGGGCTCGGAAACGTGCTCGCCGGTCTGGGCGGCGAACCCCAGTACGCCAACGACGAGATGATCGACAACCAGCTCCGCAGCGTCTTGTTCCAGATACCTAGGCCCGAGATCGACAACCCCGAGCAGTGCCTCGACGGGACGACCCTCGCGGGCTGTTTCACCGGCGTGATGGATCTCGGCGCCATCGACATTGCGCGAGGCCGCGACCATGGCATGCCGACCTATAACCAGATGCGCGTCGCCTTCGGACTCGAACCGGCGGACTCCTTCACCGACGTGACGGACGAGACCACCGACGCATTCCCGTCCGATCCAGAGCTCGAATCGGACCCGGCGATCGACGACCCCAACATTCTCGATTTCGTCACCCTGACCGACGGCGACGGCAGCACGCTCGAACCGGGCAGCGATGAGGCGGAAGAAGGCGTGGTTGCGGCAACGCGCCGCACGACGGTGGCGAGCCGGCTCAAGTCGATATACGGCACCGTCGAACGGCTAGACGCCTTCACCGGCATGCTCGGCGAACCACACGTGGAGGGCACCGAGTTCGGCCCGCTCCAGCTGGCGATGTGGACCAACCAGTTCACCGCGTTGCGAGACGGCGACCGATTCTTCTACGCCAACGACGGTGTGCTCGAAGACATCAAGCATGTATTCGGCATCGACTTCCGCCGAACCCTCGCCGAGGTCATCGCCGACAACACTGAGCTCGACCCCGGCGACCTGGCTGCCAACGTCTTTTTCGCGGCCATCGACGATGAGACGGTCGGCTCCGTCCCGGGCGACGAGAACGAGACCGAGGCCGAGACCTGCGGCCAACGTCACGCCTGGCGTCGGAGTCGGGGGCTCACCGCCTACGTCGCGGGCATCAATTCCTCCGGCGATTGCGATCAATCGTCAACGCGCCAAGAGCCGGCGAGGCGCTGCGCCGACCCTCGACCGGGGGCCCGCACATAGTCGATCTGCCGCCGGCAACCGAGCCGTGTCACGGATGGGCCGCGGAGTCCAGGCTCACCGGGAAGGGCCGGCGACCCGCCGAACGAGGCGCTCTTCGAACGGATCTCCCGGGAGAACGGGATCGAGCACCTGCTCACCGCGATCCGTCGTCGTCCAAACTGCGTTCAGGTCTCGTTGGACTCGAGGTAGCTCTTCACGACGCCGAGCAGCGCTCGTCGCTGCGCGTCCGTGAAGCGGGGATCGCGACGGATTGCTTCCTCGGTGGTGATGTCATCGTCGTCATCGAGTGGGAGCCCGGCGGCGTACATGATCAGCTGGCTGGCCTTGACGCCGAGGCTCTCGGCGACGGACCGAAGCACCCGAATGGAAGGCTCGTGCATACCGCGCTCGAGCTGGCTCATATAGGTGTCGGACAGGTCGGCGAGCTTGGCCAGCTCCCGTTGTGACAGTCGGTGGAACTGCCGTTGGGCACGGATGAACCCGCCGAGGCGCTGCAGGTTCTCCTTCCACAGAGCATCGGCGGCGTTCATGCTGCCGAAGCTACTTGGCGGCTTTGGCAGGGGCCTTGCCGGTGGCCTTGGCGGGGGCCGGTGCCGGCGAGGCGGCGTCGAGCAGGCGAGCTGCGAAGCTCTTGTTGGCCTCGAGCACCTTGGTTTGAAAGGCGTAGCTCTCCTCGATGACTTGGGCCAGGTAACCCCGGGTGAGGGGCACCAGTGGCGTCGCCGGGATCCAGTCGGTGGGGAGGAAGCTGGTCGCCCCCTGGTAGGCGGCGACGATGCGGTCCTGGACGGTCGTTAGGGCTTCGAGGCTCGTCTTGTTCAACGATGCAAGGGTCTCGACGGGGGACATGGTGACCTCTCCTGTAAGTGTGTTTGTGACGTCACCGCACTATAGTTCGCAGACGCTGTTCCCGCAATTGCTTTCTTCCAGAAGCGGGCTCTCTTGTTGGGGCCGCCGGGCTCCAGCGGCCTAGCAGCGCCGTCGACGGCGGCCGTTAGCCTGCGACGCGGTGAGGATGGGTCGGTGACGGTGCGGGTCGGCTTCTACGGCGCAGGGTTCGTCAGCGGCCTCCACGTTCTGGCGCTGAGGGCCAGCCGGGTCGACAACGAGATCGTCGCCGTCCACGACCCGGACGGGGTTCGGGCGGCCGCGTTCGGCGCCGAGCACGGCGCCGCGGTCGTGGGCGAGGACGAGCTCCCCGGGCTCGTCGATGCCGTGTACGTGACCGCGTGGACGGCGGAGCACCGACGCCTGGTCGACAAGGCCGCTGCGGCGAGTGTGGCGGTGTTCTGCGAGAAGCCGCTGGCGTTCGACGCCCCGACGGCCGAACGCATGGCGGCCAGCGTCGCACGCGCCGGCGTCGTCAATCAGGTGGGTCTCGTGCTGCGCTTCTTGCCGTCGTTCCGCTGGGTGCGCCGGCTCGTGCGCGACGAACGGGCGGGCCGGGTGCTAGCCGTGGTGTTTCGCGACGACCAGTACATCCCCGACCAAGGGATCTACGGCTCGACCTGGCGCACCGACGTGCGCGTTGCGGGTCGGGGCACGCTCCTCGAGCACTCGATCCACGACGTCGACATCCTGCAGTGGCTGCTCGGCCCGGTGACGTCCGTGAGCGCCACGACCCGGGCCGTCCACGGCCACCACGGCATCGACGACGTGGCGGTTGCGCGCCTCGACTTCGCCGGCGGACCGGCAGCGACCCTGACATCGGTTTGGCACGACGTGCTCGAACGCCCGAGCCTGCGTCGGGTCGAGGTGCTGTGCGAGCGCCTGTTCGTCGCCCTCGAGGGCGACTTCACGGGTCCGGTGCGTTGGCAGTTCACCGGCGAAGGCGAGAAGGTTCTCGCCGGGCGCGACCTGGCGTTCGCGATCGCCGAGGCGGGCGACGCGACGACGGTCAACCCGGCCACGGCGTTCCTCACGGCGGTGCTTGACCGCACCCCGGCGCAGCCGTCGCTGGCCGAGGCGGTGCGGGCCCATCGGGTCGTGGACGCCATGTATGCCTCCGCGGACGCCGGCGGCGCGGTCGTGCGCGTCGACCCGGCTCGATCATCCTGACCGGCCGGGACGTGTCCCGTGTGTGGGCCCGACTACGACGAGCTCAGGGCAGACGCGTCGACGGCCGGTCCCGCCGGTCGCCCCTCGATCCCGTCAGTGAGAGCGCCACCAGGAACGCGAGGCCGCGTCGGCGGTGCGGCGCGCGAGCCTCGCGTGGTGCTGCTGATCGACACCGCCAACGTGGTGGGCTCCCGCCCGACGGGCTGGTGGCGGGACCGCGCGACGGCGACCCGTCGGCTCGCCGAGCGGGTCCGGGCCGCGACGGCGGCGTCGCGACTCCCGGAGCCGGTCGTGATGGTCCTCGAGGGCGCGGCGCGCTCAGGGGTGGAGGAAGGCGTCGCCGACGGCGTGACGGTCGTCCACGCACCGGGTGTAGGTGACGACACGCTCGCGAGCCTCGCGGCGACCGCCGACACCCCCGTCGTTCTCGTGTCGGCGGATCGCGGTCTCCGGGCGCGGGTCCGGGGGTCTGGGGGGGAGGTCGTGGCACCGAGCTGGCTGCTCGACCGCCTCGACGGCTGAGCGACGCCACGGCGGTGCGTCCCGCCCAGCGCGCCGGGCCTCCCGAACCCATGGACGCACTGGCACGGGGGCGGACGATCCCGCAGGCAACGACCGGCTCAGCGAACTCCAGTGGACGCCGGGGACGATCGGTCACGGTCTCCTACGCGGTAGGCCGGTTCGAGTCCTGGCGGCGGCATCGCCGGGCACCGACGAGCCACGGCGCCCGGAGACGCCCGGGTTGGTGCGGGTGGCTCCTCAGGTTGCAGGCAGACCGGACTGGTACTCGGCATCACTGACCGGGTCGTGCCATTCGGTCTGTCCGCTGGCGCTGACGGCGAGATGAACAAAGACATCGTCGTCCAGCGCGCCGTGCCAATGCTTCTCGCCGGGCTCCACATGAACCCAGTCTCCTGAGCCGACCTCGGTGCCACTTTCCTCGCCCCAACGAGCGACAATGCCGCGGCCGGCAAGCACCACGAGGGCTTGTTCTCCGGTGTGGGTGTGCCAGTGGGAGTGAGCGCCCGGTTGGTAAACGAACCGATGTCCACGCAGGCCTTCGTCCCTCAACGCGGTGAGCGCCTCTGTTTGCCAGACGCCCGCAGTGAACTTTTTCGCGTCGGGGGCCGCCGACCGCAGATCGCGTTCTCGCACGAACTTCATGGCGAACCTCTCTTTGCCGTTGTTCATCGAGTCGGAGCTTGGGTGCCGCCAGGCACGCTATGACCCTGGCCGGCTCTGGGGTCGGTCGGAGGACGTCGCGTCGAAGGACATGGCGTCTGCACCGGCCAGCGACCCTCTGGTCGCCGGCTGTCGCAAGTAGCCTCGGCCGGGTGGCGGTGGGAGGCGGCGGGATCGGGACGGACGGGCCGAAACGGGCACCTGCCGCCATCGAGCTGGTGATCCAGGCCTTGAAGTCAGTCCCTGGTGGGGCCGCCGACGTTCGCGCAGTCGTCAACGGCCTGTTCGGCGACGCGCTGGTCGAACAGGAATCCTCCCTTGCCATTCCCATGACATTTCGCACGGCTTCCGGCGGTGAGCTCCCACTCGATCACGACGGGCTCGAGCGCGCGCTGCCGAACGCGGGAGCCCGGCTCTGCTTGCTCGTGCACGGGCTCATGTCGTCGGAATCGGTGTGGAGGTTCGCTGGACGGCCGGAGCTCACCTATGGCGAGCTGCTGGCACGCCAGTGGGGCGTCAGCCCCGTGTATGTCCGCTACAACACGGGCCGACACATCTCTACCAACGGGCGTGAGCTCGCGGCGGGACTCCAACGGCTGGTGAGGGCCTGGCCGGTGCGCGTGCGCGAGATCGATCTCATCGGCCACAGCATGGGCGGCCTCGTGATCCGGAGCGCTTGCCACTACGGCAGGGCCGGCGCGACATTGCGGGACCGGTTGCGACGCCGCGGGCCGTGGCCCGGCAAGGTGAAGCGGGTGGTGCTGCTCGGTGTGCCGAACAACGGCGCCAACCTCGAGGTGATCGCCAACCTCACGAGCGCAGCGCTGTGGTCGGTTCCGATCCCGTTGACCCGGCTGATCGGCGCCGGGCTCGACCGGCGCAGTGAGGGGATCAAGGACCTCCGCTGGGGTGCGGTGCTCGACGAGGATTGGGTCGAGCGCGACCCCGATGCCACCGAGCGCCCCGAGCGCAACCGGGTGCGCGTCCCCGGGCACGCCGAGTACCTCGCCATCGCCGGCTCGCTCGCTGACCAACGGGACACCGATGGTCCCCATCCCGTCAACCGCCTACTCGGCGACGCGCTCGTGACGGCACCGAGCGCGCAAGGCCGGCTCGGCAACGACGAGCCCGCCCTCTTCCCGAACGCCACAATTCGCCTCTGTCCGAAGATCAGCCACATCGCGCTCGCCAATCGCCCCGAGGTCTATGACGAGATCACCAGATGGTGGCACGCAACATGCTGACTCCGACGGCCCGAATCGCAGGTTGGTCCGCTACGACGGCCCGGTCGGCTTAGAGACCCAGCGGATAGGGCGTTCCGCAGGCACCCCGCGTGGGAATTTGTTGCCGGGTCGCAGCTCAACAGCTGGATCTCCCAGCAGCGCTGACCACCGAGAGCCAGGATGACGTGCCTATCCGCGCACGTTCTTCGCGCTCGAGCTCGCCCGGCTGGCCGGGTGGCTCTCCCACTGACGCCGACGCAGTGCGTGGCGGAAGCGCCGGCGTGTGGGCGGCACCCCGGTGTGCACGAAGCGTCGCACCGCCTCCATGTGCCGGTCGTCCAACTTGAGGCCGTTGCGGGTGGTGAGGTCGAAGCTGTCGATGACCAGCTCGTCCTCGGCGGTCAGGCTGGCGGCCAGTACGTCGACCCGGGCGGCCTCGAGGGCGGTGGCCACGTCGCGCAGCAGGCCGGGGCGGTCGGGCGAGCGCATCTCGGCCACTGTGTGCCAGGGCGACGCGTCGTTGTCGAACGTGATCTCGACGTCGGGCAGCGGCGCCGAGCGGGGCCGCGCGCCGAACCGGTCTTCGATGGCGTCGGCCAGCGACGCCGGGTCGGGCCGTGCCACGCCCCGCACAATGAACGACTCGATGGCGGCGCCGTCGTCCCAGGTGGCGACCACGGCATCGGACACGGCCAGGCCGGCCTCGGACAGGACCGCGGTCACTGCTGCCAGCAGGCCCGGGCGGTCGCGGGCGGCAACGTCGACCCACCACCGGTCGGCGCCCGCGTCGCCCGTGCGCGCTCGGACCTCCCGCTTGGCGGGGAGCGGGTGGACCAGCTTGGCCTGGCGGGCGATCGTGTGGGCGGGCTGGCGCAGGATGTAGGACAACGGCGCCCGGCCCAGCCGCTCGATCACGTCCGGCTGATCGGCGACCAGGGCGGCGGCCTCGAGCCGGCGCAGGTCGGCGAGACCCCTGGCCTCCGACCCGGTCAGCTCGGGGTGGTGGAGGGCGGCCTGGATCAGCTCGTGGAGGTCGCGCAGGCGGGCCGTCTCCCAGCGCTCGCGGCCCTGGTCGCGCAGCGCGCTCAGCGTGTAGAGGAGGCGGGCCTGCTCGGGCGTCTCCAGATGGGAGGCGAGCTGCAAGACCTTCTCCTCGCCCAACGCCCCCGGCTGGCGGGCGGCCGACCACAGCAGGTCGCGGTCGCGCACCAGGTCGCCCACCGATCGACGCTCGTCGGCGGGGAAGCCGAGCCGGTCGAGCAGCCGGTCGGCCGTCGCCGCCGGGTCGCGCTCGTCGTCCAGCCCCTCCGTGAGCAATGCAGCGAGGAACAGCCGGTTCATGCCCTCCAGGGCCCGGATCTCCAGCGCCAGCGGGTCGTCCGCGTCGAGCCGGCGCAGCCGCTCCATGGCGGAGAACCGGTAGGACTGGAGCGGATCGATGGTGAAGGGCTCGTCGTGCCGGCGGCGTAGCGCCGCCGCCAGCTCGGGCAGGCACTGGTCGAGGACGCCGGTCGTCTCGAGGAACCGCCAACCCCGGGAGTTGCCCCGCTCGATGACGTCTATCAACAGCTCGCGGGTGGCCGCATCCCACGCCAACGGTTCGTCGGGCAGCTGGGCCAGCCAGTCGAGCAGGTCGGTGCCGGGCCGGTTGCGACCCACGGCGACGGCGGCCTCCAGCGCCACCGCCAGCGCCCGCGCGCCGGGCGGGCGAGCCTGCAAGTGGACCTCGTCGTCGCTGATCACCAGCCACCCCCCGGTGGGCGGCGCGGTGTCGGCCGGCGTGGCCCCGGCGGAGGCGGCCTTCCGCAGCCGGCTGTAGCGCATCTGCAGCAGCTTGGGCGTGGCCAGCGTGGTGACCAGGACGACCAGCAGCAGCGCGGCGTAGAGGTCGTCGTCGAGCACCCCCGACTGCAGGCCGATGGTCGCGAAGATGAGGCCGACCTCGCCCCGGGGGAGCATGCCCAGACCGATGAGCGGCTTGTCACCGGGGGTGCCGGCGGCGCCGAGGGGCGACACCAGCTTGCCGACCACCGCCACGGCCAGCAGCAGCGCGGCGTCACGCAGCACCCCCAGCCGGGTGAGCGAGGCGATGTCGGCATTGATGCCGATCTGGAGAAAGAACACAGGGATGAAAAGGTGGCCCACCGGCGTCAGCTCCCGGCGGATGCGGCCGGCCTGGTCGCTCCGATTGAGCGCGATGCCAGCCACGAAGGCGCCAACGATGGGCGCGAGCTTGGCCACGTCCGCGAGCTCTGCGAACGCGAGCGTGAAGGCGAGGGCCAGTGCCACCATCGTCCCCGTCGAGCGGGACAGCCGGGCCACCGACCGGAACAACGGCGGCGCAAGCCGGATGCCTACGACGGTGCCGACGAGCAGGAAGGCGGCCGCCCCCGCCACGATGCCGGCCACCGACAGCAGTGACACCGAGCCCTCGGTGACCAGCCGCACCACCACGGTCAAGACCACCAGGCCCATGACGTCGTCGGCCACGGCCGCGCCGAGCACAACCCGGGCCTCGGTCGTGGCCATCGCCCGCAGGTCGCTGAACACCCGGGCCGTGATGCCGACGCTGGTGGCGGTGAGGGCCGCGCCGACGAACAGCGAGGTGTTGAAGTCGTCGCCGACGAACAGCTCCATCGCCCCGAGCCCGAGCAGCAGTGGGGTGATCACACCGACGGTGGCCACCAGCAGCGAGGCCCGGCCAACCCGGCCCAGCTCGACCAGGTCCATCTCCAGCCCCACGTCGAGCAGCAGCAGGATGACGCCTATCTCGCCCAGGACGTGCAACACCTGGTCGCCGTCGCCGACGAGGCCCAGCACCGACGGGCCGACCAGGATGCCGGCCACGATCTCGCCGACCACGGCGGGGATGCCGGCGCGCTCGGCCAGCTCCGCGGCGACCTTGGCGGCCACCAGCACCACCAGGATGTCGCGAAGGATCTCGGCGATGTCCATGTCGGCCCTATCTCAGGGAATCGGGGCTCGTGTCCGGGGGGGCGGGCGCGCACCGGGCGGGCACGGTGAGTCCGTGCCCGCCCGCTGTCGTCACAACTCGTCTCGGTAGCGATCAGACCGGCTCCGCGACCGGCTCCTCGGTTGCACCGTTGCCGGCGACTGCGGGCTCGGCCGGATAGAAGTCGGGGTAGCCCAGCACGCCCATCTCGGGGATGTCGATGCCGCCGATCTCCACCTCGGCGAGCGGGCGGATGCCGCCCTTCATGAGTGCGTTCTGGACCCTGAAGAAGCCGTAGACGAGGCCGAACATCACGGTGCACAGCACCAGCACGCCGAGCGCCTGGGCACCGAACTGGCCGGCGTCGCCGTAGAGGATGCCCTTGACACCGCCGACGTCCGAGCCGTTCCAGCCGGCCCCGTAGCTGCCGTTGGCGAAGATGCCTACGGACAGCACGCCCCAGATGCCGCACACGCCGTGCACGGCGATAGCGCCTACCGGGTCGTCGACGCCGCGACGCTCGATGAACTGGAAGGCGTAGATGACGATGATGCCGGCGAGCCCGCCGATGACCGCCGACCAGGCAGGACTGGTGAACGCGCACGGGGCCGTGATGGCCACCAAGCCGGCGAGCATTCCGTTGACCATCATGCCCGGGTCGGGCTTGCCGGTCTTCCACATCATCACGAACATCGCCACGGTGGCGCCGAAGGCGGCTGCGAGGGCGGTGTTGGTAGCGACAACGGCGAACTGGACGTCGGTGGCGGCCAGTGTCGAGGCGGCGTTGAAGCCGAACCACCCGAACAGCAGGATGAAGCAGCCCAGCATGGCCATGGGGATGTGGTGGCCCGGGATGGTGTTGGGCGAGCCGTCTGCGTTGTACTTGCCGATGCGGGGCCCGAGGACCATGGCGCCCGCAAGGGCGGCCACTCCGCCCATGGTGTGCACCACGCCCGAGCCGGCGAAGTCGGTGTAGCCGGCACCGAGGCCCATCGTGTCCCAGGTCTTGGCCAGCCAGCCGCCACCCCAGGTCCAGGCGCCGAACAGCGGGTAGAAGATGGCGCCGCAAAACAGGCCCCAGCCCACGAATGCCTTCCACTTCCAGCGCTCGGCCATCGCCCCGGTGGGGATCGTGGCCGTCGTGTCCATGAAGGCGACCATGTAGAGGAAGAAGCCGAGGACGGCGGCGCCGCCGGCGGTCTGGATGGCATCGCCCGACAGGGCGAAGCCACCCTTCCACAGGAACACCCAGTTGCCGCTGCCGATGAGCGGCCCGCCGACGGCCGAGTTGTAGCCGAAGTCGTAGCCGGGCAGTACGTAGCTGTAGCCCCCGAACATGAGGGCGTAGCCGACCAGGAAGTAGGCGACGAAACCGAGGCCGAAGATGGCGAAGTTCGTCGACACCACGTGGGCGGCGTGCTTGGCGCGACAGAAGCCGGTCTCGACCAGGGCGAAGCCCGCCTGCATAAAGATCACGAGGACGGCGCCGATCACGATCCACAGCAGGTTGGTCTGCTGGCCGAGGGTGGTCACCGCCTCGGCGGGATCGACGTCTTGCGCGCCGGCGATGCCCGGTGTCGCGAGGACGACCGCGCCGGCGACAGCCAGCCCGATCCCTGCCTTGCGCCCGACCGACATGCCGGCTCTCGCACCACGACGAGGGCCAAAGGACATGGCTACGCATTCCTTTCATACGTTCTCGAGGGAGGCCCGACCCCTTTGTCTGACCTGATCGTGAACGTATGGACGGTCTGTCACGCGTCCATGTCTCGTTGATGAACCCCGCTGTGCGATCTCCTGTCAACTATGGGTGAACAATCTGATGGGAATCTGACAAGCCGGCCTATCGCTCGCTGCGGCGCGAGCAATCCGCAAGGTAGGCCGGGCCGCTAGCCCGGGAGCGCTTCCGCGTCGAGCACGAAGCCGGTGCCCTGCACCGTGTGCACGGTGAGGCCCAGCGGCGCTATCCGGCGACGGAGCCGGCCCACCACCGAGTCCACGGCGCGGCGCTCGTCGACGGGGGCACCGGGGCGGATGACCGCCAGCAGCGCTGCCCGGGTCACCAGCCGGCCGGGCCGCTGCAAGAGCGGGGCAGCCACTCGCTGTTCCATGGGCGACAGCGCTGCCCAGCGGCCGTCCCGCCACAACAGGCCGTCCTCGTCGAGCACGACCGGCGCGAGCTGCCGCTGACGCTGCCGCAACCACTCGCACCGTACGTACACCTCGACAGGGTCGACACCCTCGCGCGCCCAGTCCTCCAGCGCGTCGACCACCGCGGGCGGGTCGTAGTCAGACTCGACCAGCAGGAGCCGCGCCCGGCCCTGCCGGGCCAGCTCGTCGCGCCACGCCGTCTGCGACGGCCACCGCACGACGGACACAGCGTCGCCGTGCATGACTGCGCCGGGCCCGTCGGCCGAAGGTCCGAAGGTCGACACGCCGCGGAGGGTACGTCGAGGCTGCTTCTGCTCTGTGACCCGGATGTAGTCCAACTGTGACGATCGTCTGTCGCAATTCTGTCGACCACGCTTCCGGGCGCGGCGCCGAGGCGAGCCACGACCTGCGCCGCTGCTCAGGCAGTCGGACGCAACGCAGATGCCGTGCACGCGACGGAACAGTCCGAGCCGTTCGCCACGAGCTTCTGAAGTGCGGGCCAGCCGGCCCCCTTCACCGCACGAGACACCGCGCGAAGATGGGGCCGACGCATGGGCTGGCCTTCCGAGGGGAGGTACGTGTGGACGGAATACACGACATGGGTGGCACCCAGGGTTGGGGCACGGTGAAGATCCCGCCCGATGAACCGGTCTTCGCCGAGCCGTGGGAGGCCAAGGCGTTCGCGTTCGGTGCCCTGTCGGCGCGGCTGTCGGGCCAGAACCTCGACGCCATGCGCCATGCGATCGATCGCCAGCATCCCCACGACTATCTGGTGGACGGGTACTACGGCAGGTGGCTGGCGTGCGTGGAGACGATGCTCGTCGACAGTGGCGTCCTCGCTCCCGGAGCGGTCGTTGCGCGGGCGCGCAAGCTGCGCGGCGAGGACGTGAGCGAGCCTGCCGACCCGACGCCGAGCAGACCCGACTACCAGCCGACCGCCGGCGGATCTCTCCGCCAGATCGAGTCGCAGCCCCGCTTCGCCGTCGGCGACCGCGTGCGAACCAAGGCCCACGCTCACGCTGGACACACCCGGCTCCCGCGCTACACGAGGGGTCATGTCGGCACCGTGGCGGCGATCCATCCGGCCCAGGTCCTCCCCGACACCCACGCCCATTTCATTGCCGAGAACGCCCAGCACGTCTACGCCGTGGATTTCGACTCGACCGAGCTGTGGGGTGACGATGCCGAGCCGTTCACGCTGACACTCGATCTCTATGACGACTACCTGGAGCCGATCTGATGACTGCGGTGCCGCGGACACACGACCATCCCGATGTCGCGCTCCGGGCCGAGGCGTTGGAGTCGCTCCTGGCCGAGCGCGGGCTCATCGACCCGAACGTGGTTGACGGCTTGATCAGCCGCTACGAGAACGATGTGGGTCCGATGAACGGCGCCCGGGTCATCGCCAAGGCCTGGGCCGACGCCGACTACCGGCGGAGGCTGCTCGAGGATGGCACGGCCGCCATCGCCGAGCTCGGCTACTCGGGCCCGCAGGGCGAGCACATCGAGGTGCTGGAGAACAGCGACAAGGTGCACAACGTCGTCGTGTGCACGCTGTGTTCGTGTTACCCGTGGCCCGTGCTCGGCCTGCCTCCGTCGTGGTACAAGGACCCGGCCTACCGGGCGCGTATCGTGCGCGAGCCCCGCCGGGTGCTGGCGGAGATGGGTCTGGCGCTCGAGGACGATGTCGAGATCCGGGTGTGGGACAGCAGCTCCGAGGTGCGCTATCTCGTGCTTCCCGAGCGGCCCGAGGGCTCGTCGGAGCTGTCGGACGAGGAGCTGGCGGCGCTCGTGACCCGCGATGCCATGGTCGGCGTGGCCCGGGTGACATCTCCTTGAGCGAACTTCCCGTCGAGCTGGCCATCACTGGGCCCACGGCACCGCCGCGATCGAACGGCGAGATGGTGTTCGACGCCCCCTGGGAGAGCCGCCTGTTCGGCGTGACGCTGGCGCTCGTCGAGGCCGAACGCTTCGCGTGGAGCGAGTTCCAGCAGCGGCTGATCGCTGCGGTCCGGCTCTGGGAATCGGAGCACCCCGATGGTGAGGGGTACCGCTACTACGAACGGTGGGCCGAGGCGCTGGAATCGCTGTTGGACGATCTCGGCATCGTCGCTGTCGAGGCCACCGACGCGCGGGTGCTTGCCCTCGCCGCCCGGCCGGCAGGGCACGACCACCACGGGCACGGATCGACCCCCACTGCTCACGATGTCCCGTGAACGCCGGCTCTCGGCCGTGGCCGAGGCCCGCTGGGAGGCGGGTTACCGCGCCGACATCGCGGTGCGCCAGTTCCGGTTCGTGGCCGACGAGCCCGTTCGCTCGGGTGGGGAGGACGCCGGAGCGATGCCCACCGAGTACCTGTTGGTGGCGCTGTCGTCGTGCTTTGCCATGGCCCTTGGCCACGTCGCGCGGAAGCGGGAGCTCCCACTCGGCCCTTTGACTGTCAGGGCGGTCGCGACGTATGACGGACCGTCGTTCAGCTCCATCGATCTAGAGGTGGCGTTCGACGACGGACCGCCGGAGGGGATCGACGCTCTCGTCGAGCGAGCCTCGCGGGTGTGCTACGTGTCGAACACGTTGCGCCGGGCGCCCCGCCTGACGGTCACCGTGACGCCGGCGTAGCGGAGGCCTGGCGTCACACGGTCCAGGTGTTGAGCTGGAACGCGCCGGCCCGCCAGGCCGTGAGGGCCGAGTCGAGCACGTCGAGCGGGTGGAACGCCTTGACGCCGGGAATCAGGTCGTCCTCGCGGAAGCCATACAGGGCGCCCATGGCGAATCGGCACGCATGGACGGTGGCGCCTTCCTTCAGCAGGGTCTTGATCTGATTGTTGATCGCCAAGTGACCTGGGAACGCCTCCTGGCCGACCGACGGATAGCCGCGGGTACCCGAGGCCAGCAGGACCCCCGGCCCGTACAGCACGATCGTTACGTCGAAGCCCTTGCGGACGAGGCGCGTCGCGGTGAGCAGGTTGACGAGCGCGACTGAGCCCTCATAGGGCACGGTGTGGATGAAGACGAACGCCTTTTCGCCCGGCTCGGCCTGGATGTCCTCGAACACCTTCTCTTCGGTGTCGAACAGGGTCTCGCCTTCGTCAGGAAGCGGTACTTGCACCGTCTTTGGCACCTGGTTCTCCTTCTGGTCGAGGTCGCTACGGGATGGGTTGCGGCTACACGGCTGGGCCGAGGGGGTGGCGCGCACGCGGCGTCCATGTCTTGCGATGGCTGCCGGGCATCGATTGGAGCACGAACGACCGGAAGCGCCAGGGCAGCCGCCGGTACACGGGTGCGAACAACATGAGGAAGAACCGCCCCTTGACGCCTTCCCGTGATCGAGGGCACGCGTGGCCGTAGCGCGCCGCGACGTCGCGCTGCGCGGCCATCAACAAGTAGTGCTCGGAGTTCGTGCGGAGCCAACGGGCGAATCTCATCGTCGTCAGAGCTTGGCGAGGGCGTTCTGGGCGGCGAGCGCTATCGGTTCGTTGAGCGCGCCGATCGGGGGCGAGTACACGTTCTCCATGTAGGCCAGGTCCTCGAGCGTGATGCCGGTCTTGACGGCCATGGCCAGGAAATCGGCGCGCTCCTTGATGCCCTCCTGGCCGACCATCTGGGCGCCGATGAGCCGCAGCGTCTCGGGCTCGGCCAGCAACTTCACCTTGATGGTCTTCACGCCGGGGTAGTAGCGAGCGCGCGAGATGCCCTGGGCGGCCCCCATCACGTGGGGGATGCCGAGTGCCTTGGCCACCGTCTCGCCATAGGCGACGCCGCCGATCATCCAGAGCCCCGCGACCATCCCCCATGGCACGTAGACCGGCTGGTACTCGCGCCTGCCCCCGCCGGCGTTGATCCCGGCCACCTTTCCCTGGGCGTAGGCGTGTGAGCCCGAGAGCCCCTGTACCGGCAGGTTGCCGACGCCTAGCGGCACCTCGACACAGTCGCCACACGCGAACACCGTGTCGGCGGAGGTCCGCATGCGGTTGTCGACGATGAATCCGCCCGTCGGTCCGGTGTCGAGGCCGGCGGCGGTTCCCAGTGAGGTGTTGGGCACCTTCTTCGTGCAGATCACGGCGAGGTCGGCGGGCAGCTCGCCGGCTGACGTCTGGACCGAGCGGATCCTGGGCCCGCCGACGAACGCCTCGAGCGTCACGCCGTAGTGCATCTTGACGCCCAGCTCGGTCCAGGAGTCCTCCACGGGTTGGGCGATGTCGGGGTCGGCCAGATCGCTGAGCGCCCACGGCCGGTGATCGATGACGTGGGTCTCGATGCCCCGGTGGGCGAGGGCGGTGACCATCTCCAGCCCGAGGGGAGTGGCCTCGACCACGACGGCCACGTTCACGTCGTCGAGGACCTTGTCCCACTCCATGGCCCGGCGGATGTTCTTGACGTAGTAGAGACCTTCGAGGTCGGTGCCGGGCACGCCGGGATCGGCATAGTCGAAGCCGGTGGCGACGACCAGGCGGTCGTAGCCGACGTCTCGCTGCCCTTCGAGGCCAACCGTGGCGGCCTCCAGGTCGAGCGTCGCCACGCGTGTCTCGTAGCGGATGTCGATGCCCTGCTCGACGTAGGTCTCCTTCGTGGCGAGGAACAAGGCCTCGAAGCTCGGGATCTCCTTGCCGTGGACGTAGGGGATCCCGCAGGGGCTGTACGCCGCGTCCTCGTATTCGGTGAAGACGATCACTTCACCGTCGGGCTGGACGCCCTTGAACGCACCAGCCGCACCGATCCCTCCCGCGCCGCCGCCGATCACGACGAGCCTCGGTGCCATCGACACCCCCTCGAGATCCGACGAGCGAAGCGTCCGCTCCAGCCCGGCGTAGGCGTCTACCATAGAACACGTCCTTCGTACTTTGCTACGAAGTGTTCTGATGACAGCACGGAAGCTTCCGCCGACTGAGACGACCTCGCTGGGCGCCGACGAGAGCGGCGGCGGGGCTAGCGGACTCCACGAGATCGTGAGCTCGATCGGGCCGAAGCTGCGAGAGCTGAGGCTCCAGCGGGGGATGTCGCTCCAGCAGCTGGCCGCCCAGTCGGACGTGTCGGCCGCCGCGATTCACAAGATCGAGCGGGGGGGCATGGTGCCGACCATCACCACGCTCCTGAAGATCGCAGTCGCGTTCAACCGGCCCGTGTCGTACTTCGTCGAGGAGCAGCTCGGTGAGAACCGGCCCGTCGCGCACATACGGAGTGACGACCGGGGTCCCATCTTCACCGCCCACAGCGGCATCGAGCTGGCGGGCATCTCCGGTCCCTACGGCCGCTTCTTCCTCGCGGGCGCGATCGCCACCGTGCAGCCGGGGGCGAACAGCGGCGACAAGCCCATGGAGCACCCTGGCGAGGAGCTGATCCTCGTCCTCGACGGCACGTTCGAGGTCGACGTCGACGGCCAGCATTTCGCCTTGGCGGAAGGGGACTCCCTCCACTTCCGTACCGACCGGCCCCACCGCTGGCACAACGCCGGCACGTCCCCGATCAAGGCGGTGTGGCTGGCGCTGCGGCCGTTCTGAGCGGCTGATCGGCGAGGCAATGGCGAACGGTTCGAGCAGCCCGAGGCGATTGCGAACGATCCCCGTCCGTCATTGCCTCGCCCTCGTCGCAGCGTTCGCCATTGCCTCGGGACTTCTGCCGCCGGTGTGGCAGCGGATCAGGCGAAAGTGCGGTCGAGCGCCATCACCGCGTCGACGAAGCAGGCCGTGGGCGCCTCGGCAACGCCTGCACCGATCTGGCCGAGGCCGGCCGACGCGTGCAGGACGCCGGTGGTGATCTTGGGCGTGATGCCCAGCTCCACGACGCGCCGGGCGTCAACGCCGAGCGGCGTACCTCTGAGGTCGAGGACGGGCATGCGCAGACGGGTGCTGCGACCGGCGCAAACGAGGTCGAGCTCCTCGGTGGTGGCCCGCGCGTCCGCCATCGCCCCGCCGACGAAGGCGGCCACGGCCGGGGAGCCGGCGGCGGCCGCGGCGCCGAGGCCAACCAGCTCGAGCACCGCACTGTCGCCGACGTCGGGTGCTGCCGATTCGGGGCCGTAGTCCGCGTAGTACAGCGCCTGGCCGACGGCGGGTGACGCCGCCAGGTGCCAGCTCGCCGATCCGGCGAGGCCTACCCCGAACTCCGTGCCGTTGCGCGTCATGGTGGTGACGATCGACGAGTGCGGGACGTCCATCGCCCAGCCGGTCAACGCCCGGCCCGCCGCCATGGCAAGGTTCAGGAAGAAGAGGTGGTTGCCAGCCAGGAAGTGGGCGAGGTCGATCCGACGCGGATCCTCGAGCGCCGCCAGATGGGGGAGCAGGTCACGGAGCATCAGGTTGGTGCTTCCCTGGAGGCGGATGTGCACGTCGTCTCCCATGTGCAGGCCCTGCGCCGCGATGCTCATGACGTCGATCGGTCCGTGCGATGCCAACGCGTCGTCGAGCAGCGGTGCGGCGACCGCGGCCAGGAATCGCAGACGCTCGATCGCGGCGGGCGTGTCGCGGCCGAACCACGCGGTGTCGCCCGGTCCCTGGTTGAGCGGGGCGAACGCACGGTTCCCCCCCGCCGCGTTCTCGACGACCCACACGGGCTGCGACGGCCCGATGGCCGTGACCATCGGAACGCACCCGTCGTGGCGGTTCGCAGGCTCGAGCGCGACCCGACCGCCGGCCAGCAGCCGGTCGGCGGCGGCGACGTCGGGGGCCCATCCCTCGGCGACCACTGCGGCTCGCATCGAGCGTCGCAGGGGGTCGATGGCGTCGGCATAGTCGATGGGCGGCCCGCAGTGGAGCAGCATCGTGCCCTCGACGCCCGGCACGACGTCTGCCGCCGGTCGGACACCGGTTGCCTTGGGCGCGCCAACGTCGAGGCGCCGCAGGACCTCGGCGTTGGCCGCGTCGACCACCGCGGCCTTTGGTCCGTAGAGTCGAGCCAGGGCGGCAACGACATCGGGATCGCCTCCGGCGGGGATCCGCCAATCGATGTTGGTCACCTCGAAGCCCTGCCGGGCGACGGCGTCGGCGAACAACGAGAGGCCGATGTTCACCACCCGCGCCGTGTCCGGCAGCGGCGGAACGTCGTCGGTGCCGGACACAGTCATTCCGAGGCCTCCTCGACCATGCGCCGCGCCTCGGCCACGAGCGCCCGCTCGGCGCGATCCACGGCGTCGAGGCGTTCATGCGCCGCCGCCGTCAGCTCATCCGCGTCGACGGCCACCTCGGCGAGCATCGCGTGCATTGGTTCGGCCGCCGCGCCTCCGATCGCAACACGCGTTGCCACGATGGACGACGGGTCGAGGGCGTCCGCCAGCGTCGCAGCATCGATAGCGAGCGGCCGGCCCAACTGCTCGACGGCGATCTGGTCGAGGACCATCGGGCTGAGATCGTCGGCGGTGCCGCCTTGGGCGGCAAGACGCTGCACCGCGCTGCCGACGACCTGGTACGCGCTCCGGTAGTCGACCCCACAGCTCACCATCAGCTGCTCGGCGACGTCAGTCGACTGGCTGAAGCCGTTCGCGAGCGCTTCCCGCAGCCGGGCCTCGTTCATTGTCAGTGTGGCCACGACGCCGGCCGTCAACTCGGTCATGCGCTGGGCGTGCTCGAGGGCGTCGGGAATCTCCCCGTAGGCGAAGATCAGGTTGTCGCTCCGGGCCGACGGGCTCTTCTGCACGGCCAGCATCCCGGCGACGTGCCCGATGAGGACGCCAGTGGTGCCCCGGATCATCGCAAGCGAGTACGGGTTGCGCTTCTGAGGCATGAGCACGCTGGCGCGTGTGTACTCCTCGGCGAGCTCGGCATAGTCGAACTCCGAGCTGGCCCAGATCTCCAGGTCCTCGGCGAGCGAAGTCTGTGTGAGGGCCAGGCTGGCGAGGGTGGATGCCAGCTGGACCAGCCCGTCGACCTGCCACATCGCGTCGCGGGTGTTGACGACCACCGAGGCAAAGCCGAGCCGGGTCGCCATTGCGGTGCGGTCACGCTGGAGCCGCGTGCCGTTGACGCAGCCGGCCCCGGCCGGGCTTGCGTTGAGCCAGTCGAACACGTCGAGGAGGCGCCGGCCGTCGCGGATCACTGGATACGCGAACGACAGCAGGTAGTGCCCGACGGTCGAGGGTTGGGCGTGCTGGAGATAGGTCTGGTCGGGAAACAGCGTGTTGCGGTAGTCGCCCGCCCGCTCAGCGAGCGCCCTCGCCAAGGCCGCGGCCGCGACCGCGACCTGCGCGGTGCGGCGTCGGAGGTGGAGCCGGAAGGCCAGGCGGGTGGCCTCGCGCCGCGGGCGACCGGCGTGGAGCCATCCGGCTGTGGAGCCGATCTGCGCCGCGAAGGCCCGCTCGCGGGAGTTGTAGGGCTCGCCGTCCCCGGGGTCGTAGCCGATGGCGTCCATCGACGCGTCGAGCACCACCCGGAGCAGCGCCACGGCAGCGGGGCGGGGGATGATCCTGCGCTCGAGGAGGTCGAGCACATGGGCAAGGTCAGCCTGGTTGAGCCCGTCGTGCAGCGTGGCGGCGCTCCGGGACTCGTAGTCGAAGCCCGCGCCGCCGAGCTCGGGAGCCGGCGTTGGTGTTGGGAACCCCCGGGTGTCGGTCATCAGTGCCCGGCCCCCAGCGCATCGGCGACGCAGCCCAGCCAACCGCCGGTGTGCCAGAGCACGACTGGGCCGGCGAGCGATCCCAGCGCGGCGACCGCGCGGGCAACGTACGTCGTGTCCGCCATGACGCCCTCGGTGCGGAGCGCGAGGCGGGCCGCATCACATGCCGTCCGGTCTGCCCGACCGAAACCGGCGCCCAGGCCATCGAGCAGACGCAGCCGATCGATGGCGGGCCCACCGATGCCGAGGGCGTTGGCCGCATCGCACGACAGGCGAACCACCTCCCGGCGCGTCTCGCCGAGGGGGCGGCTCACGGCCACACCGACGAGCGTGCCAGGGAGGCCGAAGGTCCCCCAACCGGCGAGCAGCCCGGCGAGGGTGCCACCGGAACCGACCGCCGTGACCACGTGAGCCGGCTCGAACGTCAGTTGGGAGGCGAGCTCTTCAGCGGCGAGCGCGTAGCTGGTCGCCCCGAGCCCGGAGGCAGCGCCGCGGGGGACGAGGTACGGATGACACCCGCGGGCGCGGAGCCGGTCCGCGGCCGCCGCCGCGTGCTCGGCCGTGGACGCGCGATCCGGATCGCCGGTGAACCTGACCTGCGCCCCGAACGCCCGCATCATCGCGAGGTTGGGGTGCGTGATCGCCGGTTCGGTGCCGTGGAGGACAAGGGTGCAGGCCAGTCCGGCCGCCGCCGTCGCGGCCGCCAGCGCCGAGCAGAGGTTGGAGCCCGGCCCGCCGCAGCCCACCACATGGTCGCACTGCTGGTCGAGCGCGTCCGCCACGAGCACCTCTAGTGCCCGCACCTTGTTCCCGCCGAGCGCAAAACCGGTCAGGTCGTCGCGCTTGATCCAGACGTCACGCTCGAGCGCCGCGCCCAGCCGCGGGGCGTGAACGAGCGGCGTCGGGAGCACCGCCAGCGGGAAGCGCACCGGTTGCGTCAGCATCGATGCTCCTGGAGGCGGCTGAGAACCGACCGCACCGCGGAGGTGTCCCCGGGAGCGATGGGGTCGGCCACCACCGATTCCACCTCGGCCCGGGTCAGCAGCCCGGCCGCCTCGAGCGCGTCGACCACCGACCGACGGTCGTGCCGTGCGCTGCCGAGTACGTCCTGGAGCGCGGCCTGGGCCCGGTGCTTGCCCAGGCGGGGGGAGAGCGTGCCGAGGATCCGCTCGGACGCGAGCAGCCCATGAGCGGCGGCGACGTTGGCGCTCATCCGCTCGGCATCCACCTCGAGCCCGTCGACGCAGGCGATGGCGAGGCGCAGCGAGGCCGCCGTCAGGAGGCACACCTCGGGCAGCGCCACCCACTCGGCCTTCCACGGCCGCCCATCGCGCTCGTGGAGCTGGACCTGGCCCTCCATCAATACCGACGCGTTGGCCCGGGTGAGCCGGGCCAACGTGTCGAGGTGCTCGCTGGACTCCGGGTTGCGCTTGTGCGGCATCATGATGCTGCCCACGACGTCGGGGGCAACCGCCTCGCGTAGCTCGCCGATCTCGGGCCGCTGCAACTCCATCACCTCGTTGCCGATGCGGGCGAGCGTGCCGGTGATGCCTGCCAAGACCGCGGCGAACTCGGCAATGCGGTCGCGGCTGGTGAACCATGCGATGCCGGGGTCCGCGAGGCCGAGCCGCCGGGCGAACCGGGCTCGGAGCGCAGCTCCGACGTCGCCGTAGAACCCGAGGGTCCCAACCGCGCCACCGAGTTGCACCGTCGCCCAGCGGCGCCGGCCCTCGTGGACGCGTTCCAGGTGGCGCCCGAGCTCGTCGGCCCACGTCGCGAGCTTGAACGCAAAGGAGATCGGTGCCCCCGGCTGGGCGTGGGTGCGACCGGGCATCACCGTGCGCTCATGCCGCGCCGCCAATCCCGTGACCGCACCAACGAGCCGGCGCACGTCTCGGTCTACGAGGTCACCCACGTCGCGCATCGTCAATGCGAACCATGTGTCGGTGAGATCCTGCACCGTGGCGCCGTAGTACACGTGCTCGGCGACGGCGTCCGGCAGGACCCTTTGCAGAGCCCGGATCAGCCCCAGCGTGGAGTGGGCCGTGCGGCGTGTCTCCTCGGCCAGGAGTTCGAGATCGAGGTTGTCCACCCGCGCCAGCTCGGCGATCGTCTCGGCCGAGGACGACGGGACCACGGCGAGGTCGGCCTGCGCAGCGGCCAGCGCGACGAGGATGTCGAGCCATCGCTGCCAGCGCGCCCGCTCGTCGAACAGCGCGCGCGTCTCGTCGCTGGCCCACAGGTGGGCATACGCGACGCTGTCCGTCAGGCGGGCGCCCATGACAGGTCAGATCGGCGGGCCAGGGCGACGAGGGCGTGCCTGACCTGCTCGAGGCTCGCGCCCCACGGAACAATGGCGACGTCACCATCGATCTCGATGCGGTCCTCGAGCAGGCAGCACTTGGTGAGCAGCGGCCCGGGAACCTGGGCCAGGGTTCTCGGACACGTGTCGGGTCCCGGGGCTCCGCGCCCGTAGAACCAATGGTGGAGCTGGCGCGACCGGGCGCAGCCGAGCAGCGTCCAGTCGCGTTCGGCAGGACGCTCGTCGAGGTAGTGAGCCTCCCGGTCTCCGAGGCGGATGCGTGACCCGCGACAGGGCAACAGCACGACCGGCGCATCGGCGACGAGCGATTCGAGCTCGACCAGCTCGGGTTCGAGCACCATCGGTGGCAGGTCCTCGGCGAGGTCCAGCACACGCTGTGCCTGGTCCAGCAGCTTGGCGGGATGCGGCGGTACGACCTCACACACCCGGACGCGCACCGGATCGGGGTCGAGGAGGAAGCTGACATGCGAGTAGCGCCCCTCGACGACGACTGCTCGTGCCTCGTGTTGCCCGGCGGCGACCTTCGCCAGTTGCGAGGGCACGGCCGTGTCGATGTCGGGCCGGCGCAGGTAGGTGGTGTCGGCCGGAAGCGCCAGCACCTCCACCGAAGCGGCGGGCGAGAACAGCGGGTCGGGCTCGGTCGGCTCGACACCGACGAGGGCCGTGGCGTCGCCGTTCCGCACGACCACGTAGCGGGTGCGTCGGTAGCACTCTCGTCCCAGGAAGTGCTCGGTCAGGCTCTCGCCGGTCAGCGGGACCTCGACCCGTGCCACGGAGACCTCCCGGTAGGCGCGTGGCCGCCGGTTGGCGGTCACGGCCCCGGGGCCCCGCCGGCCGGTGTCTGGGACGCGATGGCGTGGAGCGCGATGGTCGTGTCGGCTCTGAGCCCGAGTCTGAGCGCCTCGAGCCCTGCCACTTCGCGTGGCGCCACGTTCGCCAGATTGACGTCGGGGCCGATGCGGCGGATGAGCCACGCCTGCTGGTGCCGGTGGGGCGCCTCGAAGATGAGGTGCGGCGCGCCGATCTGGTCCAGCAGGGCGTCGACGACGTCGCCGCGGACCGAGCCGTCGGCGTCGTAGAGCCCGACCACGCCGCTCTCCCGCCCCTCCGTGAGGACCGCGGTGGCACCGGCATCGAGATCGGCACGAGCCAGCTCGACCCAGGTCGCCGGCGTGAACACGGACGTCGGGTCCTTCATCCCCACTTCGGAGACGACGGTGAACGACGCCGCCGCCCGGCGGATGAGGGCGGCCTTGGCGTCTTGGCCGAGGAAGCCGAGGCCGTCGCTCACCTCGACCTGCCTGAACCCGCACGCGGCCGCCCAGTCGAGGCACTGCTGGGTGGACCCCTGGAGCGCGGCGAGCTCGAGCAGTGTTCCTCCTGGGCATGCGACCACGTCATGTCGCCGCAGGAGCCTGAGCTTGGCGTCGAGCCCGGCATCGAGATAGGCGCTGCCCCAGCCGAACTTCCAGACGTCGATGTAAGCCGCGGCCGAGTCGAGGATGGCGCGCATGTCCGGCAGGGGCAGGCCGGCGTCGATCACACAGGACAAGCCATGCCGGCGAGGCTTGCGGGACCGGTCGGGCAGGCGTAGGAATGCCGCCGCAGGCACTATTCCGATACTAGAGGATCGTTCACTATGGTGCAGGTCCTGGGTGAACTGGCCGAGGTGCTGCGCTCGTCCTCGGGCTGGCGGGCCAAGGCCGACATCGCCGTGGTGCGCGAGGTGTTCGGCGCCAGCGACTGGCTGCGAGGCCCCGGTGACGACGGGGCGGCGGTGTCAGTGGGCGGTGAGGAGGTGATCGCCTGCGGCGAGGCGATCCTGCCGTCGTTCGTCGAGCACGACCCCTACGGCGCGGGCGTGGCCGCCGTGCTGACCAACGTGAACGACGTGGCTGCCATGGGTGCCGTCCCTCTTGCCATCGTCGACACGGTGGTGGGCCCGCCCGAGTCGTACCGCGCCGTTCTGGACGGGATCCGCTTTGCGTCCGTGCTCTACGACGTACCCGTTGTGGGCGGCCACCTGACGAAGAGCCCGGACCGCGTGGCATTGTCGGCGTTCGCCCTCGGCCGCTGCCCGGGCCGCCCGCTGTCGGCGACGCGCGTCGAGCCCGGGCAAGGGTTGGCGCTCATCGTGTGCCTCGAAGGAAAGATGCGGCCCGACTTCCCGTTCTTCCCGTCCTTCGACGAGCGCGGGCGCAGCCTTGCCGGCGATGTACGCCTGCTCGCCTATCTGGCGGCCGAAGGCGTCGTCGAGGCGGCGAAGGACGTCAGCATGGCAGGGCTCTTCGGATCGATGGCGATGTTGCTGGAGCCGACCCGCTGCGGCGCATCGATCCCCGTGGAAGCGGTCCCGGTGCCTGCCGGGCTCGGCTTCGACGCGTGGTCGTTGTGCTTCCCGTGCTTCGCGTTCCTGGTGACGATGGCACCCGAATGCGAGGACCGCTGCCGCCGTGAAGTGGAACAGCGCGGCCTCACCTACGCTCCGCTGGCCACGATCGACACGTCGGGCGTGCTCCGGTTGGTCGACGGAGGAGACGCGGCCGTGCTCGTCGACCTGAACAACGACGCGATCACGGGGTTGTAGCCGTCAGGTCGATCGTCATCGGGACGTGGGGCACCCCGACGTAGGTCTCCTGCTCCCCGGATACCAACCAGCCGAGGCGCTCGAAGAAAGAGATGTTGCGCGGCTGGATGTGCGCGGTCATGAGGCGGCCGCCGTGACTCGCCGCCGTGGCGACCGCGAACCGCACCAGCGGGGCGCCGAGGCCGTGACCGCGGGAACCGGGGAGTACGGCCAGCCGATCACCCTGCCAGTGGCCCGCGTCGTCGAGGGGATAAAGACGCACCGCGCCCCCTGGGACCTGGTCGCGGAACCCGAGCACCTTGATCGTGCCAGCCTCGTCGTCCCGACCATCACGATCCGAGCCCCGGAACAGGCCCTGCTCGCGGACGAACACCTCATCGCGGATCCGATGGTGCTCGGCGAGCATCCAGGGGTCGTCGGCCACGCGGCAGGCGACACGGGCGCGGTGCAGGACGTCAGCCATGCGCCGCCACAGGCTTGGGCCCGATCTGGAGGCGGTCCTGGACAGCAGCCATGGGTGAGCACGCTTGGCAGCGCGAGCACCCGGCCTTGGCGGTCTCCGCACCGAGGCCGCGCTCGGTGAGGTAGGGCGTCACCCGGCGCACGATGCGTTCGACGTAGTCGTGCGCCGGCGCCGACCACTCGGACATGAGGCTGCCGGCCACCGGCCGCAGCGGCACCACGAACGGGTAGACGCCGATGTCGACGGCTCGCCTGCACCCTTCCACCGTCAGCTCCGGATCTTCGCCCATGCCGAGGATCACGTAGGTCGTGACCTGCCCCTCGCCAAAGCGCGCCACGGCGCGGTCCCAGGCACGGAAGTAACCGTCGATGCCCGTGCGGGCCTTCGCCGGTGCCACGCGGGCGAGCACCGCGGGATCGAACGATTCGACGTGGATGCCCACGGTGTCGACCCCGAGGTCGGCCACGCGGTCGATGACATCCAGATTCTCGGGCGGTTCGAACTGTGTCTCGACGGGGAGACCGCTCGCGTCCTTCACCGCTGCGGCGCACTGGGCGACGTACAGCGCGCCGCGGTCAGGCGCGCGGGTGCTGCCGGTCGTCAGGGTCACGTCGATGGCGCCGTCGAGGTCGCGAGCGGCCACGGCCACCTCGGCCAGCTGCGCCGGGGACTTCTTGGCCGTGGTGCGACCGGCATCGAGCGAGACGCCGATGCCGCAGAACGCACACTGGTCGTCGTTGCCCCAGTAGGCGCAGGTCTGGAGCACGGTGCTCGCCAGCGAGTCCAGATGCAGCAGGGCGATCTTCCAGTAGGGAGTGCCATCGGCGGTAGCCAGGTCGTAGTAGCGCGGTCGGGGTTGGGTGCGAGCAGGTGCCACCCGCTGCGCGCCCTCGTAGATGGCGAAGGTGCTGCCGTCGGCCCGCAACTCGAAGGGCGACGAGGCGGTGCGACCCGGGTTGGTGTCGAGCGTGACCGCGTAGTCGTCGACCCAGACCATGCTGACGTCGGATGGGCCGGCGCCGCCGGCGCGGCCCTCGGTCTGCACCTCGGTCCGCAACCCGTGGGCCTGTAACCGGAGGACGAGCTCGGCGGTGTCTCGCTCCAACGTTGCCTCCGCTCCCATCGGGACGTGTCGGATACTACGACGGCCACGCCCACCATAGAAGACGTGTCAGGACGCTTCCGACTGGAGTGCCAGGGCGACCCGTTCCCATTCCTCGGCCGTTCTGGCCGTGTGGATCACGGCGCCCGGGTCGGCGCGCAGCTCGCCGGTCGTGAGATCGACCCGTGTCGTGGTGACGATGAGCACGGGCGCTCCCGTGGCCGGATCGGCACCGACCTCGGTCAGGATCGCCCAGCCGGTCCCGACGTGCAACCGCAGCTCGGGCACGCGGGGGCCGAGCGCGTCGGCGTGGAGATCGGACCAATCCGCGCCGGCCGCCCGGGCTCGCTCGATGGCCGCCTGCCTCGCCAGGCGCCTCTCCTCTCCTGCCAGTTCACGATCGCGTGCCGCGGCTGCGGATCCGAAGATGTCGTCCGGATCGAGGCCCTCGGCGCTCGTACCCGTCGCATCGCATGCGGCAGCCACGTACTCGACCGCCCGGGGTTGGCGCGCCAGCAGCTCAGCGGCCGTGGACGTGACGCCCCGGAGCCGCTCGCACGTCGCGGCGACGAGCACCAGGGCTCGCTGGTAGCCGTCGACATTGATCATCGCCAGCGGGTACAGACGTGCCTCGGCGGCCCGCCACGACTGGCGGGCGCGTGCGAGGGCATCGTCGCTCATCGACGCCATCGATTGACCATGCTGGAGGTCATGTCTACTATCCTCAACGTTTCCGCCAAGCCAGCGAGCGAGGTGACGGCGTGGGTGGTCGTGCCCTGATCGCCCTGGGAGGCAACGCCCTGTGCGGCGCCGACCAGACGGGCACCTACGCGGAGCAGCGCGAGAACGCGCGCGCCATGGCCGCGTCGGTCGGCGAGCTTATCGACATCGGCTGGCAGGTCGTGGTGGTACACGGCAACGGCCCCCAGGTGGGGGCTCTCGGGGTGCAGCAGGAGGCCGCCGCGACTCTCGTGCCCCCACAGCCGCTGTTCTCGCTCTCCGCCATGACGCAGGGCTACCTCGGCAGCCTCATCGCGCTCGCCCTCCACGAGCGCCTGGGCCGGGACCGCCAGGTGGTGAGCGTGGTGACCCATGTGGTCGTCCACGGCGACGACCCGGCGTTCGCCGAGCCATCGAAGCCGATCGGGCCGTTCTACACGGCGACCGAGGCCCGCCGGCTGACGGCGGAGCGGCACTGGACGATGGCCGAGGACGCGGGTCGAGGGTTCCGGCGCGTGGTGCCATCGCCGGAGCCTCTCGGCATCCTCGAAGTCGAGACCATCGGCCGGATCGTCGATGCCGGCATGGTCGTGATCGCCTGCGGTGGCGGCGGCGTGCCGGTGGCGATGAGCGTCGACGGGTACGTGGGCGTCGACGCGGTGGTCGACAAGGACCTCGCCGCCCAACGCCTGGGATCCGCACTGGGCGTCGACGCCCTCGCGCTGGTGACCAGCGTGCCGGCGGTCCAGCTCGGGCACGGCACGCCCCGGCAACATGACCTCCACGAGCTGGGCGTGGACGATGCCGCGCGCTACCTCGCCGAGGGTCAGTTCGCGCCGGGAAGCATGGGCCCGAAGATCGCCGCAGCCATTCGCTTCATCCGCGAGGGTGGCGAGGCGGTGGCCATCACCACCGCCCCTCTGCTGGCCTCCACCCTGGCGGTACAGAACGGGCGACCAGCGGGAACCTTGGTCACTGCCTCGTCCGGTCGTCGGGTCAGCCGCTGAGCGGGCGCCGTGTTCTCTGGAGCGCGCGTCCTTCGCGACCGCTACGTCGATTCGGTCGAGCTCCTGGCGGTCACGCGCCGGATGCGTCAAACGGAGGGCGTCGACTTCGCCACCGCGCTGATGGGGACGCCGGCCAACCTGGAAGCGCTGCAGGACGAGGGGGTCACCGGCGAGGCGCTCACGGCGACACCCAACGATCTCGTGCTCGCAGCGCGAGCTGCCGACACGGCGCAGGCGGACCACGCGCTCGAACAAGCCGAGCGGGCGCTGTCCTCGTCTCCGTCGGGCGTTGCCGCGCCCACTGAGCGGGAGCCCCGGTCTCTCCACGCCGTCCTCGATGGGCTCGGCGACCCGAATGTCGCCATCGTGTCGGTCGCCGGTGCTTACGCGGCGCTCGAAGCGCACAAGGCCCTGGCCGCCGGACTGCACGTCCTGCTGTTCAGCGACAACGTGAGCGTGGAGGAGGAGATCGCGCTGAAGGAGCACGCCGCCAGTGTCGGCCGGTTGGTGATGGGGCCCGGCGCCGGTACCGCCAGCCTCGGAGGTTGCGGTCTCGGCTTCGCGAACGCCGTCGCGCCCGGACACGTCGGCGTGGTCGCCGCGGCCGGTACGGGGGCGCAGGAGGTCATGGCGCTTCTCGACCGTTGGGGTGAGGGGGTGTCACACGTGATCGGCGTGGGTGGTCGTGACCTGTCTGCACGGGTGGCCGGCCGCAGCGCACGGTTGGCGATGCAGGCCCTCGCCCGGGATCCGGCCACCGACGTGATCGTGCTGGTGTCGAAGCCGCCGTCCCCCGACGTCGCACGCGAGGTCGTGGCGGCCGGTGGGGCGACACCGGTCATCGCCGCCCTGATCGGCCTTGCGCCTGGCACCTCTGTTCGGGGGGCCGCGGCGGTGGCGGCGACCCTCGAGGCAGCCGTGGCCCACGCGGTGAGGCAACGAGGGGGATGCCCACCCTCTGACTGGTCCCAATGGTGCTCACGGGTGGCCGACTGCCTGGTCGACCTCGGCCCGACGCGACGCGCCGTGCGAGGGCTCTTCTCGGGAGGGACGCTGTGCTACGAGGCGCAGACGCTGCTGCAGCATTGGCTTGGCGACGTGTGGTCGAACACGCCGTTGGACGACCGCCTCCGAGTGCCGGCGCCCGCCGGCGCTCACGTCTGCCTCGACCTCGGTGACGAGGAGTACACGAAGGGTCGGCCCCATCCGATGATCGACGCCGAGGCTCGGCTCGGGTTGCTGGCCGAGACGGCAGAGGACGAGGACGTCGCCGTGGTGCTGCTCGATGTGGTGTTGGGCTACGGCGGGCACGACGATCCGGCTTCGGTGCTGGCGCCGGCGTGCGCAGCCGTGGCTACGCCCGAAGGCCCGCGAGTTGTGGTGTACGTCCTCGGCACCAAGGAGGATCCGCAAGGCCTGGCGCGTCAGCGCCAAGCGTTCGAGCACGCCGGCTGCCTCGTGGCGCCCACGGCCGCACGGGCAGCGCTTGCCGCGGCGGCGATCGCACAGCGTAGGCCCGAGATCGTCGAGACCGACCTGTGGTGAGGCCCGTTGGGCTGGTCACGTACTCCACCAAGCCACGTGGAGGAGTGGTGCATCTGCTGGCGCTGGCCGAAGCCCTGGCAAAGCGCTCGTTTCCGATCGAGATCATCGCGCTCGGCGACGAAAGGGTCGGGTTCCATCGCCCTGTCGACGTGCCGTGCTCGTTCGTTGCGCCCCCCGAGCCGGCACCAGAGCTCGATGCGCGCGTCTTCGATGCCATCGATGCCCTCGAGTCCGGGCTGGTGGAGCGGGCGAGGGCGTTGCCGCCGGTGCTGCACGTGCAGGACTGCATCGCCGCCCGTGCCGCCCTGCGCGTCCGCGGTCGGGGCGCACCGGTCCGTGTCGTGCGGACGGTGCACCACGTCGATGACTTCACGACGCCCAGCCTGGTCGAGTGCCAACGGCGTTCGATCCTCGACCCCGACCGCGTGCTGGTGGTCAGCCGGACGTGGCAGAAGCGGCTCGCCGACGAGTACGGAGTCAAGGCTGACGTGGTGACGAACGGCGTCGACGTCGACCGGTTCGCTGCGGCCTCGGCCCCTCGGGTAACCGCCGCCCTGCGCGCCCGCGCTGGGGCAGAAGATCGGTTCCTCATCCTGACCGTCGGCGGCATCGAGCCCCGCAAGGGCACCGATCATTTGTTTCGCGCCCTGTCGCGGCTGCGCCGGCGCTGGGCTCGTCCACCGGTGCTGGCCATCATCGGCGGCCATTCGTTTCAGGACCACACTCCCTACCGCGACCGCGTCATCGCCGCCATGGCCGACCTCGACCTCGAGTTCGGCCGTGACGTCGCGGTCCTGGGCACGGTTCCCGACGACGAGATGGCGGCGTGGTACCACGCGGCCGACGCCTTCGCCTTCCCGTCCGTCAACGAAGGCTTCGGTCTCGCCGTGCTCGAGGCGATGGCCGCCGGTCTCCCGGTCGTGCTCACCCGCTTGCCGGTGTTCGCCGAGTACGTCCGCTTCGGTCACGATGCGCTCGCCGTGGCCCCCAGCGACGACGAGGGGCTCGCCGACGCCTTGGAGACCGTGGCGCACGACGACAACATGCGTGCGATGCTGCGCCATCGGGGCCGCGAGGTGGCGGCGCGCTTCGGCTGGGACACGACGGCGCTGCAGCACATCGCCATCTACGATGAACTGCGTACGAGCTGACAGGGGAGCGGTCCGTTGGATGGCGTCAGACCCGAGGTCGAACCTATCGAGGTGCCGGTGGTCGCGTGGCTCGCACTCGCCGTCGGACTCCTCATGCTGTACGTAGTGCTCCAGGAGAACGGCGCGCTGCTCGCGGGCGCCTGGCACAACATCCACGAGTTCTTCCACGACGGCCGCCACTTCCTCGGTGTCCCGTGCCACTGAAGTGGCCGAGACGTTCTCCACGTTTCTGAGGCGCGGTCTGGCCGCTGGACTCGTCGGTGGGACCGCGAGCGCGCTGACCTTGTGGTGGTTGGGGGAGCCGTCGATCAGGGACTCGCTCGAGGTGGAAGCCCGGTTGTCGCAGGGCGAGGGCCACGAAGAGACGTTCTCGCGTGGGGTGCAGGTGCTCGGCGGCGTCACCGCCGTTTTCATCACCGCGATCGTGCTCGGCCTGGTCCTCACAGTCGTGTTCGTAAAGGTCAGGAATCGCCTGGCGTTACCGACCGACGGGCACGTGGCCGTCGCCGCAGGTGCCCTCCTCTTCCTCGTCCATGCGCTGATCCCATGGTTCAAGTACCCGCCCAACCCGCCCGGTGTCGGTGACCCCGAAACCATCAACGAACGCACGATCTCCTACTTGGCGCTCATCGCTCTGGCCGTCCTGGCCTTGGTGCTCGCCCACGAAGTCGCCCTTCGCCTCGCCGACCGACACATCGAGCTGGCATGGCGCTGGCTCGCCGCCGTGGCGCTGACGGTTGCGGTGCTCGCAGTCGGTTATGCAGTCCTCCCCTCCGCCGACCCGATCCCGGAAGGCGTCGAGGCTGACCTCCTGTGGCGCTTTCGGTTGGCATCCCTCGCTGGGCTGGCCGCCATGTGGGGCGGAATGACGTTGACGATGGCCGTCCTCTGCAGCGGGCGACAAGGCCACTCACCCTCCGCAACCAGGTAGGCCCTACCCGCCAGCGTTAAGAACGTGCGCGGATAGGCACGTAATCCTGGCTCTTGGTGGTCGCGCTCCGTGATGGGGCCGTCCGGCGCAGAGTGACAGACTTCCTTGCCGATGCGGTATCTGTTCGAGGATTGCGAGCTCGACACTGACCTGTTCGAGCTGCGGCGGGCGGGCGAGCCGGTCAAGATCGAGCCGCAGGTGTACGACGTGATCGTGCATCTGGTCCAGCACCGCGACCGCGTCGTGCCCAAGGAAGAGCTGCTCGACGAGGTGTGGGGTGACCGCTTCGTCTCGGAGTCCGCTTTGACGAGCCGTATCAAGGCGGCTCGAAAGGCTCTCGGCGACGACGGCCAGTTGCAGCGCTGCATCCGCACGGTGCACGGCCGGGGGTACCGGTTCGTGGCGCCCACCGACGAGGTGACCGACGATCGAGAAGGCACGACGGCGGTCTCTGGGGTGGCCAGTGGTGACGAGTCCGACGAGGCGGCCGTCGTCGCCGCTGCCGTCGCTTCCCCGATCCGGTACACCCAGAGCGATGACCTCAACATCGCCTACCAGATCACGGGCGCGGGCGACGTCGACTTGGTGCTTGTCGCAGGTTTCGTCTCGCACCTCATGCTCGACTGGACCGAACGACGGCACGCGCACCTCCTCCGCCGCCTCGGCACCTTCTGCCGGTTGATCAGATTCGACAAGCGGGGAACCGGCATGTCGGACCGCCCCGGGGCGCTCCCCGATCTCGAGACACGTATGGGCGACGTGGTGGCAGTTTTGGATGCCGCTCGGTCCGGGCGGGCCGTGCTGTTCGGGTACTCCGAGGGCGGCCCGTTGTCGATCGTCTATGCGGCTAGCTACCCGGAGCGGGTGCACGGGCTGATCATCTACTCGAGCTACGCGCGGCGGCTCTGGGCGCCGGACTACCCGTGGGGCTTCCGTCCCGAGGAACGGGCACGGTACGCGGCGCAACTCGAGCAGGACTGGGCGTGGGAGGCCGACATGCGCCGCATGTGCCCGAACGCCGACGAGGAGCTCGCCCGGTGGTGGGGAGAGCGCTGTCGTGCGGCCACGAGTCCGGGCGCGGCGCGTGCCCTCATCGAGATGAACTCGCTGGTCGACGTGCGTGACGTGCTCAGTGCTGTGCAGGCGCCGACCCTCGTGTTGCACCGCCGCCACGACATCGACGCGAGTGTCGATGAGGGCCGGTACATCGCCGAGCACATCCCAGGCGCCCGATTCATCGAGCTGGACGGCACCGACCACTTCATCGCCGTCGATCCGGACCAGATCCTCGATCCGGTCGAGGACTTCGTCCGCGGGCTGGGATCCGCAACGCCGATCGACTCATCGCTCACGACGCTGCTCGCGGTCCGCGTCGAGGAGAACATCGACCCGGCATGGGTGCGCGGCATCCTGGGAGGAGTGCTCGACCAGCACCGGGGGATGCCCGCGTTTGCTGAGCACGCGGCGGTGCTGGCCACGTTCGATGGTCCTGGACGAGCGGTGCGCTGCGGACTGGCCCTCGCCGAGCGCGCCACGGCCGCCAACCTTCACCTCTCGGTCGGGTTGCACACCGCCGAGATAGCCCGGCGCGGCGCCCACATCTCCGGTGACGGCGTCGCAGTCGCACAGGCCGTCGCCGATCGCGCTCAGACGGGCGAGGTATGGGTGACCTCGACGTTGCGCGACCTCACCGCCGGGTCGGGACTATCGTTCGAGCGACGGGAACAGCTCGACGTGCCCCTCCTCGGCCGGCACCTGGAGCTCGACGCGGCGCGTTGACAACGGAGACGGGCGCGCACGAGTCCTGTCTTCGACTGGTCAGCCGCACCGGGTCAGGCGGCATCGATCAGACGTGTCTCGCGCTTGCGGTCGCCAGTCGGGCTAGCCGGAGCCGACCCCCGACTGGCTGTCGAGGTCCTTGTTCTCGGGGACGAACTTGCTTGCGATGAACGTCGCGCCCTGCGGGTCGTTGATGATCGTCATGCGGACCCAGGGAGCGTCGAAGGGCGGGACGATCACCTTCCCGCCGAGCTCGGTGGCCTTCGCCGCCGTGGCGTCGGCGTCGTCGACCGCGAAGGTCACGCTCCAGTGCGCCGGCGTGTCGGGCTGATCGTCCGGGATTGGATTGATGTTGGCCACGACGTCCTCGAAGCCCTCTGGCCCACCCGCTTCCGCCACCACCTTACGGAGATCGGGATTATCGCGCTCGAGGTAGTCGCCGTAGCCCGGCAGCGTCCACATCTCGACACCGCCGTCAAGGGCCAGCGTGGTCCAGCCGAACACCTGGCCGTAGAAGGACTTCGCGCCGTCTACGTCTCGGGTGGCCAGGCCATTGAAGTTCAACGAGCCTGGCTCGTTGACTACTCGGGCGCCCATCAGCTCCTTCGCTTGCCACACGAAGAAGGCCGCCCCTTCGGGATCGGTGAAGACCGCCATGCGCCCAGCGTCCATGACGTCGAACGGCTCCATCAGCACGTCCCCGCCGGCATCGCGGACCTTCGACGCCGTATCGTCGGCGCTCTCGACCCAGACGTAGGTGTTCCACGTCGCCACCGGCGGGGCGGCCTCGGG
>DASSDL010000109.1:0-9750 GCA_035697145.1 Acidimicrobiales bacterium
CGCAGGGCGGCGTCGCGCTTGCCCTCGTAGTCGGTGTCGAACCAGCCGGTGGCGCCGGGGACCTCGACGATGTCCATGCGGGTGAGGACACCGAGTCCCCGTACGAGGTCGACGGCCGTCACCAGCGCCCCGCGCCTCCCCGTCGCCTCCACGAACGACGGGAGCTGCGGCTGGAAGCCCTGGCCCCAGAGCCAGACCTGGGTGGCGGCCAGGGGCGAGGCGCCGACGATGGCACGGCTGGCGTCCATCAGCTCGATGAGCCGGGGCGCGGCCGACCCGTGCGGCAGCAGAGCCGGATGGCCGGTCAGGTCGTGGGGCGGGGCGCACTGCGCGTCGGACCACGAGGCGGGCGCGACGACGATGTGCCGGTACTGGACGCCGGCGTGGAACTCCACCCCGGTGCCGGCACCCGACCCCAGCTCGGCGTCGAGGTCCCGGACGACCTGGGCGGCGGCCTCCGACGACGGATGCCCCCCGGCGAAGTCGACCATGGTGCCGTCGGGCCCGATGGTCACCAGGTTGCAGCGGTACGCGACCTGGTCGGGCCCGAGGCGCAGGCCCAGGGCGGCGGCCTCGATGGGCGCGCGGCCGGTGTGGTAGCGGGCGGGGTCATAGCCCAGAATCGACATGTTGCCGACATCGCTCCCCGGCGCCATCTTCGGGGGGATCACCGCCGCCCGACCCACCTCGCCCCTGGCCGCCAGCCGGGCGAGCGTCGGCATCGACGCCACCTCCAGCGGTGTGCGCCCGCCGAGCTGCCCCAACGGTTCGTCGGCGCAGCCGTCGGGGACGCAGATCACGTACTTCACGCGCTCAGTCTCGCAGGCGGCAGTCGGAGCACCGAACGACATCCGCGCTCTCGACCTCGAGTGGAGGTCGAGAGTCAGGCGCCCACGACCTGGTCAGAGGGGTGTCGCCTAGCCTTCCGTGACGGCCCCCGGGCAATCGCTGAGCGCACCGATGAGATCGCTCGTCAGCTCCTCATCCTCCTGGAGTGCCTCCTCCCCCTCCATGAGGCTCGTCACCAGCACCCGCTGGAGCAGGTCATCGTCGATCGCGTCCTCCAGGCAGTCAACTGTCTCCTGGGACATGTCCTCGCCCTGAGTGAGGCCTTCGACGAAGGCCGCCCTCACGTCCATGCACTCGTTGACGTCTTCCCACAACGCGTCGGCCTGGTCGCCGTCGAGGGTGATGCCGAACTCCCCGGGGGAGCTCTCGGGGTTCTCGCGGATCTCGTCAGGGCTCACGGCGCCCTGGAGCTGGTCGACGCCCACGGCATCGACGAAGGCGCGGGCAAAGCACTCGTTCTGCTCATCGGTCAGGTCCGACTCGTCGTTGCTGGCGACAATGGCGTCGACGTATTCCTGGCCCTCGGCGGACGACGACTCGCCGCCGGATCCGCCACCGCCGTCGTCACCACAGGCGGCCCCGAAGGCGCCGACCACCAGCACGGCCACCGCCAGCGTCATCCGGCGCATCGCACATCCTCCCCAACGATCCGAGGTGGTTCCCCAAGACCGGCGGGACCTTAGTGCGCGGCTACCGCCCACTCGACGTAGCGGCGCACCGCGTCCACATCGGCCGACAGGACGTTGTAGCGCTCGGGTCGCTCGAACAGGTCGGCGAGGCTGTCGGGCAGTGCCGGCCGAGTGCCGGTGGCCCGCTCGACCGCATCGGGGAACTTGGCCGGGTGCGCCGTCGCCAGGCACACCATCGGCAAGTCGGGCCGGCGCCGGCACGTCTCCGCGGCCCCGATGCCGACGGCCGTGTGGGGGTCGGCCAGGTAGCCGGTGCGGCGGTGGAGCCCGGCGATGACCGCCAGCGTGGCGTCGTCGTCGAGGCTCGCGGCCGCGAACACGGGATCTCGCGGCCCCTCGACCGAGCCGAGCGCCCGGAACCGACCCATCAGCTCGGCCGTGGCGGCGCCGTCCCGGCCGAGCAGCTCGAACAGCAGGCGCTCGTGGTTGGACGACACCTGGATGTCCATGCTGGGACTCAGCGTGGGCACGACCTCGTCGGCGACCAGCGACCCGGTCCGCACCCAGCGGGTGAGGATGTCGTTGCGGTTGGACCCGATGACGAGCCCCTCGATGGGGGCGCCCGAGCGCCGCGCGATCCAACCGGCCAGGATGTTGCCGAAGTTTCCGGTGGGCACCGCCATCTCGCAAGGCCCGCATGCCGCGACCGCGGTGACGTAGTAGACGACCTGGGCCGCTACTCGGGCCCAGTTGATCGAGTTCATGGCCGAGAGCCCGACCCGGTCACGCAACGCGGCGTCGGCGAACAGCGCCTTCACGACGTCCTGGCAGTCGTCGAACGTGCCCTCGACCGCCACGTTGTGCACGTTGGGCGCATCGACGGTCGTCATCTGGCGCCGCTGCACGTCGGACACCCGCCCGGCGGGGTGCAGCACCACCACGTCGAGCGTGGGGCGGCCGACGCACGCGGCGATGGCCGCTGAACCCGTGTCGCCCGACGTGGCCACCACGATCGTGCGCCGCTCGCCGCGCCGCTGGAGCTCACGGTCGAACAGGCGACCGACGAGCTGGAGCGCCACGTCCTTGAACGCCAGGGTGGGCCCGTGGAACAGCTCGACGACCCACAGGCCCGGCTCGAGCTCGACCAACGGGCAGACGTCGGGATGGTCGAAGGCCGCGTACGTCTCGGCCACCAGCTCATCGAGTGCCTGCCGGGGCAGGGTCGACCCCTCGACGTAGGGCCACAGCACCTCGCTCGCCACGTCGACATACGGCCGGAGGTCCCGCCAACCGTCGGGCAGGGCCGGCCACGACTCCGGGACGTAGAGCCCGCCGTCCGCGGCGAGCCCGGCCAGCAACACATCGGAAAAGTCGACGACCGGTGCGTGGCCCCGGGTCGAGACGTACTTCACCGAGCGACCCGCCTACTCGCCGATGACGCGGAGGACCGACGTGATGCGATCGACCGCGTCCAGGTGGTGGAGGTCCCGCACCGTGGCCTGCATGGCCGCCTCCCGGGCGATGTGCGTGATGAACACCAGGCGGGCCTCGTCGCCCAAGCCCTCCTGCTCCATCGAGCGGATCGACACCCCGTGCGCCCCGAACACCCCGGCGACCGCAGCCAGCACGCCGGGACGGTCGAAGACGTCGATGTTGAGGTAGTAGGCGGTCTCGACCTCGTCGATGGGGCGGATCCGGGCCTTGCCCAGCACGCCGATGCTGGCGTGGCTGCCCCGGGCACGGTTGACGGCGGCGTCGATCAGGTCGCCCAGCACGGCGCTGGCTGTGGGGAACCCGCCGGCGCCGCGGCCGTAGAACATGAGCTCACCCACGGCCGCGCCCTCGACGAACACGGCGTTGAAGCTGTCGCGCACCGACGCCAGCGGGTGTTCGGCCGGCACCATCGCCGGGTGCACGCGCACGCCCACCTCGCTGAGCTTCTGCCCGTCCCGCTGTTCGGCGATGGCCAGCAGCTTGATGACGTAACCCATCTTGGCGGCGTAGTCGATGTCGGCCCGGGTGATGTGGGCGATGCCCTCTTTGGTCACGTCACCGGCCACCACCCGCACGCCGAAGGCTATGGAGGCGATGATCGCGGCCTTGGCGGCGGCGTCGTAGCCCTCGACGTCGGCGGTGGGATCGCGCTCGGCGTAGCCCAGGCTCTGCGCCTCGCTCAGGGCATCGGCGTAGGAGGCGCCGGCCTCGGTCATGCGGGTGAGGATGTAGTTGGTTGTCCCGTTGACGATGCCCATCACCCGGTCGATGCGCTCGCCCGCGAGCGACTCCCGCAGCGGCCGGATCACGGGAATGCCGCCGCCGACCGCGGCCTCGAACAGCAGGTCGACGCCGGCGTGGTCGGCCGCTGCGAACAGCTCGGCACCGACGTTGGCCAGCAGCTCCTTGTTGGCGGTGATCACCGGCTTGCCGGCCTTGATGGCGTCGAGCGTCAGCTCCCGAGCGGGCTCGATCCCGCCGATGACCTCCACGACCACGTCGATGTCGGGATCGGTCACCACGCCGGCGGCGTCATGGGTGAGCACGCCCTCCGGTAGCGCCACCGAGCGCTCCTTGGTGATGCTGCGGACGGCGACGCGCGCCACCTCGAGAGCGAGTCCGGTGCGGGCGGCGATGTCGTCGGACCGGGTGCGGATCAGCTCGACGAGCGCGGCCCCCACGTTGCCGCAGCCGAGTAGGCCGACACGTACGGGCTCGGGAGTCATGGGCAAGCCATGCTAGGAGCGGGGCGACGACAGCTGGACATCAGAGGTCGTAGCGGAGCAGGTCGTCCTCGGTCTCCCGGCGCACGACGGGGCGGGCGTCGCCGCCCGACGCGAACACGACTGCGGGCCGCGTGACCTTGTTGTAGTTCGACCCCATGGAATGGCCGTACGCGCCGGTGACCGGTGTCGCCAGGAGGTCACCGACCCGCACGCCGTCCGGCAGCTGTGCGTCGCACACCAACATGTCCCCAGACTCGCAGTGCTTGCCCACGATCGTTGCGGTCCACGGGCGGGGAGCGTCGACGGCCCGGGGCAGGAACGCCTCGTAGCCGCTGCCGTACAGCACCGGGCGGGGGTTGTCGCTCATGCCGCCGTCGACCGCGACGTACGTGCGCACGCCCGGGATGTGCTTGATGGTGCCGACCGTGTACAGCGTGACCGCCGCTCGGGCGGCGATGGCCCGGCCCGGCTCGGCGGTCACGCGGCTGCGGATGCCGGCGTTGCGGCAGGCGTCGAGCACCGTGCGCCCCCACTCGATGATCGAGGGAGCATCCTCGCCGACCACGTACGGGACCCCGAGCCCGCCGCCGATCGACAGCTCCGGCAGGTCGAGGTCGCGCACCCAGGGGGCGATGACCTCGATGGCCTGGTGGAAGAAGTCGGCCACGAACACCTGGCTGCCGATGTGGGCGTGGACGCCCACCAGCGCGACCGCCGGCGACCCCGAAGCCCGCTCGACCGCCTTGGCCAGGTCGCCGGACGCCACGCCGAAGCCGAACTTGGAGTCGATCTGCCCGGTGCGCACGAATTCGTGGGTGTGGGCCTCGACCCCGGGTGTCGCCCGAACCAGCACCCGAGGGACCCGTCCATCGGCGGCGTGGAGCCGGTCGAGCCGATCGAGCTCGTCGAAGCTGTCGACGACGGTGCGGCCGACGCCGACCTCCCGGGCTCGCCTCAGCTCGGTCTCACTCTTGTTGTTGCCGTGCAGGACCAGCCGGTCGGCCGGGACCCGAGCCGCCAGCGCCACGTGCATCTCACCGCCGCTGGCCACGTCGAGGTGCATGCCCTCCTCGTGGACCAGGCGGGCCATGGCCACGCACAGGAACGCCTTGGAGGCGTAGGACACCCCGCCGCCGAAGGCCGCCACCGCCTCGCGGCAGCGGGCGCGGAGATGCTCCTCGTCGTAGACGAACAGCGGCGTGCCGAACTCGGCGGCCAGGTCGCCAGCGGCGCATCCCCCGATGGCCAGCGACCCGTCGGGGAGGATCTCGGCCGAGTCGGGCAGCAGGCGTCGCGGGAGCGGATCGGTGGCCTCCTCGAAACCTGCCGCGGTTTCGGTGGCCAGAGGCACCAGATCCGCGGCAGGAATCTCGGGCGGGCGGCTCACATCGACTCCGGGGCGGTGACGCCCAGGAGGTCGAGGCCGATGGCGAGGCCGATGCGGGTGGACTCGACCAGCCACAGGCGGGCCTGCGTGGTCTCTGGTGGCACGTCGTCGCCCAGCACGCGGCAGTCGTGGTAGAAGCCGTGGAAGCGGTCGGCCAGCTCGCGCACCCAGGCCGTCACCTTGTGGGGCGCCCGCTCCAGGCAGGCCAGCTCGACCACCTCGGGCAGCGTGGACAGCGTCCGCAACAGATCGAGCTCGCGCTCGTGGGTGAGCGGCGCCAGGTCGACGTCCGCCAGCGGCGCCCGGGCCACGCCCAGCTCGTCCGCCTTCTTGCCGATGGAGTGGATCCGGGCGTTGGCGTACTGGACGTAGTAGACGGGCGACTCCTTCGACTCGGCGCGCACCTTGTCGAGGTCGATGGTCGGCGACTGGTCGATGGAGCTGACCAGCGACAGCAGCCGCATGACGTCGGCGCCGATCTCGTCGACCAGGTCGTCGAGGTCGACGGCGTTGCCGAGCCGCTTGCCGATGCGCCCACCGGCGAGCCTGATCATCTGCCCGATGCGCACCTCGAGCCGGCCCTTCTCGACGCCGAGGGCCTCGACCCCGGCGGTCAGGCTGGACACCTGGCCCTGGTGGTCGGCGCCCCACACGTCGATGACCCGATCGAAACCCCGCACCGCGAACTTGTTGCGGTGGTAGGCGAGGTCACCGGCCAGGTAGGTGTAGTCCCCGCCCTGTTCGGCCGACTTGCGGAGCACACGCTTCTCGCGGGGGTCGCCGTGGGCGGCGGTGTTGAGCCACAGGGCGCCGTCCTCCTCCCAGACCAGGCCGCGGTCCTGCAGCTCGGCGACGGTCTCGACGACGGCATCGCTCTCCTGGATCGATGCCTGGCTGAACCACTCGTCGAAGCCGATGTTGACCGACGCCATCTGGTTCTGGATGAACGCCAGGATGTGCTCGGCGGCCCAGCGCCCCGCCCGGTCGATGTCGTTGGGGCCGTCGTAGGCGCTGGCCAGTCCCTTCACGAACCCGCTGGGATAGCCGCCGTCGGGCACCGGCACCCCGGCCCGGCGGGCCAGCACGCTTTCCCCCAGGAGCCGGATCTGACCACCGGTGTCGTTGACGTAGTACTCGCGGCTGACGTCGTAGCCGCAGCGAGCTAGCAACCGGGCCACCGAGTCGCCGTAGGAGGCGAACCACCCGTTGCCGACATGGATGGGACCGGTGGGGTTGGCGGACACGAACTCGACCTGCACCCGCTCCCCGGCGCCGAATCCGAGCCGCGCGTAGTCCTCCTCGCCCGCATCGACCGCCTCGCGGAGCACGTCGTGCAGCCAGGTGGGTGCCAGGTGGAAGTTCACGAAGCCGGGACCCGCGATCTCGACGCGCTCCACATGGGTAGGCGGCTCGGCGTCGAGCACCTCGGCGATCTGGGTCGCCAGCTCGCGGGGGTTGCGGCCCGCCGCCTTGGCGGTGGCGAGGGCCACGTTGCTGGACCAGTCCCCGTGCTCCCGCCGCGCCGGGCGTTCGAGCGTGATGCTGCCCGGCGGCTCGAGGCCCACCTTGTCGAGGGCGCTGCGCAGGGACGCTTCGAGGACGTCGCGGATCATGGTCCACCGGATCGTCTTGGAGGGACGGGGTGAATCGATCGTAGCGACACGTCTCGCCGGGCCCGCACGCGTTGCCCGGCGAGTCGTGTTTGCTGAAACTCGTGGCTGCGGCGCCGGGTTGTTGGTCAGTCGATCACGTTGCACGCCGGGGCCGGGATCACGACGGTCGGCCGGTTCGGCGGCGGAGCGGGTGGGCGCTACCCTGTCTCCTCCTGCCCTCGTAGCTCAGGGGATAGAGCATCGGCCTCCGGAGCCGTGTGCGTGGGTTCGAATCCCGCCGAGGGCGCCGACCGCCGAGGGCGCCAACCGCCGAGGGTGCTCCGTGAACTGGTCCTAGCCGTGCGGTCATATGCCGCATAGCTACGACCAGTTGACTAGCCACGCGTGGGCTGAACGAGCTGGCCTATCCGCCGGCTCCTTAGTCGTGATGACCGATCGTCAGGTCGCGGCCGGCAACATTCCGGCCGCGTATGACCACGTCACCGTGGAGCGCCACCGGGCCCGCATCGCGGACGGACACACCGCCGGGCGGTGGCCGCTGCGCCAGGTCGTCGAGCATGGCAGTCAACTTGGCGGCGAACACGGGGTCGTCCTGGAGGACGCCCTCGATTGCAAGCTCCAGACGCCCTTGGCGACGTGTGTCACCCGGATTGCCCTCCAGGTCCCGCAGTGCGCGCTCGGCTCGGCGGTTGGGTGCGAGGCACCCCCTCACGGCCTCGTAGAGGCGGTCGAGCCGCTCGTCGACCGCTTGGTCGACGTCCCGGCCTGCTCGCTCCGCAAGACCGACGGCCTTGCGACCCACGTACTGGACCAGCGCTGCGACGGCGATCGAGGCGAGCGTCGCTGGGTCCATCGCTACGTATGGCTCCGGGTGACCACTCGGTCACGCGGGATGAGCAGACCGGTGACGACTAGGACGAGACCGGCGAACATCAGGCCGGCGCCCAGCGGCAGCCACGGCAGCGGCGAGGGCAGGTCGGGATGCTCGGTAGCGGTGGAGTCGGTGACAGCATCGAAGATCTCGTTGTTCCAAGTGATGACGAAGTAGCCGAAGAGACCGAAGCCAGCGAGGAGCAGCACACAGCCGAGGCGAATGCAGTCCTTGGCGGACCTGCGCATGCGGGTTCGCAATTTGAAGCCTTCGTGGATGACCAAGTCGCGGCCCGCTGCATCCCGGCCTCCACTGATGGCAACGTCACCCCTGGCCATCGGGCCGGCGTCCCGTACGTGGTGCGACTCCCAGGGAGCGGCAGGTGCGCTGGTCGCCGGACCACGCGCACCGTGCCATCGCGGCGGGTCGGGCACCATGCCGAGCGCGACTGTCGGCTCGTTGACTGTCAGCCGCACGGTGGTTTCGCCGATGCGGAACTCCGCGGGGACGTCCAGCCACACCGGCCGCTGCAGCCTTCCACCTGTCACGAAGGTGCCGTTGGTCGACTGGAGGTCGGTCAGCCATGCCCCGCCACGCGTGACCTCGAGTTGGGCGTGCTGCAGCGAGACGTGGGGATCTTCGATGACCACGTGACACGCAGGATCGCGGCCAAGGACACTTTTGCCCGAGCCGATCTGACTCGACTTTGGCGACCGTTGCGCCGAGGAGATGGTCACCCACATGGCTCTCTCTGTCCCTTGACACCCGCGCTGAACGCGGCAACACAGGTAAGGCGTGACGCCGGTGTGCCACGTCGCGGCACACCCAGACCACCATCGGCTTGGCTAGCTGTTCCGAGTCTGAGGCGGATGCAGCGCCAGCGGACTGCGGCATCAGCCGCCGAGGCGGTGGGCGTCGTACCAGAGGACCCCCCCTGGTTCGTACCGAGGGACGGCCTTCGTTGGTACCGCGGGACGATGCGACAGGTCGGAACCTCGTCGTACCGTCGATCCATGACCGAGACGAACTGCACCCGCGGGGGCATGACGAGACAGGGAGTCGATGATGACCAGCAACACGCCCGCAGTAATCGAGCGACCCGACCAGGACGTTGCCCGGAAGGATGCTCTCCGGTGGGTTCGTAAGAAGCGGATCCTCTACACGATCCTCGGCATCTACGCCGTCCTCAGCCTCATGTGGTTCACGATCGACATGGCCGACGGTACTGAGAGCCTCTGGTTCTACTGGCCAATGCTCGGCAGCGGTTCAGTGGTGGCGGTCGCAGCCGTCATCATGTTCGGCATCGGCGGGCTCTTCGGCGCCGACTGGGAGCGCCGCCAGATCCAGCGCTACCTCGAACAGCACAGCTGAGGCCGCTGCGACCGCACGAGTGTCCCTGGCCGACGGAATCCTGCAGGGCGATGACGTCGTCGATCCCCCCTTCGGGGCAGACAAAGAGCTGACCGTCGGGCTGGTTCGTTTGTACCTCCGCTGATCAGGGTCGGCCCCGGTCGCTGGCGCCCCGGCTGCCGCCCTAGGCGCGGGCGTTGGCCCGGACGCGGTCGGCACAGTCGAGGATCACGTCGGCGGCGAACGTGGCGTCGGCGATGCCGGTCTTCCAAGAGGACACACTGATCCGCATAGCTGTCGCTCCGTCCCACTGGGTCGGACCGCACCAGAT
>DASSDL010000110.1:0-4520 GCA_035697145.1 Acidimicrobiales bacterium
CTCGTCGTAGGTCACGTCGAGGCGGTAGCGCAGCGGCAGCTTGCGGCCCGTGACCTCGGCCGCGAAGACGCCGGCCGGATGCGACTGCTCGAGCGGCTGGCGGCTACCGTCGTCGAGTACCGCGGTCACCTCCTGCGCCCCCGGATGGAACGCGCGGATGACGATGCGGTCACCGCTCGGATGCGCTCCGAGGTAACCGTGCGGGTGCGGATGCGAGCGATTGGCGAGAAGTTCGGCGTCGGTCATGCGGCCTCCACATCGTCAGGTCGTACGACGGGCCCGCGTCGGTGGCCAGGGCGGCGACCGGAGCACGCCGACGGCAGCTGCTGGCGCACATGACGGGACCAGCTGCCGCATCGCTATGCAAGTCGCCCGGCTGCGTCGACCTCAGCTCGCGTCGGCGGGTCGGCGCCGGGCCTCGAGCATGTGATCGCCGCGATGAGGGCCGCCGCATCGACGACGCTGCCGAGCGTGGCCTCGTCGATCGTCGCCAGCGCGTCGCGGCGCGCGCCGCCTATGAGGTCGGCACGATGGAGCCCGTCGAGCAGACCGGAGGTGAAGGAGTCACCCGCGCCGACCGTGTCCACGAGATCGATCGGCACCGCGGCCCGGCGAAGCTCCAGGCCCGCAGAGACGGCGTAGGCGCCGGCCCCGCCGCGGGTCACGACGACCAGCGCAGGCCCCGAGGCGAGCCAGCCCTGCGCGACCTCCTCATCGGACCGGTCGGGGTAGAGCCAGCGGAGGTCGTCGTCGCTGACCTTGACGACGTCGGACATGGCGACAAGGTGCTCGATGTCCGGTCGCGCCCGCGCCGCGTCGCCGAGCAGCGCGGGCCGCACGTTGGGGTCATACGAAACGGTCACCCGGCCCCGCTCGTGCTCTCGCTCCACGAGGTCGACGACGTTCGCCCTCCCCGGTGGCAGGACCGTCGCCAGTGACCCGGTGTGCAGGCAGCGCGTCTCAACCGGGAGGGGTACCAGGGCCTCCACATCCCAGTCGATCCGGAAGTCGTAGGACGCAATCCCCGCGGCGAGGGTCGCGATCGCCAGGGTTGTCTTCGCGCCCTCGCCAGCGCCTCCGTCGACCCGCACGCCGCTGGCTTCGAGGTGCGACCGAACCATCTCTCCGAAGCCGTCCCGCCCCAGGCGCGTGTTGAGCGTCACGGGAACGCCCAGCCGGGCCAGACCGAGCGCGACGTTCGCCGGGCTGCCGCCCGGAAGCGCCGAAAATGTCCGGCCTCCGCGCTGCCCCACCAAGTCGACGAGCGCCTCTCCGACGACAACGAACATCCGCTTCACCTCACTCGATGAGATCGAGGTAGCTCCCGACGCGCCGTCGGCCGAGCGGGCGAGCCGCGGCGCAGGCCGCACTCGCGGGATCATAGTGCGGCCCGTCAAGTCCCGGTCGACCGGCGTCCGCGTCGGCTTAGGGCAGCGAGCGATCATCGCCAGGTCGTGCCAGCATCGAATCCGCTCCATGCGGAGAGCTACGACGCTGAACCCGGGGGTAGGAAGGGCCCATGAGCGACCAAGGGCGGCCTCTCTTTCTCGTGGTCACGATCAAGCCTCGACTGGACCGGCTCCAGGAAGCCGAGGCGCAGTTGCAGTCGATGCGCCGGAGCGCCCTCACGGAGCCGGGGTGCGTCTTCATGCACCTGGTGCAGCCGCAGGACGAACCCGACACCTGGGTGATGCTCGAGATGTTCCGCTCTCGCGCGGCGTGGGACGAGCACATGCGCCAGCCCAACAACACCGAGGGCAACAAGATCCTCGAGGGTCTGCTGCGCGAGCCGTCAGATCTGCGCCTGTTCAACGAGAGGTAGATCCGCCGTCTCTGCGGTTCCGAGGTCGATCATTCGGCGGTACGATGGCGCCGCCGGGGGCCGAGGCAGCTTGGCGCTCATCGTCAGCGGCGGAGGTGTGGTTCGGATGGAGCGAGGGTCGGTCGCGCAGGGCGGGACGCAATCGCCGGCCGAAGGCCGCGCCGACAAGGCACGGTTGGTCCAGCCGGGTCTGGCGGTTCCGTTCATCCTCCTCATCCTGTGCTTCGCGGCGTGGGGAGCCGCCGCCAACCTCACCGATGTGCTCGTCGGGGTATTCCGGCAGATCTTCACGATGTCGAACTTCGAGTCGGCACTGGTCCAGTTCGCGTACTACGGGGCGTACTTTTCACTGGCGATTCCCGCGGCCCTGATCAACAGGCGCTTCGGCTACAAGGTCGGTGTCCTCACCGGCCTAGGGCTCGCCTCACTGGGCGGCCTGCTGTTCATCCCGGCGAGCAACCTCCTCGAGTACCTCCCGTTCCTCATTTCCCTGTTCGTGCTCGCCGCCGGGCTGTCGATCCTCGAGACCTCGGCCAACCCCTTCGTCATCGCGATGGGCCCGGAAGGCTCCGCGACGCAGCGGCTCAACCTCGCTCAAGCCTTCAACCCGGTCGGCGCGAACATCGGCGTGCTGCTCGGCGCAGTGATCATTCTGCCCAGCATCACGTCTGAGGCGGAGAAGACGATCATGAGCTCGGCAGAGCTGCGCCAGAGCCAGGAGGACGATCTCGCGCTGGTGCTGGGGCCCTACCTGGGCATCGCCGCAGTGCTTGTGCTGATCTGGGTCCTCATCGCCTTGCGGAAGATGGAGACACCGGCAGAGCGCAGCGATCAAACCGGTGAGACGAGAAGCGGGGCACCCGGGCGTCTGTGGCGCAACCGCCACTACCGGTACGGCGTGGCGGCCCAGTTCTTCAACGTCGCCGCCCAGGTGTGCGCGTGGTCGTTCACCATCCAGTACGCCCGCGACGTGGTCGGCGTTTCGGCTGACGCCGCCGGCTGGTACCTGCAGGCGAGCCTGATCTTGTTCCTCGTCGCTCGGTTCCTCATGACGTACCTGGTCGGGAAGTTTCGACCGACGCTGCTGCTGTTCCTGATGGGCGCTCTCGGGGTTGGTCTGTCCCTCACCGCCGTCTTCTCACAGAACATGGTCGGCCTTATCGCGGTCGTCGGGATTTCGCTGTCGCTGTCGCTCATGTTTCCGACTATCTACGGTGTCGCCCTGCAAGGGCTGGGGGAGGACACGAAGTTCGGTGCCGCCGGTCTGGTGATGGCCATCCTCGGCGGAGCGCTCTTGCCCCTGGTCCAAGGACGCATCATGGACACGGCAGGCGCGGCCGCGGGCTTCATCGTGCCGGCCGCGTGCCTCGCCGTCGTGACCTGCTACGCGCTGTTCGACCTTCGCGCCGGTCCGCGCGACGGCAAGCTCGTGACCGACGGCGCCCACTGACCGGCGGCCAGGGCGAGGCGAGGGGAATCAGCGAGGTCGATGCCGATGTGCCCACGAGAAACTAAGGACAGCGCGGGAGGGATGTCTCGAGCACCGTCGCGGGTGGCGACGGGTTGTTCGCCCGGGAGGAACGCTCTCATGTCCGATGGTCGCCGGCGTCTCGGGCAGCTGTCGGCAGGGCTCGTCGCGGCGGCGGTTGCCGCGTTGCTCGGCCTTGGCGTGGCCGCGTGCGGCGGCGACGACGAGGAGCGAGTCACCCTGGGGCTCATCACCAAGCAGGAGACCAATCCGTTCTGGGTGACGATGCGGGAGGTCGCGCAGGACACCGCCGACGACGACGACGTCGAGCTGCTCACCGCGACGGGGCGCAGCGACGTCGACTACCGGAGTCAGGTGCGGGCGATCCAGGACATGACCAGGCGTGGTGCGAAGGGCATCCTCATCGCGCCCACAGACTCGGAGGCCGTCGTGCCCGTGATCCGGGACGCGCGCCGCGCGGGCGTGACAGTGATCGCTGTCGACACTCCGACCGACCCCGAGTCGGCCGTCGACGCCCTGTTCGCCACGGACAACACGAGAGCCGGCGAGCTCATCGGCCGCTACGCCAGGGCCAAGGCCCGGGAGGATGGATTCGAGCCGAAGATCGCGATGCTCGACCTCGCGCCGGGGATCGGCTCCGGCGAGCAACGCCACGACGGGTTCCTGAAGGGCTTCGGGATCGAGGACGGCGACCCGGAGATCGTCGGCAGCGTGGACACCGAGGGCGACGAGGCGAAGGGGCGGGCCGGAATGGAGCAGCTGCTCCGCGCGAACCCGGACATCAACGTTGTCTACACCGTCAACGAGCCCGCCGCCTTCGGCGCCGCCGCGGCCTTGGACGCCGCCGGCAAGAGTCAGGACGACGTCATCCTCGTATCCGTCGACGGCGGCTGCGACGCGATCAAGGACGGGGTGAGACCAGGCGTCATCGACGCCACCGCCCAGCAGTACCCGGAAAACATGGCGCGCGAGGGCGTGGAAGCCCTCGCCAAGGCAGCCCGCGGCGGCGCGGAGCCGTCCGGCTACCTCGACACCGGCGTAGAGCTCATCACCGGCGACCCCGTAGAAGGCGTGGACTCCCAGAACGTGGCCTTCGGCGTGCGGAACTGCTGGGGCTAGCCGCCGCGCCCTACGGCTGCGCGGTAACGCTGGATCAGCGCGTTGGTCGAGGAGTCGTGCGTCAACTCCGGGCCGCGCACGAGTGAGCCA
>DASSDL010000111.1:0-30995 GCA_035697145.1 Acidimicrobiales bacterium
CGGCGGAGCCGGATCGAGCGACAGAGGGGGGCTCCGGCGGAGCCTCTGCCCCCCACGCCCCCCGCCAGCGTCGGCGAGCGTCGTGTTGCGGAACGAAACCTCAGTGCGGTTCGCGGGGGAGGCCTAGGGTGCGCTCGCCGAGGATGTTGCGCAGGATCTGCGTCGTGCCGCCCATGATCGTGTATGCGGGGGCGTAGCAGAGGTTGCGACTGACACGGCGGGCCAGGGCCGGCATCCCGCCGCCGTCCCCGGGCTCGGCCAGCAGGGCCCAGGGCCCCAGCACGCGGCTGCAGAAGGCGGCGACGCGCTGCTCGAGCTCGGTGCAGAAGGTCTTGGTGGCCGCCGAGAACTGCCTTGGGGTCTGGCCGAGGGTCTCGCGCAGCACCAGCAGGCGGCCGATCCGGTAGCCGGACTCGATGGCGGCCATCTCCTGGCGGATCAGCGGATCGGCGGTGTCGGCCCAGGGCTGCACGTCCTCGTACAGCCGGCGGTTGGAGACCAGGCGGTCGATGCCGCCGCGCTCGTGCTCCATCTGCCGCATGACCTGGCGAAACGAGCCGTTCAGCTCGCCGACGAGGTGGTCGTCGGGCACCCGCACGCCTTCGAAGTAGACCTCGCAGAAGTGGCGGCTGCCGGTCATGTCGACGATCGGCCGGACCGAGACCCCGGGCGACCGCATGTCCACGACGAGCTCCGACAGGCCCTCGTGCGGCTTGGCGTCCGGGTCGGTGCGGGCGATGAGGTAGCACCAGTCGGCGTCGGCGGCGCCCGAGGTCCAGGTCTTCTGGCCGTTGACCACCCACTCGTCGCCGTCGCGCTCGGCCCGGGTCCGGATACCGGCCACGTTCGAGCCGGCGTCGGGCTCGCTCATGCCGATGCACCACATCGACGTGCCCGCGATGATCCCGGGGAGCCACCGGGCCCGCTGCTCGTCGGTGCCGAACTGCAGCAGGGTGGGGCCCATCTGCCGATCGGCGAACCAGGCAGCGGCGACGGGTGCCCCGGTGCTGATCAGCGCCTCGAACACAACGAAGCGGTCGAGCGGGCTGCGGCCACCGCCCCCGTGCTCGACCGGCCACGTCATCCCGAGCCAGCCGCGGGCGCCAAGCTCCTGGGCGAAGGTGCGGTCGTGCCCGATGATCCAGCTGTCGTCGGGCACATCGGCGCGTTCGGACGCCTCCTGTCCCACCTTCACCGCTTCCTCGCGCAAGGCCGTCAACTCCGGGGACAGGGCGAAGTCCATCGGCGGCGACGGTACTCACTACCGTCGGCGGATGGACATCCGGCCGGTGCGACCCGACGAGCACCAGGCGCTCGGCGACCTCACCGTCGCCGCCTACGCCGCGATCGACCCCGCGGTCGTCGACGAGAACGACTACGTCGGCGAGCTGCGTGACGTGGCGGGCCGGGTCGCCGACGCCGAGGTCCTGGTGGCGGTCGACGACGCCGGGACGGTCGTCGGCGGCGTCACCTTCGTGCCCGGGCCCGGCTCGTCGTGGGCCGAGTTCAGCGAGCCCGATGGGGCCGGCATCCGCATGCTGGCGGTGGCGCCGGAGGCGCAGGGGCAGGGGGTCGGCGAGGCGCTCAGCCGGGCCTGCGTCGACCGGGCCCGCGCCACCGGCCGGCGCCAGATCTTGCTCCACTCGACCGACCGGATGACCGCAGCCCATCGCCTCTACGAGCGCCTGGGCTTCGCCCGCGACGCGTCACTCGACTGGGAACCGCTCCCCGGCTTCTGGCTCCGCGGGTTCCGCTTACGGCTGGGGTGACGGCTACAGGCCGAGCCCGTCGACGACCTCGGCACCCGGGAGCCCGGGCAGCCAGGCGCCCGGCAGGGCGAGCTTGGAGCGGCGCAGGCCGCTGCCCACGATCACCTCGGGCGTGGCGACGACCGCGCCGTCGATCAGCAATGGCCAGTCCGGTGGCAGGCCGATGGGCGTGATGCCGCCGTACTCCATGCCGGTCGCGGCGACCGCCAGGTCGATGGCCGCGAACGACGCCTTGCGGGCCTCGATTCGGCGGCGCACGAGGTTGTTGACGTCGGCACGCGTGCTGGCCAGCACGACGACCGCGGCCAGTCGGGTCTCGCCGGACTGCTTTCCGGCGACCACCACGCAGTTGGCCGACACGTCCAGCGTCACGCCGTAGGCGTCGCAGAAGGCGGCTGTGTCGGCCAGCCCGGGGTCGATGGGTGCCACCATCACCTGGTCAGGGTCACCGGGCGCCTGGTCGAGGGCGGCGGCCACGGGCGGGGCGAGCAGGTCGGGTCGGGTGGGTGCGGGGACCCAGTGCAGCGTTCCGAGCATCAAGGAGCCGAGCGGATAGGGCGGTTCGTGCAGCCTACGCGTGGGAATTTGGCGGTCGGCCACCAGTCAACAGCTCGGCTCCCCGGCAGCGCTGACCACCGTGAGCCAAGGGGACGTGCCTATCCGCTCAGTTCCTAAGTGGGACATTCTGTCGCCATGCTCGACGAATCGCTGGCGCCCCCGCCGAACCGGGGACGGGTGTTCCGATCGGGGCGGCGGGTGCGCCTGTCCGACGCCGATCCCACGGGGCGTCTCCGCCTCGACGCCTGTGCCCGCTACCTCCAGGACATCGGCAACGACGACACGGCCGACTGCGGCATCGACGATGCCCGCACGACCTGGGTGGTCCGTCGCGCGGTTATCGATGTCCATCGGCCGCCCCGCTGGCGGGAGTGGCTGGACCTCGGCACCTGGTGCGCCGGCCTGGGTGGTCGCTGGGCCGAACGCCGCCTGTCGATGGTGGGCCAACGGGGCGGACGGGTCGAGATCGCCACTCTGTGGATCCACGTCGACGTGGCCAGCGGCGCACCGGTGCGGCTGCCGCCGGCGTTCCACGACATCTACGCGGAGTCGGCGGGTGGTCGTCGGGTATCGAGTCGGCTGTGGCTCGGTGATCCACCGATCGGTGCCGCGGCCGAACGGTGGGTCCTGCGGGCGGTGGACATCGATCTCCTAGGCCACGTCAACAACGCGGCGTACTGGGCCGCCATCGAGGAGCAGGTGGAGCCGGGCACCGCCTTCGCCCACCGCATACTGGTCCGACCCCACCGGGCCGTCATGGAGTACGGCCCGGGCATCGCGCCCGGCGACGCGGTCGAGCTGCTGGTCGACGAGGCCGAGGACCACCTCACGGTGTGGTTCACGGTGCGCGACGCGGTGCAGGCCAGCGCGACGATCATCCCGTTGCCGGGCGACACCGCATGAACTTCGTGAATGCACGTCGCTACTCCGACAGCAGCACGATCTTGCCGAGCTTGCCGCCGGCGGCGAATCGCTCGTACGCAGCTGCAGCATCCGACATAGGGAAGGTTGCGGCGATGGGCACGGTCACGGCGCCGCTGGCCAGCAGCGGCAGGACATGGCGCTCGATGCGGCGGGCGGCCTGGGCCTTGTCCTCCAGCGGACGGGCCCGCAGGGTCGAGCCGTGGATCCGGGCCCGCTTGCCCATCAGTGCGAGCAGGTTGAGCTCCGCGGTGAAGCCCGCACCCACGCCGATGACCGCGATCCGTCCCCCGACCGCCAGTGCCTCGAGGTTGGCGGCCATGTTGCTCGCTCCGACCAGCTCGAGGATCACGTCGAACGGTCCGGCGTCCACGAACGCCTCGGGGGCCACCACGGCGGCACCCAACGCCGCGACGCCCTCGCGCAGCGCCTCGTTCCGCACGGTCGCGACCACGGAGCTGCCGGCGGCCGCCGCCAGCTCCACCGCGGCGGTGCCCACGCCCCCGGCCGCGCCGTGGATGCAGACGCGCTCGCCCACGGCAAGGCCGCACTGGGTGAACAAGGCGTCGTGGGCCGTCGTGTAGTTCTCGGGGAAGCCGCCGGCCTGGGCCCAGCTCGCGCCGTCGGGCACCGGGACGGCGAGCAGCTCCGGGACCACCGCCAGCTCGGACTGGGCGGCGCCCGGGACGACCGCCATCACGCGGTCGCCCACGCCGAACCGGCGCACGCCCGGGCCGCAGGCCGCCACCTCGCCGGCCAGCTCGAGGCCGGGCAACTCCGGGGGAGCGGTCCCGGGAGGCGGCGGATAGAGGCCCTCTCGTTGCATCAGGTCACCCCGGCACACTCCGGCGGCCCGGACCCGGACCAGCAGATCGGCCGTGCCGGGCTCGGGATCGGGATGGGGGAGCCAGGCGAGGGCGCCGTCGACGATGGTGACCGCGTGCATGGGGCGATTGCCGGCGGCGGCGAGGCGACGGTCCTCAGCCCCGCTGCTCGATCGGCACGTAGGGCCGCTCGAGCGCGCCCACGTAGAGCTGGCGGGGGCGAGCGATCTTCTGGTCCTGCTCGAGCAGCTCGACCCAATGTGCTAGCCACCCCGACGTCCGGGGTATGGCGAAGAGCACCGTGAACATCTCCACGGGGAATCCCATCGCCTGGTAGATCAGGCCCGAGTAGAAGTCGACGTTCGGGTACAACTGGCGGGACGTGAAGTACTCGTCGCTCAGGGCGACCTCTTCGAGCTTGAGGGCGATGTCGAGCAACGGGTTGCGGCCGGTGATGGCGAATACCTCGTCGGCCGTCTCCTTGATGATCTTCGCCCGGGGGTCGTAGTTCTTGTAGACGCGATGGCCGAAGCCCTGGAGCCTGACCTCGCCCCGCTTGACCCGCTGGACGTAGCCGTCGACCTCGTCGATGCCCCCGATCTGGCCGAGCATGGTGATGACGGCCTCGTTGGCGCCGCCGTGGCGGGGGCCGTAGAGGGCGGCGGCCGCGCCGGCCACGCAGCTATAGGGGTCGGCGTGGGCGGAGGCCACCGTGCGCATCGCGGTGGTCCCGCAGTTCTGCTCGTGGTCGGCATGGAGGATGAACAGCACGTCTAGCGCCCGAGCCAGCGCGGGATTGGCGTCGTAGCGGGGCTCGGCCACCTTCCACAGCATCGACAGGAAGTTTGCGGCGAAGGGCAGCGAGTTGTCGGGGTACACGAAGGGCATGCCGACGCTGAAACGGTGGCAGGCGGCGGCGAGGGTGGGCATCTTGGCGATGAGCCGGACGATCTGCTTCAGGCGGTTGTCCGGGTCGTGGATGTCCTTGGCGTCGAGATAGAAGGTCGAGAGCGCGGCGACCGCCGAAACCAGCATGCCCATGGGGTGGGCGTCGTAGTGGAAGCCCTCGAGGAAACGCTTGCGCACGTTCTCGTGGATGAACGTGTGGTAGGTGATGTCATGGACCCAGCGGTCGTACTCGTCCTTGGTCGGCAGCTCGCCGTGGATCAGCAGGTAGGCGACCTCGAGGTAGGTGGAGCTATCGGCGAGCTGCTCGATGGGATAGCCGCGGTAGCGCAGGATCCCGGCGTCGCCGTCGATCTCGGTGATGGAGCTGCGGGTGCACGCCGTGGTCATGAACGCTTCGTCGTAGAACCAGACGTTCGGTAGGAGCTTGCGCCAGGCGCTGGCGTCGACGCCGCCCTCGGATATCGGGATCTCGACGGATTCGCCGGTGCGGTTGTCCGTGATCGTGATGCTCTCGGGCACGGCGCGTCGCTCCTTGGTCTGCCTGCTTCCTCGCGGCCGAGGCTACTGCCGGGCGGTCGACGTCACGAGGGGCCGGCCCTGCCCTCGGAGGTCAAGGTCGGCTGGACTCCCTCCTGGCCGGCGCTCTCCACGAGCTCGCGGATGGCGGCCCTGACCGCCCGGGCCGGGGCCGACGGGCGGCCCCGGCGGGGGATGGCTATGCCGACCGAGCGTGGCGTCAGGCCACCCACGGCGATCCGCCGGCAGGACGTCTCGATCCAGCCCGAGGCCGCCGTGGCCGGCAGGACGGCGGGGCCGTATCCCTGGAACGCCAGCCACGCCAGCAGGCTGACGCCGTCGATCTCGGCCTGGGCCCGCATCTGGACGCCTCGGCGGGATGCCTCCTGGTCGAGCTCGTCGCGGAACGGCGTTCCCCGCGGCTCGAGCAGCAGCTCGTGCTCGGCCAGATCGGCCAGCTCGACGTGCTCACGGTTGGCCAGGGGATGGGCAAACGGCACCGCGAGGATCCGCTGCTCGTCGAACAAGGGCTCGGTGGCGAGGTCGCCATCGCCGAGGGGCAGGTTGACCACCGCCAGGTCGAGGGCGCCGCTCACGACCTGGGGGACGAGCGAGGTGGTTGTGGCATCGACGATCACCACCTGGACGCGCGGATGGCGCTCGGCCATGACGCGCAGCAGGTTGGGGAGCAGCCACCGGCTCGCCGTGCCTATGCAGCCCAGGCGCACGTGACCCGAAACCTCGTGGAGCATCGAGGCCACGTCGGATCGGAGGGAATCCAGCTCGTGGTGGACGCGGCGGGCGCGGTCGACCACCACCTCGCCCTCCTCGGTGAGGGCCCCGGTGGCCCGGTCCACCAGCGTGGTGCCCAGCTCACGCTCGAGCCGGGCGATGTGCGTCGACACGTTGGACTGGACGGTGTGGAGTCGCCGGGCGGCGGCCGAGAACGAGCCGGCATCGGCCACCGCGGCAAGGGCGGCGAGCTGGCGAAGGTCCATCACTCACAATGATGGCAGCTATCACAAACAACTGTTTGACGGTTCAGCCACTGCACTCGCACTATGAAGGCACAAGGGTGCCGTATTCAGATCCCCCCTCTTGCTATGCCGCACCCGCAGGAGCCGACCGATCCACCCGCGGTCGGCTCTTGTCTTTGTACGGCGAGAACGCCCGGGGTGCTGCGGGGTACTTTGCTCCGCGTGCGGGGTGCCGCCTTCTTCGATCTCGACCGGACATTGCTGCGGGGGGCTTCGGGCCCTGTGATCAGCGAGGCGTTGCGGGCCAGCGGTGTGCTCTCCGAGCGCGGCATCCCTGGCGAGGGTCTCCTCTATCAGGCGTTCGACCTGGTGGGGGAGACGCGGCCCTCGATGATCCTCACCCGGATGGCAGCCCGGTTCGCCAAGGGATGGCATCGAGACCGGGTACAGGCCGCCGGCGAGAAGGCGGCCGAACAACTGGCCGGGGCGGTGCAGCCATTCGCGTATCCCATCATCGACGACCATCGCGCCGCCGGCCGCCGCTTGGTGCTGGCCACGACCACGCCCGACGACATGATCAGGCCGCTGGCCGACCGGCTGGGCTTCGACGATGTGGTGGCGACCCGCTACGGCGTGGACGGCGATGGTCGCTACGACGGCACCATCGACGGCGAGTTCGTGTGGGGCCGGGGCAAGCTCCGAGCCGTCCGCGATTGGGCCGAGCTTCATCGGGTCGACCTCGACGGAAGCTGGGCGTACAGCGACAGCTACTACGACGCCGCCCTGCTGGGCGCGGTCGGGCACCCCGTCGTCGTCAATCCCGACCCCCGGCTGCTGGGCGTGGCCCTGTTCCGCCGTTGGCCCGTCGTCCACCTCGACGTCCCTGCCGGCGTGCCCAAGCTGCCCATGCTCGGCGTAGAACCGCAGCGGTTGCTGCAGACCCTGGTGCGCCCGGAGCTGCTGCCCTGGGTGCGCCTCGACATCGAGGGGGTCGAGCGCATCCCGGCATCGGGACCGGCCATCCTCGTCGCCAACCACCGCAGCTATTTCGACCCGTTGGCGCTGGGGCTGACGCTGGCCCGACGGAGCCGCGCGGTGCGCTTCCTGGGCAAGCGCGAGGTGTTCGACGCCCCGGTCGTCGGGTCCCTGGTACGGGCCATGGGCGGCATCCGGGTCGAGCGGTCGACAAGCTCCGACCAACCGTTGGTCGAGGCGGCGGCGGCCCTGGCCGCGGGGGAGCTGGTGGCGATCCTGCCGCAGGGGACCATCCCCCGCGGGCCGGCATTTTTCGATCCCGAGCTCAAGGGGCGCTGGGGGGCCGCCCGCCTGGCAGCGGAAACGAAGGTCCCGGTGGTGCCGATCGGGCTCTGGGGCACCGAGAACGTGTGGCCCCGGTCCGAACGACTGCCCCGCATCTGGAACATCACGAGCCCGCCGACGGTCACCGTGCAGGTCGGCGAGCCGGTCGAGCTCAAATACCGCTCGGCGCAGGCCGACACCCGCCGGATCATGTCCGCCATCGTCGACCTGCTCCCGCCCGAGGCACGGCGGCGGCACGATCCAACCCCCGAGGAGCTCGCCCGCACCTATCCACGCGGCCACGACGGGCACCACGCGGCCTGAGACCCACCGCGTTACTGCGCCGATCCCTCGCGGGCACACGAGGAGACGGCGCCGATTCGGGGCCGGAGCGCTGGCGTCCGACTCAGAACGTGCGTGCCTGGCTCTCTGTGGTCAGCACTGCTGGGAGGCCCAGCTGTTGAGCTGCGACCCGGCAACAAATTCCCACGCGGGGTGCCTGCGGGACGCCCTATCCGCTGGGCCTCTCAGCCCGGCACGGCGTGGCGGACCCAGCGGCCCCGACCCAGCCCCTTGGCCTCGCGCAGTGCGCGGTCGGCGCGGGCCATCACCGTCTCGGCCGGCTGGCGCAGGCCGAGGTCGGTGAGCCCGATGCTGGCACCGACCTCGACCCCGAGCGTGTCGTCGCCGAGCGGGACGGCAATAGGGCGGCGGATCACGTCCAGCAGCCGATCGGCCACCGCCTCGGCGTCGTCGGGATCGGCGAGACGCTCGCACAGCACCGCGAACTCGTCGCCGCCGATGCGGGCTACGAGGTCGCCCGGGCGCACGGCGGCAGCCAGACGGCCGGCGATCTCCGCCAGCACCTGGTCGCCCGCCGGGTGCCCATGGTCGTCGTTGACGGGCTTGAAGTGGTCGAGGTCGATGAACAACACCGCCGACTCCCCGACGCCGGCCCTGCTCAGCTCCCTGAGCCGGTCGAGGAACACCTTCCGGTTGGCGACGCCGGTGAGCGTGTCGTGGGTGGCCGCGTACTCGAGCGTTCGGTGGCTGCGATCCCATTGCAGCGTGAGCCGCAGCAGCTTGCCCGTGCGCTGCACCGCGCTCCAGGTGAACGGCGTCGGCAGCCCGGCGAGGGGCCGCCAGATCACGAAGGCGGCCACCGGCTCCGGTTCTCCCGGCACGGCGACCGGGTGCGCCCAGCACGACTCCAGTCCGGCCGCACGCGCCTGCGTCGCCAGCGTCACCGGGAGCCCGTCAGCAGATCCCACGAGCACGTCGTCGCCGGATTCCAGGGCCAGGGCCCACGGTGTGTCCGGCCCTGGGACCAGCAGGTCGACGGCGCTGCCGGCCGCCACCCGGAAGCGCCGTGTCCGCCAGCCGTCGCACACCGCCACCGAGCTGTAGGGGATGGCCTGCTCGATGGCGGCGGCCAGGTGGAGGAGCACATCGGGTAGCCCGGCGTCTTCGGCCATCGCCTCCAGGGCGCGGTCGAGCGCCCGCTGATAGCCGGCGCGCTGGGCGAACACGATGTGCCAGGGCAGCCCCGTCAGCCTGGCCGGGGCGCCGATCAGGTCGACCGGTGTCCAGGAGCCGTCGCTGCGCAACAGCTCGGCCGGGACCCCTGCGCCGGCACGGGGATAGTCCTCGGGCACCTGGTCGAGCACCACCAGACCCTGCATCGCGTCGGGCAGCGACGCCGGACTGACGATCTCGTCCAGGCGCTTGCTGGTGAACTCCTCGGGAGTCCAACCCAGGAGCTCCTCGATCGAGGCGCCGACCCATTCGATCGTCCCGTCCTTGCCGATGATGCAGAAGGGGTTGACCGCGGTGTCGGCCAGGGCGCGGAACACCTCGGGCGCAAGCTCGTGGCTCTCGATCAGCTCGATGCGGTTGCCGAAGGGATCGTCGACGTGGACGCGCCGGCGCCCGTCGACGTCCTCGGCGGGGCGGACGTCGACCCCGCCAGCCGCCAACTGCGCCAGCAGTGGCTCCAGGTGATCGACCTTGAGCGCCGGATGGGCCTTGCTTGCCGGGTGGAACGGCTCCTCGACGCCGAGGTGCAGCTGGACGCTGCTGCTGCCGAACCAGCAGCCACCCCGGACCGCCAGCTCAGCGGGCTTGGGTATCCGCTCGAATCCGAGGAGCGAGCCGTAGAACCGGTCGGCCTCGGTCTCGGCTTGCGGGCCCGCCGGCATGGCGAGCTGCACATGATCTATGCCGAGGTACGTGGGACAAACCTGCTCGTCCCCTGGTGGCGCCATGACAGGATCATGACACCATCGTTGCGGTGGTGACGGATCGGGATGCGTCCGGCCGGATCGGCGAGGGTGCCTTGCGTTCGTCACGAAGGTAGACAAGTATATGACAAGTGCGTGAGGTCCGCTATCGGGCGATCGCCGATGAGCTGCGTGGGCGGGTGGAGTCCGGAGAGCTGGGGGCGGGTCGCCTCCTGCCCAGCGAGAGCGAGCTCTCGCGCGCGCACACCGTGAGTCGCGTCACGGTCCGCAGGGCGCTCGAGCTGCTGCGCGAAGAGGGCCTGATCGACGCCCGCCAGGGCTTCGGCTGGTTCGTGGCCGCCGATCCGGTCCGCCAGGCGCTCGGGCGGCTCGGCACCATCGAGGACCAGCTGGGCGAGCTCGGTCTGAGCTCCGAGCGGCGCGTGGTGGGCTTTCGTTTCGTGTCGCCTCCGCCCCGTGTGCGCAAGGTGCTGGGCGTCGACGTCGTGTTGGAGGTTCGAAGGGTCAACCTCGCCGACGGCCAGCCGTTCGCCCGCGTGACCGTCTGGTGCCCGGAGGAGGTCGGGGCCCGGCTGTCGCGGGCCGACGTGGAGCGCTCGCCGTTCTACGAGCTGGTGGGGGTGCCCATCGGTGGTGCCACGCAGACCATCGGTGCCGCCGCCGCCGGCGCCGCCGACGCCGACCTGCTGGCCGTGCCGGTGGGCTCTCCCGTGTTGCGTTGTGAGCGCGTGACCCGCGACGTCGAGGATCGACCGCTGCTGGTGTCGGAGCACGTCTTCCCCGCCCATCGCACCGAGTTCGTGGTGGATCTGCCGAAGTTCGAGCCCTCGATGGGACCGTCGGGGCTACGCCTGGTCGAATGACAGCGGGACGCTCGGCGTGCTGGCGCCGGGCTGTTGTTCGACGGGGTCGGATGTGCCATCCCCGGTGATCACCATGTAGGCGACGCCGAGCGTCAACAGCACCACCACGACGATCAGCACGATGACGGGGACCGCAGGCGCGCCCGCCGACGCGGACGTCGCCGCCGTGATCCTGGGGCGCTCCGCCGTCCGCTGGCCTGGCTCCGGTTCAGCCGAGCCGGACCGGGCGGGTGGGGGCATGCGGGCCTGACGGCCGCGGTCGAGCGCCGAGCCCGAGCGAGTCCGTTCGGCGGGCGGAGAGGCACCGGACCCCGGCGTTTCCGAGCCGCTGAGCGATCGATGTCTGCCGGGGCCGGAACGCCGGGAGGGCCGGGTGGCCTGGTCGCCGGGTGCCCGCCCGCGGGGAACGATGGGAGGCGCCGCCGACGGGCCGCGGGCGGTGGGCACGGTGTCGGCATCGACCGGTGCGTGCAGTCCCGTGACCGGGCGCAGGGGGTCGCCGCCGCGGGGAGCGTTGGGACGCGGCGCCGGCCGTCCCAACGGGTCGCGCGGCCGGGCGACGTCGATCGGCGGCCGCTGGGCCGGTCGCGGGTCGTCATCGACTGCTGCCCTCGCGGCCGGCCCGGGGCGGTTGCCGCCGCCGTTGTGCCACGCGGGCGAGACGCTGGTGAAGGGCTCGGATATGTGCCCGTTGGGTCGGTATCCGTTGCTGGGTGCCGGGGCGCCGGTTGCCGCCGCCGGCGGACGCGGTTCGTCCGGCCATCGCGGTTCGTCCGGCCATCGCGATTCGTTGGGCGGCGATCCCGAGTACCAACCCGCGAGGGCGTCGGGTTCCGGCGGGACGGGCACGGCGGGGACCACGGCCGCCGCCGCGGCCGGTGGCGGCACGGTCGAGGGTTCGTGGTTCCCCCGGTCGAGCACCACCGGTTCCACGACGGCGAGGCCGAGGTTGCGCTGCACGTCCTGGAGGGCCCAGGCGAGGTCGAGCACCCGGAGCGGCCGCTTGTCGGTGGCATGGGCCAGGGCGGGGTTGAGGGCCGCTTCGACGCCGTCGATGTCCTCGTCGGGCCGCACGATGGGTGGCACCTCGATCTGGAGGATGCGCAGCAGCAACGAGGCGTTGCTGTCGGTGACGTCGGCCGGCTTCTCGTGGGGGGCGCTGCCGGCCAGGAGCGCATACACGGTGGTCGCCAGGGAATAGACGTCTGAGGCGGGGCTCACCCCGGTGCGTTCCAGCACCTCGGGCGGGGCGAAGTAGCGGATCGGGTTGTGCAGGGCCCCGAGCCCGGGGAAGTCGCTGAACTCGGCCAGACCGATGTCGGCCACCAGCGGCACCCCGTGCGGGCCGAGGACCAGGCGGGCCGGCGACAGGTCGCCGTGGACGATGCCGGCGCGGTGCGCGGTCTCGAGCGCACCTGCGATCAGCACCCCGATCCGGAGCGCCTGCTCGACCGGGAGGGGCCCGGTGGTCCTGAGCAGCGTGTCGACGGTCTCCGGCGGCTGGGGAGCGGTGACCACCCATGGGCGGCCGTCGGCGCTGTGGCCCCAGTCGTGGATGGTGAGCACGCTCGGGTGCGCGGCCAACCGCTGGGCGCTGGCGGCGGCGCCGTCGAACCGGCGCTGGGCGTCCTCGTCGGCCAGGGCGGGATAGACCGTGATCGTCACCGGGAGCCCCAGCCTGTCGCTGTGGGCGGTGTAGAGCCTGGACGCCAGCCGCTCCCCGACGGGAGCGAGGTCGCGACAATGAGGTACGGGTGGCGCGGATGTCCCAGCCATGTCGGAGGGCGACCCTACCCCGGATCAGGCGCCCGCATCGGCGCCCTTTCGGACAACCGTCCACGGGCTACCGACCCCGAGGCGCCTTGACGCGCCTGGTGGCCATGCTCGCGCTCGGGGCGTGGCTCAGGCGCTGACCAAGCGCCCGGCCTGGCGCCCCTCGATGCGCCGCACCTCGTCCTTGGGGAGCACGTGCCAGACGTGGCCAACCGCCCTGGGCCAATGGTCGAGCAGCAGGGCGGAGCGGGGCGAGCCGGTGAGCGCTGCGTGCCGCTCGACAAGCCACCGAACCTCGTCCTGCGCGGCGGCATCGGGGCGCACGGCGTCGACGAGGTCGGGATTGAGCCGGGAGATTAGGCGCTCGGCGTCGCTGTCGAACACGAACGCCTGGCCGCCCGTCATGCCGGCACCCAAGTTCCAGCCCACCGGCCCGGTGACCACGATCGTGCCCCCGGTCATGTACTCGCAGCAGTGGTCGCCGGCGCTCTCCACCACTGCGGTGGCGCCGGAGTTACGGACACCGAAGCGCTCGCCCACACCGCCGGCGATGTAGAGCTCGCCGGCGGTGGCGCCGTACAGGCAGGTGTTGCCGGCCAGGATCGGGAGCTCCGAGCGGTCGTTGGCGGGCGGGCGGATCACGACCACGCCGCCGCCCATGCCTTTGCCCACGTAGTCGTTGGCCTCGCCCGTCAGGTCGAGCTCGACGCCGTGGGTCAGGAACGCGGCGAAGCTCTGGCCGGCCGCTCCGGTGAGCCGCACCCGGGCGGTGCCCCGAGGCGGCAGCTCGCCGTATTCGAGGGCGATGGCGCCCGACAGGGCGGCGCCGATCGCCCGGTCCGCGTTCCGGATCTCGTAGGACAGGTCGACGTCGTCCCCGTCCCAGATCGCCCGGAAGGCGTCGGCCAGCAGCTGGTCACCCAGCTCGGCCCGGGGATCTTGGAGCTCCACACGCTCGACGAAGTGGCGGGGACTCGCGCTACCGGCCGGCGCCAGCAGCGGCGACAGATCCATGGCGTCGGCCCGCTGGTTGCCGGTGGCCTTCTGGCGCAACAGGTCGACCCGGCCCACCGCCTCGTCGAGGGAGCGCAGCCCGAGGGTGGCCAGGTAGCCCCTCACCTCCTCGGCGATGAACAGGAAGTAGGCGGCCACGCCCTCGGGCGTGCCGGTGAAGTTGGCGCGCAGGTGGGGTCGCTGGGTGGCGACCCCGGGCTTGCAGGTGTCGCGGTGGCAGGCTCGCAACATGATGCAGCCCTCGGCGATCATTGCCGCGGTGCCGAAGCTGTACTCGTCGGCGCCGAGGAGGGCGGCGACGATGACCTGGCGACCGGTGAGGAAGCCGCCGTCGACCCGGACCCGCACCCGGCTCCGGAGGCCGTTGTCGACCAGCGCTCGCTGGGTGTCGGCGAGGCCCAGCTCCCACGGCATGCCGGCGTACTTGATCGACGACAGCGGGCTGGCGCCGGTCCCGCCGTTCTGGCCAGAGATGTGGATGACGTCGGCCAGGGCCTTGACGCAGCCGGCGGCGATGGTGCCTACGCCGTCCTCGGCCACCAGCTTGACCGAGACCTGGGCGGCGTTGACCTGCTTGAGGTCGTAGATGAGCTGGGCCAGGTCTTCGATCGAGTAGATGTCGTGGTGCGGCGGAGGCGAGATCAGCCCCACGCCTGGCTGGGTGTGGCGCAGACGGGCGATCTCGGCCGACACCTTGTGGCCGGGAAGCTGGCCGCCCTCGCCGGGCTTGGAACCCTGCGCCATCTTGATCTGCAGCTCGTCGGCGTGGGCCAGGTACTCGGGGGTGACGCCGAACCGGCCGGAGGCAACCTGCTTGATCTTCGAGTTCTTGTCGCCGCGTCCCTGGCCGCGGGTGCGGTAGCGGTAGGGGTCCTCGCCCCCCTCGCCGCAGTTGGACATGGCACCGAGCAGGTTCATGGCCTGGGCGAGGGTCTCGTGTGCCTCCTTGGAGAGCGCGCCGTGCGACATTGCGCCCGTCGAGAAGCGCTTGGCGACGGCCCGGGCGGGCTCGACCTCGTCGACGGGGACCGGCTCCGCAGCCGGAACCACCTCGAGCAGGTCGTGGAGCTCGATGACCGCACGGTCGTTGGCCAGCTTGGCGAAGGCGTCGTACCGCCCCGACGACTCGGAGCGGATGGCCGCCTGCAGCAGGTGGGCGGTCAGCATCTCCCGGGTCTGCCCATCGGTCGGTGGCTCCTGCACCAACGAGAGGTCGTTGAGGGCCTGGACCGTGTCCTTGTCCTTGGCGTGGGGCTCGCCGCCCTTGCGCACCCGGAAGAAGCCCGGCGATGCCAGGTCAGGTCGCTCGCCCCAGGCGGCGCCGTGGCGGGCGAGCACGTCCTCGCCCAGGTCCTGCCAGCCCATGCCGCCGACGACGTTGGGGGTGCCGGTGAAGCAGACGCCCACGACCTCGGGATGCAGTCCCACCACCTCGAAGACCTGGGCGCCGCGGTAGGAATCGACGGTGCTGATGCCCATCTTCGACATGATCTTGAGCACGCCAGCCTCGACCGCCGCCTGCAGGTTTCTCTGGGCCTCGGGGCTGGTGAGGTCGCCGTCGTCGGCGCTGTCGGCCTCGGCGGCCACCGTGGCCAGCGCCAAACGGGGGCAGATGGCGTCGGCGCCGTAGCCCAGCAGTGCCGCGAACCCGTGCACGTCGAACACGTCGTCGGCCAGGACCACCAGCGACGTGCGTGAGCGCTGGCGGGCGTCGCTGAGCGCCTGGTGGACCGCACCGCACGCCAGCAGTGACGGCACCGGTGCTCGTTCCGGCCCGGCGTCCTCGCCCTCCAGGACGAGCGTGCCGGCCCCGCCCTCCACCGCGGCGACCGCCTCGGCCCGGAGGCGCTCGACCGCCGCCCGCAGCCCCGCCGCCCCCTCGGCGACCGGGAAGCTGGCATCGAGGGGGATGACCGGCCAGGGAGCGCGATCGGTGAGCTCCAGTCCGGCCACGCCCGAGGGATAGAGGAAGAAGGACGGCAGCGTGAGCAGGCGGGCGGCGTCCCGAGATTCGGTGAGCACCGGCAGCCGGGGACCGAGGATGGTGCGCAGGCTCATGACCAGCCGTTCGCGCAGTGGATCGATGGGCGGGTTGGTCACCTGGGCGAACCGTTGGCGGAGGAAGTGGCTCACGGGACGGGAGCGGGGCGCCAGGTTGGGCAACGGCGAGTCGTCACCCATCGAGAACGTGGGCTCCTTGGCGTCGTCGGCCATGGGGCGGACCACCATGGCCAGGTCCTCCTTGGTCAGCCCGTGCATCACCTGGCGCTCCACCAGGTCGTCCGGCACCTCCAGCGCGGGCTCCCCAGGGGAGAGGCGGTAGAAGCCATCGGCGGCCCAGTGGCCGTAGGGGGCGGCGGCGGCGATCCGCTCTTTGCAGGCATGGTCGTCGAGGAAGCCCCGGGTGGGGTCGACGAACAGCATCTGGCCCGGGCCCAGCCGCCCCCTGGTCACCTCTCCGTGCCCGCTCACGTCGATGGCGCCCACCTCGGAGCACACGGCCACGAACCCGTCCGCACACACCTGGTAGCGCAACGGGCGCAGGCCGTTGCGGTCCAGGCGCGCGCCCACGCCCACGCCATCAGTGAAGATCACCCCGGCCGGGCCGTCCCAGGGTTCCATGAGCGCCGAGTGGTAGCGGTAGAAGCCCCGCACCTCGGGATCGAGGTCGCGCACGTTCTCCCAAGCCTCGGGCATGACCATGGCCATCACGTGGCGTGGGTCGCGTCCAGCCCGCATGAGCAGCTCGACGATGGCGTCGAGCTTCCCCGAATCGGAGTCCTGCGGGTCGAGCACCGGGAAGAACAGCTCTTCATCGCCGAGCCCCGCGGGCTCGGTGCCCAGGCCGGCGCGACCCCGCATGCGGTGCTCGTTGCCCCACAGGGCGTTGATCTCGCCGTTGTGGCACAGCGTCCGGTACGGCTGCGCGCGTTCCCAGGTCGGCAGCGTGTTGGTGGAGAAGCGCTGGTGAAAGATCGCGAACGGCGCCCCGAAGCGCTCGTCGGCCAGGTCGGGGTAGAAGTCGGCCAGGGCATCGGCGGGAGCCAGGCCCTTGTAGACGATGGTGCGGAACGAGCACGACGCCGCGTACGTGCCGCTGGTGGTGCGCTCGATGCGCCGGCGGAGGCGCAGCGCCCGGCGCTCCATGTCGGCACGGTTGGGGCCGCCCTGCCTGCGGAACAGGACATGCACGATGCGTGGTGCGGTGGCGAGAGCCAGCTCGCCGAGCGCACTGACGTCGAGCGGCGGTTCGCGCCAGTCGACGATGTCCAACCGCTCGGCGTCGGCGGCGGCCTCGACGGCCGGCCGGGGGTCGTCGCCCCTCACGAACAGCACCGCCACCCCGGTGTCGTCGCCGAACAGCGCCCGCGGAATGGGCACCAGGAGCCCCGCCCCGTCGGCCGTCCGGGCATCGGCGGCCACCGCGCCCCGGTGCATGACGCAGGCCAACCCGTCGAGCGCAGCAGCCACGATGTCACGCGACGAGCGGCCCCTGGCATCGGCGACGAAGCCGATGCCGCAGGCGTCGAGCTCACGGGTCGTGGGGGAGAGCAACGCGGGCACCTCCTGCCGGGTCGGGACGCCAGCGACCGAGAATGCTCGGGCCGGCTGGTGGGGGGCGTCTGATCCGCTCGTCGCTGAAGCGAAGCGGGCGCCGTTGCCCGAAGCCCCCACGAAGGGTCGGCTCAGGTTAGCGGATCGCTCCGGGGCGGCTGCGAACCCATTCGGGGGCACTGGGGGCGCCAGAACGGCCCCGGGGGAGCGGTCTCACGGCAACCGCTTGAGGACCTCCAGCAGGCCCAGCTCCACCGGCGACTGGTGGTGGGAGCGCCCGGTCGCGCCCGGCTCGTCGCGGTGGGCCAGGAACCAGTCGTACGACTCGATCACGGCCGACGCATTGGAGTGTCGGGGCTCCCAGCCGAGCTCGGTCCGGGCCTTGGTGGTGTCGAACCACAGGGATTCGGCGTAGAGCAGCCAGTGATAAGGGGCGAACGGCACCACGCCCACCTCCGACAGCATCCGCATGGCGGCCCGGGCGACGCCTGCCGGCAGGGACCGGACCCGCGACCCCGTGCCGGCGTGGTCGGCAAGGGCCTGGAGGGTCTCGCGCATGGTGCCGAACTCCCCGGCGCCGATGTTGTAGACCGCAGGCTTCTCGCGGTCGGCCGCCCGCAGGCAGGCATCGGCGAGGTCGTTGGCGTGGACGAACTGGTAGCGGTTGTCGCCCCGACCCAGCACGTACACCGGGGCACCCTCGGCGACGAACTCGAACAGCACGGCGATGATGCCGAGGCGCCCGTGCCCGAGGATCGTCCGGGGGCGGACGATGGTGACGTCGATGCCGGTCTCGGCCGCGTCGCGGCACAGGAACTCCGCCTCGAGCTTGGCCCGGCCGTAGGCCTCGAGCGGGCGGCCGGGCGTGTCCTCGGTGACCGGGTTGTGGTCGGGGATGCCGAAGATGGCGCTGGAGGAGGTGTGCACGACCTTGGCCACCCCGCAGTCGCGGGCGGCCAGGAGCACGTTGGCGGTGCCGGTGACGTTGACCGACCAGAACAGGTCGCGGTCACGCGCAAGCGGCACCTGCGCGACGTTGTGCAGCACGACGTCTGCGCCGTCGCAGGCGGCCGTGACCGCGGCTCGGTCCCGCACGTCGCCGCCGATGTGCTCGATGCCGGCGCGGGGCGCCGGCGGGTTGAGGTCGAAGACGCGGACGTGGTCACCACGCTCGAGGGCCATGCCGGCGAGGATCGAGCCGAAGAAGCCGCTGCCCCCGGTCACCAGAACTGTGCGAGGCACTACACCAATTCCCCGTGCTCGAGGCACCAGCGGATGCTGGCCCGCATGCCCTCCTCCAGCGAGACGGCGGGGTCGTAGCCGAGCTCTTCGCGAGCCCGCGTGATGTCGCAGGCGATCGTGTGGTTGAGCTCTCCCAGCACGTGCAGCGCCTGCGAGTAGCGGCCCCGGTCCTGGAGGAGGGCATCCGCCCTCTCGGCCGCGCGTGCCGCCGCGCGGGGCAGGAGCACCCGCTCGGGCCCGGACACGGCCAGTCCCTCGGCGGCCAGCGCCCGGCGCACCGTGGCGAGGATCTCGCGGAGCTCGTAGGGCTCCGCATCCGCCACCCAGTAGGCGTTGCCGGGCGCCTTGTCGGCCACCTCGGCTCGCAGCAGGCCCTGCACCAGGTTGTCGGTGTAGACCATCGACCGCTTCTGGCTGCCGTCGCCCACCAGGGGGAAGCGGCCCTTGCGGACGGCGGCGAAGAACCGGCTCTGCCGGGGCGGCTGATACGGACCGTAGAACCAGGGCGCCCTGACCGTCACCGTGCCGAGGTCGCCCCGGTCGTGGGCCCGCTTGACCAGTTGTTCCGCTTCCTGCTTGGACCGGCCGTAGCCCATGTACGGGTCGTAGGGGGAATCCTCGGTGAACACGTCTTCGGGCCCGGGGTTGACACCGAACGGCGAGTTCGACGACACGTGCACGAACCGGGCGGCGCCGGCGCGGCGGGCCCGGTCCAGCATCAGCTGGGTGCCGCCCACGTTGACGTCGAACAGCTCGCGGATGGTCTTGCGCGGATGGATCACCGCCGCCGCGTGGAACACGGCGGCCGCGGCGCCGACCCCATCGAACAGGCGGTCCACGGCGGCCGGGTCCCGCACGTCGCCGGTCACCGTCTCGATGGCGGGCGAGACCAGCTCCAGCGGCGGCGCCTCGGCGGGGTCCGGCACCAGGCACCTCACCCGCTCCCGGCTGCGTGCTGCCAGGGTGCGGACGAGGTTCTGTCCCAGCCAGCCCGATGCGCCGGTGACCACGGCGACCGGGGCCGGTGCCCCGGCGGGCACGGACGGCGCGCTCACGACGCGAGGAACTCGTCGCAGTTGCGGGCGGCGATGGCCATGATCGCCGCCTGCGGGTTGACGCCGGGGGCGTCGGGGAGCAGAGACGCGTCGTTGACGCGCAGGTTGCGGTGGCCCCACACACGCCCGAAGCTGTCCGCCCCGGTGCGTTGGCGGTCCTCGCCCATCCCCACCGTCGAGGTGAGGTGCACGGTCATGACGTTGGCGCGGCTCCGGGTGACGGCGTCCCACCAGGCACCCAGCTCGTCGAGGCGGCGCACGACCGGCCCCCCCAGGATCGAGGGGTGCAGCTCGGTGGCGCCGGCCGCCAGCAGCAGCTCGCCCAAGTGGACGATGCCCCGGGCCAGCCGGCTCAGGTCGCCGTCGGTGAGCTTGTAGGTCACGACGGGCGATGCCAGCCCCGGTACCGCCAGGACCCGCCCGCTGCCCTCGCTGCGGATCGCGGCGTAGTAGACGGAGATGTTCTCCCAGTCGCCCAACGCGTCGTGGAAGGGCAGCCCGGTGTCGGCCAGGGCCATCGCGATGTGACCGCGCCGGCTGGCCGAGCCGCCGATCGTCAGGCTGGGCGCGAACTCGGTGATGCGGTGCATGGGCACGTCGCCGTGGTCGACCGGATGGGGGAAGCGTGCGGCGATCTTGACGGTCGGGTGCATCTTGAGCCCCTTGCCGGTGTTGCGCCGGATGCCGCTGCGCTGCAGGACGGCTGGCGTCTCGACGGCGCCGGCGCACACGAAGACCTGGTCGGCACGGATCGTGAGGCGCTCGACGGCCCCGCCGGCGTGACGGCGTCGGGCCCGAATGCCGACCACCCGGTCGCCGTCGCGCAGCAGCCGCTGAACGCGGCAGTCGGCGACGATCGTCGCCCCGGCGGCCAGCGCCCGGGGCAGCATCGTGCGCGACATCGTCTGCTTGGTGCCCCGGCCGGCAGCGTCGTAGCGGAACACCCGGGCGAACTCGACGTTGCGCCAGCCGAGCTTGGTCGCACCCCGCTCGAGCATCGCCGAGGACGGCGGCGGCGCACCGGGCAGGGTCGACACACCGAGGTCCTGTTCGACGCGGTCCGCGTAGCGGCCGAGCTCCGCGGGGGTGAACTCGTCGATGGCGTAGCGCGCTCCCCAGTCGGCGGCCAGGGAGTCGGGCAGCCGGTGATAGAGGCCGCTGTTCACCTCGGTGCTGCCCCCCACGCAGCGCCCCTCGGCGTAGGCGATGTTGGGGTTGCCGAGGGCGAGCGAGGCGCCGTGATGGCGGTACTTGGTGACCATCTCGTCGAGGGAGAAGGGCTCGAGCGCGTCGGCGTCTACCCAGGGACCCTCCTCCACCACCGTCACCTGGCGGCCGGCGTCGGCGAGGCGGGCCGCGGTGATGGCGCCCCCGGCGCCGGAGCCGATCACGAGGACCTCGGTGTCGAACGTCCCCATTCAGGCGGCCGCCCTGGGGGGTGCCGACACGAGCTCGTTCTCGGCGAAGGTCACCAGCGACCGCATGGCCCGCACGTACTGGCGGACGACGCCGATGGGTCCGGTCTCCCAGGACTGGAGCAGCGCGAGCAGGGCATCGTCATCGTCGAGACGCCCGAGGGCTCGAAGCGCCGCGGCGTAGCCGCCGAGGAGGATCGATTCCCCCGCCAGCCCCAGCCGCAGGTGCTCGGGCTTGTCGCGCAGCGAGCCGTCGACAAATGCCTCGACCGACGACCGCACGCCGGGATCGTCGGATCCGACGAGAGCCGCCACGACCTCACGCTCGAACCAGAGCATGGAGGGAGAGCCTACGGGATCGCTTTTAGCCTGGTTCGTTGGCTTCTACACCTCGGGCCAGCGGCGGCGTTGGCGGCGGCGCTTGCCGCTGCCGTCGCCGAGGGCCCAGGCGCGGCGCCAGGCGGGGGCCGACGGCCCGGTCAACGCCGGCGAGGCGCTGGCGTGGGCACGGCGCCGGGCCGACCACCAGTCGGTCGTGGCCTCGTCGGCGAGTGCCTCCACCGCCCCCTGGATGGTGGCGGAGAGGCGGCGGGCGCCGTCGCCCGCGTGGGGCACCAGAGGGGCACCGAAGGTGACGGTGGCGCTGGCCGGGGTGGGCCAGCGCTTGCCCTTGCGCAGGATGCGGCCGGTGCCGTGGAGGTGGATCGGCACCACGGGCACGCCACAGCGCAGGGCCAGGTAGGCGGCGCCACCATGGAACGGCTGACCCCAGCCGTCGGGGCTACGGCCGCCCTCGGGGAAGATGAGCATCGACCAGCCGGCGTCGATGAGCTCGGCGGACCTGTCGGCTGAGCGTCGGGACACCTTGGTGCGCTCTATGGGGATGGCGCCGATGGCCAGGGCCGAGAGGGCGCTCGTCAACCGGGTGCGGAAGAAGTAGTCGGCGGCACCCCCCACGAACAGCTTGTGGCGCCAGGTGTCGGGGATCGCGGTCAGGAGGACCGGGGTGTCGATGTGGCTGTGGTGGTTGGCGGCGAAGATCACGGGGGCGTGGTCGCGGTCGGCCAGCGTGTCGAGGCGGTCGAGGCCCGACACCCGGGGCCGGGCCAGCGCCGCAACCAGTCCCCGCCCCACGGTCTCCACCAGGGCCGCCCGCGCCAGCCGCGCGGGGTAGCGGCGAGCCCAGTCGGTGTCGTAGTCGGGGCCCGACCGTGGCGGGGCCTCGGGGATCTCGACCCCATCGGGCACCGACGGCGCGGAGTAGGGGAAGGGCAGGCGGGGCAACCGCCGAGTCAGGGCATCGGGGAGTCCGGCCATCGTCGTGTCCGGCGCCCTACTTGACGTCCGCCATGACCAACGGCGGGTTGTGGAGGTGGGTGATCGTGGCGTGGCGGCCGACCACGTCCTCGGCCATCTCCAGGGCGTCGGCCAATGTCGACGCCGGCGTGAAGCCCAGCCGGCGCACCGAGCGGGTCTCACCGCCCACGACGATCACCTTGCCGGTGTGCGCCAGGCCGTGGCAGCCCCAGTACCACATGTAGAACGGATGGACGCCGTGGTAGGCGTAGCTCGTCCGGTAGAGGTGCCGGTACCACTCGTCCTCGGCGTACTGCTTCTCGTAGCGGGCCTCGATCTCCAACGGGTCGGTGGTGTCGGCGAGCACCTGCTCGAAGAAGTCGATGTAGCTGGGGTGGTGCACCGGGTGGAACTCCCACGTTGTCGGGTGGCTCATGATCACCACGCCGCCCTCGCGCACCAGCGGCCGGCCCCGGTACATGTTGAAGAAGTAGCCCAGCCCCAGGCACATCACGAGGATGGGGTTCATCACCGAACCGACGTTGTAGGGACAGATGTACGGCAGTCCCATGGTGAGGATGTCGGTCTGGCCCTCGATGGGCACCAGCTGCTGGCGGAAGATGCTCTCGGTGGTCGCGTCGTGCACCGCCTCGACCTCGCCCGCCTGCACCGAGGTCACCCCGTACGGCGCCTGCCACGCCTGGAAGATCCTGCGGCGGCCCTTGAGCGGCAGGCGGTCGAGCCCCGCCTTCATGGCGAGGAAGCTGGCCCGGTCGCGCGCGGTCCACTCCCATTCCCGCTTCTGCAGCACGGCCATGGGACCACTGGCGCCGAACGTGTCGTTGTTGAGCGTGGTCTCGATCTGGAAGATCCTCACGCCCGCGTCGCGCAGGACCTTGCCCATGCGCCAGTTGGAGCTGTGCAGCTCGGAGTGATGCCGGTCCATGAAGCTGCGGCTGTGCAACATCGTCGTGACGTTGTGGTGATGCCGGAGGCTGCGGTAGCTGGCGAGGCCGGTGGCGGTGGACTTGTGGCCGCCGTCCATGGCCACCAGGTTGATGTTGACGTAGACGACCAGATCGCTCTCGGCCGCCCGCTTGTTGATCTCGACCTCCTCGCCCTGGGGCGTGGTGCCGAGGAAGGCCAGGTTGTCCGGGTCTTCGGCGTCGTGGTTGTAGAGCAGGCCGTGCGGGGCGAAGGCGTCGTAGACCCGGTCGCCCACGGCGTGGCGCAGCTCCGCCTCGGTCATGCGGCGGTGCAGGGCGAGGGCGGCGATGAGGTGGACGTCGTCCACGCCGGCCTCGGCCGCCAGGTCGAGCACCGCCTCGATCACCCGCTGGCGGATGTCGGGCCGCCGCATGGGCGGCAGGGGCAGCGAGATGTCGTCGAAGCAGATCGTGAGCTTCATGCCCGCGTGAAGGAGGGCCCGAAGCGGCGGGCCGTCGCCCCGCGGGGTCTCGAGTGCCTCGCGGATGGCACCCTCGGGGTCGTCCAGCGGCTCCAACGGCTCGCCGGGGTAGAGGACTCGGCTGCGCCCGGCCGGCAGCTTCTCCAGCCGCAGGCTCTCGCCGTGATGGAACAGGACCGGCGGAGTCGAGCGGTCGACCTCGAGCACGAAACCGGGCCGCGGCATCTAGCGCTCCTCGGGGGAATGGGGATCTCGGAACGAGGCACGCCAGTCGGGCGCTGGATCGCCCCCGTCGTCGAGCCAGAAGTCGAGGCTGCGGACGATGCGGCCGTCCTCGACCTCGGCGAACGACAGGCAGTGGAACAGGTCGGCGCCGTGGGACACGCGCACGCGGGACACGACCCGCGATCCCGACTCTACGATCTCGTCGACCGTGATCGACCATCCCTCCGGATAGGCGCGGTTCATCGCGATGAAGGCGTCGCCCGAGGGGAAACGCTCGTGGGACGCGGGGTAGTCGCACACGAAGGCGTCGGCCAGGGTGGCGCGGGCGCCGTCCCAATCGCGTGCCTGCATCCGCTCCCACAGTGTGTGCACGATGTCGCCCGAGCTCATGTCCAGGTCCTCCTTGTGTCTGCGCGCGGGTCGAAGGCGATCTTCACCGCACCCCGGCGCCCGGCGTTGGCGGCGTGCTCGACTGCGTCCTCGTAGCGCGCCAAGGGATAGCTGGCGGACACCAGCCGGCCGAGGTCGAGGCGGCGGATCAGGTCGATGGCGGTGGCGAAGTCGTGGCCCTGCTCGTCGTGCTCGTCGTAGGCGTACACGCCCCGCAATCCGACCTCCCGTTGCCACACCGGCGTGAGGTCGAGGGTCGTCACGCCCGGCATCCCCACCAGGTACACGGTGCCGCGGGGCGCGCACACGCGGATCGCCTGGGCGATCGAATCCTCGGCGCCCACGCAGTCGATCACGGCGTCGACCCCGCACGTGAGCTGCCCGTGCTCGAGCACCAGCGACGCCGTCGCCGAGCGGACGATCCGCTCGAGCTCCCCCGGGGAGCACACCGTGTCGGCGCCGAGCTCCTTGGCCCAGCGTTGCTGTTCGGCGTGCTTGGCCGTGGCGATGAACGGTCCCCGCGGTGTGCCCAGAGCGCCGAGGGCGGCGATCGTCAGGAGCCCCAGCGCCCCGGCGCCGATCACGGCTACGACGTCGTCCGCCACCTGGCGCGCGGCGTGCACGGCGCAGGCCGTCGGCTCGACGAGCACCGCCTCCTCGTCGGTCAGCTCGTCGGGCACCGCCACGACCTGGGACTCGTGAACAACCATCTCCTGCGACCAACCGCCGCCGGTCGACTCGCAGAATCCGCACTGCAGGCCAGGTTCGAGGCTGCCGAACGCCACCCGCTCGCACAGGTTGATGCGCCCTTCCTGGCACATGTCGCACGGCGGGTTGATGCCACGCGCCGCGCAGTGCAACACGGGGATCACCACGACCCGACGGCCATCGTCGAGATCGCCCACGATCTCGTGCCCCGGCGTGAACGGGAAGGACACGATCGGCTCGAAGTAGCGAGACGACCGCCCGTCGATGGTGGCGAGGTCGCTGCCGCAGATCCCGGACAGGCGCGGACGCAGCCGCTGCCAGCCGGGCCCCGGCAGGTCCGGCGGGTCCACGTCGCGCAGTGACAGCGGGCCGTAGCGGGCGCCGCGCCCGGGCCGCAGCGAGCCCGCGACCATCGCCGCCGCGTAACGGGCCGGCCGGCGCGAGAACATCAGGGCCTTCATCGCCGGCCCCCGTTGGTCCCTGCCACCACGTCCGACGTGAGCAGCCGCGTGAGCAGGCCGGGCTTCCCGCCGTCGCGCCATGCGGGGCCGATGGGCAGGGGCGGTTCGGGCGCACCGGTGGCCTTGTCGAAGTGCTCGACCAGCCAGCCCCGCTTCCGGGCGAGCGCCGCCAACCGGGTCTCGGGGTTCACGGCCACCGGGAACCCGACGGCCTCCAGCATCGGCAGGTCGCTGGTGGAGTCGGCGTACGCAACCGCTTCCGCCAGGTCGAAGCCGTTGGCGCCGGCGTAGTCGGCGAGCAGCGTGGCCCGGGCCTCGCCGGTCGGCGGCACGTCGACCAGCTCACCCCGGTAGGTGCCGTCGGGACGCGTGTCGAGCCGGGCGCACACCACGTCGTCGAACAGCGGCCGCAGGGGGCCGATGGCGAAGTCGAGTGCCCCGGTGATCAGCAGGGTGCGGTGGCCGAGGCGTCGGTGCTCCCGCACCCGTCGAATGGCGGCGGGGAACGACTTGGCCAGCAGCAGGTGACTGAACATCTCGTTCGAGTCGGCGTCGAGCTGGGCGATGGGCGCCCGGTCGTAGCGCCGGTAGAAGTGCCGCAGGAAGTCGCTGCGGTCGCGCCGGTCGAGCGCCAGCAGCGATGGCGCCTCGGCCAGGGCCTTGAGCACGTAGCGCACGCGGTCGTCGCGGGGGAGTCGCCGGGTGGCCAGCCACGAGTACGACGCCACCACGTTGGAGGCGATGAGCGTGTTCTCCAGGTCGAAGGCGGCGAAGTGCCGCTCGGGGGCGAGCACCTGGCGCCGTAGCCGATCCGGGCGGTTCTCGCTGCTGCGTCCGCCCGGTGTGGTGCGCACGCGCGCGTGCCGGACCACCGATGGAAGGTGCACCTGGTGCACATAGGTGCGCCAGTCGATCACCCGGGGGTCGAAGCAGAAGGCGGCCTGGTCGTCGGGCCCGAGGTTGTCCCACAGGGACAGCAGGCGGTCGACCCCGTAGATCGCCTCGCATTCGGCGTAGGCGCCGTACAGCTCGACGTAGCCGAGGGCGCGCTCGGCGTCCTCCCGGCGCTCCTCGAGCTTGGCCGACCATGCCGCCTGCTTGCCCCGCAGCGGCAACGACTGCAACGTCGACTCGGCCCGCTCGATGGCGCTCTTGGCTCGCACCAACTGGCGCTGGACCCGGCCCCGCCCCGGAAACGACCAGTCCGGCACGACGATGGGTTGGCCCTCCGCGTCGTACAACGGCCGCTCGAGGAACCACTCGCGCACCAGGTCGACGAGATGCCGATAACGCAGCGGGTTGGTCGACCCAGATGCCACCTGCACGATCGCCGGCTCCTCGGGGGGCCCGCCGGCCGCCGCCGCCACCACCGCACCCACCACCAGGTCGACGGGAATGACGTCGACCGTGCCCTCCGGCACGCCGGGAAACTCCCGGAGCAGGCCGCGGGCGTAGCTGATGATGATGGGCTCCGCCATGCGGAAGCCGCGGATCCAGCCGGGCCGGGGCTCGGCCCAGGCCGACTCGATGATCGACGGCCGCACGATGGACACCGGCAGGTCGCCCCGCTGCTGCAGCAGCGCCCGCTCGCCCAGTGCCTTGGTGTACGCGTAAGCGTCGGGCCAGCCCAGGGATGCCGCCCGCGCCCGCCCGGCCTCGACCATGCGGTCCTTGACCCAGGCCTGGCGCCGCTGCTCGGTCTTGGCTGCGAGGGCCGGCGTGCCGGCGGCACCCAACTCGTGGCGGGCCTGCTTGCGGAAGCGGGCCAGGGCCTCGGGCGTGCGGCTCTCGGACTCGGCGTCCCGGCGGGCGCGGCGGGCGCCGTCGACCTCGCCGCGCCAGTCGACGTCGACGAAGAAGGGGCTGTCGTGGACCGGCTCCTCGGGCGCCGCGCCCCGGCGGTTGCCGGCGACGTAGCACGTCGACACGGCGACCAGGTGTGGGGTGACCCCCAGGTCCTGGAGCGTGCGGGCGATCCGGCTGGGACCGAGCAGGTTGACCTCGACGGCGGCATCGAGTGGCGAGTCGAACGCAACGGTGGCGGCCGAGTGGACGACGATGTCGCACGACGCCAGGACCGCCCGGTCGGCGTCGTCGAGGCCGAGACCGTCGGTGCCGACGTCGCCGGCGATCACCTGTACCCGGTCGTCGACGAGCGCGTCGAGCTCCGACGCCCCCAGCTCCGAGCGCAGGCGATCGAAGGCGTCGTTGCGGAAGATCTCGCGCCGGGCGCGCTGGGCGGCCGACGAGCGCTTCCTGGGCCGCACGAGCAGCACGAGCTCGCATCCGGGCACCGACCGCAGCAGGCGCTCGATCAGCGCCGTGCCCAGGAACCCGGTGCCGCCGCTGATGGCGATGCGCTTCCGCTCGAGGGCCTTCGCAACGGACTCCACCGCGTTTGTCTACCATCTGGTAGATGGCACGGGCGACGCCGGCGCCGCGTCCCGTTGGCACTTCCCGCCGCGCTAACACCGCCGATCGCATCCTGGACGCGGCCCTGGATGCCTTCGGTACCCGTGGCTACGGCGCCACCTCGCTGGACGACCTGGCCCGCGACCTGGGCATCCGCAAGCAGACGATCCTCTACTGGTACCCCTCGAAGGAGGCGCTGCTCGACGCGGCCATCGACCGCACCGCCGGCGAGCTCACCACCCGGCTCGAGCGAGCGGTCACCCGCGCCGGTCAGGGATTCGACCGGGTCGAGGCCATCGTTCGGGCCATGTTCCGGCTGGCGGCCCGCCACCCGTCGATGCTCGGCTTCCTGCGGGAGGTGAGCCGCCTGGGCCCACCGGCGTCGACCCGCCTACTGGGCGCCGTCGCGCCGCTCGTGGACCGCGCCGCCGGGTTCCTCGCCGTTGAGATGGAAGCGGGGCGCATGCTGCGTCACGACCCCCGCCTGATCCTGCTCGCGGCCTACTCGATGGTCACGGGCCTGGCCACGGAGGTCGAGGTGCTGCGGGCTTTCGGCGAGGAGCCGACGCTGGCGTCGCTGGTACGGCGCCGCGATGAGCTGCTGGCGCTCCTGCGAGCCGCGCTCGTGCCGGCCTGAGCGCGCCTCGAGCTCGAGCCGGTCGGCAAGGACTGCGAGCAATTGGCGCCGGAGCGGGCGAGGTCATGCCGCAACGCCTTGACGACGTGCGGCGATGGTCGACGAAATCAGGTTGCGGGCGCACGCTCGACCGTTGGCCGCCGACAACACCTGACCACTTTCACCTAGGTGAACATCGCCCTGCGGCCTTGTGTCGGGGTGAGAAGCCGACACCATGTGAGCGACCAGGCACGCTCACCAGCCGAACTGACGCCCGCCCGGTTCGGCTGACCACTGGCCTCCAGACGCTTCCCCCTCGTCTGGGGGCCAGCGCGTGTCACGGCGGGTCCGGGAGTGATTCTCTATCGTTTGGTGGAGAAGCGGCTGCGGTGGTCGTGCCGCTCTACCGCCAAGCGCACCAGCTCGTCGATGAGGTCCGGGTACGCGAGGCCCGACGCCTCCCAGAGCTTCGGGTACATCGACACTGGCGTGAACCCGGGGATGGTGTTGACCTCGTTGACGAGGAAGTCCCGCCCGGCCTCTTCGTAGAAGAAGTCGACGCGGGCCATGCCTTCGCATCGAAGCGCCCGGTAGGCGTCGATGGCGAGGGCCCGCACCCGGCCGGCGGCGGCCTCGTCGAGCGGTGCCGGGACCAGCAACTGGCACGTGCCGTCGACGTACTTGTCCTCATAGTCGTAGAACTCGTGGCTGGACACGATCTCACCCGGCACCGAAGCACGCGGTTCCGCGTTGCCGAGCACGGCCACCTCGATCTCGCGGGCGTCGACGCCCTCCTCGATGACGATCCACTCGTCGTAGGTCGCCGCCAGCGCGACGGCCTCGTCGAGCTCGGACGGATCGTGCACCTTGGTCACGCCCACCGACGACCCCAGGTTGGCCGGCTTCACGAACACCGGGTAGCTCAACCGCGCCCCGCCCAGGGCGTCCGCGGCGCCGTCGATCCGGGTGTCACGCACGGCAACCCACGCCACCTGCGGCAGGTGGTGGACCGCGAGCAGCTCCTTGGCCTTGACCTTGTCCATGGCCAGCGCCGACGCCAGGACGCCGGACCCGACGTACGGCACGCCCGCCAGCTCGAGCAAGCCCTGGATCGTGCCGTCCTCGCCGTGGGGCCCGTGCAACAGGGGAAGCACCACGACCGGCAGGTCGTCGGCGGACGGCGCGACGGTGCGCAACGGCTCGACCGCCGCCCCCGTGGCCTCCAGGCGGTCGGGTGGGGCCGGTGGTACGGCCGCACCGCGCGCCAGGGCCGCCTGGGCGTCGTCGGCCTGCACCCAGGTGCCCTCCCGCGTGATGCCCACGGGCACGACGTCATAGCGATCGGGATCGACCGCGCGCAGCACGTGCGCGGCGGTGGTGCACGACACCTCGTGTTCGGCCGACTGCCCGCCGAACAGGACGACGAGCCGAACGCGGTCGGGGCGAGTCATGGCCAGCGAGAGTAACGGGGTTCGCGGAACGGGCGGCGCACACGATCGGGGCGGGGCCCTCCGCCTGCGATGATGCTGGGCCGTGGACATCCGCACGAGCGAGATCGCCAAGGCCACCGGCGGGGTGCTGTCCGGCCCCGACGTGAAGGTCTCCGGCGCCACCATCGATTCGCGCCAGGTCGTGCCCGGCCAGCTGTTCGTGCCGGTGGTCGCCGCCCGGGACGGCCACGAATTCGTGGCCGGCGCCGTCGGCGCCGGAGCCGTCGCCTACCTCACGTCCCGTGGTCCGGTCGACGGCGTCGACGCCAGCGCCGTCGACGTCGGCGACACGGTCGCGGCCCTGGGGGCAGTGGGCCGCCACGCCCGCACTCGGCTGCCGGAACGCGTGGTGGGCATCACCGGTTCGGTGGGCAAGACCAGCGCCAAGGATCTCCTGGCGGCGGCCCTAGCCACCCGCTGGCGGACCGCGGCCAGCGTCGGCTCGTTCAACAACGACCTGGGCGTTCCGCTCACCCTGGTGAACGCCGCCGCTGACACCGAAGCGTTGGTCGTCGAGATGGGGGCCCGAGGCGTGGGCCACATCGCCCGGCTGTGCGGGCTGGCCGCGCCGACGGTCGGGGTGGTGACCCGGGTGGCGGCGGTGCACACCGAGGCGTTCGGGACGCTCGAGGAGGTGGCGGCGGCCAAAGGCGAGCTGGTGGAGTCCCTTCCCGACAGCGGCCACGCCGTCCTCAACGCCGGGGACCCGTTGGTGGCGGCCATGGCTTCCCGCACGTCCGCGCCGACTGTCACCTTCGGCGATGGCGGCGACGTCCGCGCCGAGTCGGCGACGCTGGACGACGAGCTGCGACCCTCGTTCCGCCTGGTGTCGCCCTGGGGCGGCGCCGCGGTCCGCTTGGCGGTGCGGGGCGAGCACATGATCGACAACGCCCTGGCGGCGGCCTCGGCGGCATTGGTGTGCGCCGTCCCGCTGATGGACGTCGTGGACGCGCTGGGGACCGCGGCGCTGTCGCGTTGGCGCATGGACCTGGTCCGGCTGCGGTCGGGTGCGCTCGTCGTGAACGACGCCTACAACGCCAACCCGACGTCGATGGTGGC
>DASSDL010000112.1:0-22703 GCA_035697145.1 Acidimicrobiales bacterium
GCGCCCAGTTCGACCTGGCCTACGCACTCGTCGAGCAGATGGCCGACGCCATGATGCGTCCGGGGGGCGTCGGCGACGAACGCCAGGTCGGGGGGGACGGCAGCACGGACTTCATCGACGCCCTTCATCAGCTGGAGGGACTGCCCGGCATGCGAGCGTGCACGTTCCATGGGCCGAGGTGACACGTCCTGCGCCCAAAACGCCCATGAACGCGGGAGTGCGCCCTCCTGGACGGGCACGCTCCGGTGATGATCCTCGAGCATGGGGTCCTCGACGTGATCCCTGGTTCGCGGAGGCACAGGCGCAGTTCCTCTTGAATCTCGCGAGCCCAATCCTCCTCAGGTGTCAGGGAGTCCGAAGCCCTCTTCCATTTTGAACTCGCCGTGGGTCGGCTTTCCGGCGGGCTGGTAGGTGGCCAGCACCGTGCCCTTGCCCATGGGCGTGCTCTCGACCAGCCGCAAGGCGGTTGGCGCGGCGCCGGCTTCGAACAGCCGCTTGCCGGTGCCGAGCACCACCGGCTCGATGAACAGCCGGTACTCGTCGATGAGCCCGTGGGCGTGCAGCGTCTGGGCCAGCCCGGCGCTGCCGTGGACCTGGATCTCGCCTGCGTACTGCTCCTTGAGCTTGGCCACCTCGGCCGCGACGTCGCCGCGGACGATCGTGGTGGGCTCCCAGTCGGTTTTCTCCAATGTCGTCGAGACCACGTACTTGGGCAGGGTGTTGAGCCTCGACGCCACCGGATCGTCCTTGTCGGGGAAGTTCGGCCAGCTGGCGGCGAAGATCTCGTAGGTCCGGCGCCCGAGAAGGATGGCCTCGGCCTTGGCGAACGCATCATTGATCGCCTCGCCCATGTCCTCGCTGAAGTAGGGAAAGCTCCAGCCGCCGTGCTCGAACCCGCCGTCGCGGTCCTCGTCGGGGCCGCCGGGTGCCTGCATGACCCCGTCGAGGGTCATGAATGTCGCGATGGTGAGGGTGCCCATGTACTCGCTCCTTACCTGAGCCGTCGGTGGTGGTCACGACTAGGACTGCCCCGGTCGTCGGAACTCATCGGCGCTGACGGTCGGCAGGGAGAGATTCCACGAAGATGGAAGCCTGGTGGCGCGCCGTCAACCCGACGGCACCTGGCTGCCGGTCCTCGACCGCCCCGAGTTCCGCGACTAGGAGCCAGCGAACACCAGGAGGCTCGGCTAATGACAGCTTCGTCGGCGACCCTTTCCCGTTTGACCGGTTCGGCGTACCGGCCATGAGTCCCAACAGGATGATGCACGCCGTGCTTGCCCACGGTAGCGATCCGACCAGCCTGACCTACGAGACGCTGCCCCGCCCCCGGCCCGGCCCCGGCGAGGTTCTCGTCGCCGTCCACGCCACCGCCGTCACCGCAGGCGAGCTGACATGGCCCGAGACCTGGCCGGTCATTCCCGCCCACGATGTCTCCGGCGTCGCCGCCGGCCTCGGCGAGGGAGTGACCGACATCCACGTCGGCGACGAGGTCTACGGGCTGATCGGCTTCGACCGGCCCGGTGCTGCCGCCGAGTATGTCACCGTGCCGGCCACCGACCTGGCCGCCAAACCAGCCACCGCCGATCACTTCGCCACTGCCACATTGCCGCTGGGCGGTCTGACGGCGTGGCAGGCCCTCATCGACCACGCCCGTCTCGAAGAGGGCCAGCACGTACTGGTCCATGGCGGGGCCGGAGGCGTCGGCACCTACACCGTGCAACTCGCCGTCCACCTCGGCGCCAGGGTCATCGCCACCGCGTCCGCCGCCGACGCCGACTTCGTCACTGGTCTCGGCGCCAGCTCCGTCATCGACTACACGAGCCGGTTCGAGGAACAGGTCGCCGATGTCGACGTCGTCGTCGACACCGTCGGTGGCGACACGCTGGCCCGCTCCTGGCAGGTACTGCGGGCCGGGGGCGTACTGATCGGTGTCGCCGACGAACCCCCGGCCCACGACGCCGCCACCCACGGTGTCCGTGGTGTGTACTTCGTCGTTGAACCCAACCGGGACCAGCTCGTCGCCCTGGCCCGCCTCGTTGACCTCGGCGGACTGCGCCTCACCGTCGGGCCGGTGTTCCCCTTGGCCGCCACCGCAGCGGCCATCAACACCCAGCGCGACAGCCACATCCGCGGCAAAGTCGTCATCCAGGTCCAGCCGCCACACGATGGAGGGATCGCGACGACTTCGGCTCCGTGAGCCGGCTCGACTCTCCCGACAGGTCATCGTGGTGCGGTCAGCTGAGCCTAGGCAGTGCCGAGGCGTAGCTCACTGGGCCGTGGATCGCAGCTTCTCCAGCTGAGGGAGCACGTACTCGACGAAGTGGTGGGTCGGGTCGCTGTCGCCAATGTTCGCCCGCACAACATGACCACCTCTCGCCTCGGCAGCGGTCCGGAGCTCCGCCTCCGTCTCCGCATCCACAGAACCCCCGGCGACAACAGCCAACAGCTCGTCTCTTGCCGCGATCACCGCCATCGCGTCGTCGCGGTTGAATGTGCCCGTTGCAGCAAAGCCCGCAGATTCGAGCACCTTCAGCGCCCGCTGCATCTTCTCCGGCGACCGGCCAACCACGACGACATGACCGCTGCGGGAGTGGTGAGGCTCCGGGCCATGATCAGCCATCCTTCCTCCTTGCGGCGACTGCAGGGTTACCAACTCTGCCATCGAATCTCGAGTATCGAGGGCTAGGTGAAGACGAGGAGCGGCTTGGTGCCGTGGGCCGGTGCTTCGGCGACTGCCACGGCGTCAGCGAAGTGCTCGATGGGGATGGGCTGACCCGGGGGGATCTCGAGGATCCCGTCAGTGACGAGCTTGCGGGTCTCGGTGAGGGTCGCCGCGACCTGTTCAGGAGGCGTGGTCACCACCCAGCGGAACAGCCAGAAGCCGCGCAGCGTCTTGGCGTCGTAGATGACCGACCGTGCGAACAACGGGATGGTCAGGGCCGACGGATCGGTCTGGCGATGCGTGGCCAGCGCCCCGTAGACGACGAGCTCGCCTTGGGGTGCGAGTGCCCGGAAAACGTCGGCGCCCAGTTGGCCGGCCACGCAGTCCACCGCCTTTCGCACGCCTCGGGTGCCGGCGATCTCGTTGACCCGGGCGGCAAGGTCCTCGTCCTCGGTGCAGATGACCTCGGTCCCGCCGAGCTCACGGATCTCGGTGACTGCGGCCCGGCGCCGGACGACGTTGATCGTGGGGATGCCGCGATGGCGCGCCAACTGCGCGACGAGCTTGCCCACGGTCGAGCCCGCCGCCGTCTGCAGGAGCCACTCGCCGGGCTGGACGCCGATCTCGCGCACGAGCAGCACAGCGGTCAGCGGGTTCGTGCTCAGCTGGCAGGCGGTGGAGTCGTTCAGGCCGTCGGGCACCGCCTCGACCTGAGATGCGGCCACCACGATGAGCTCCTGCCAGGTGCCCGTGACGAGCACAGTGATGACGCGCTGGCCGACCTCGACACTGTCGACGCCGGCTCCCAGCGCCTCGACCACGCCCACGCTCTCGGAACCCAACACGGTGGGAAACTCGGGCGTGTAGCCGTAGCGGCCCCGCAACATGTGCAGATCGCTGGCGTGGATCGGCGCGGCGCGCACGCGGACCAGGACCTGGCCGTCGCCAGGCTCGGGTGGCGGCCTCGACTCGAGACGTAGCACGTCGGCCGGTTCACCGACGCCTTCGGCGACGAGCGCTCTCATGTCGGACTCGGACATGGCTGGCTCCTTGCCGGTCGCAGGGAGGCTTCTGGGATGCGGTCTCGCCAACCGCCACGCGACCATTGCGTCTGACCCCGGCGGCGGGCGTCAGTCATGACGCCTCGAGCGCGCGAAACTCAGCGCCGAACGCGCGAAGTGCCGGGTCAGCCGCTACCCCCACTGGGCGCCGCCGGCGGCCTGGATCCTCGTGCCCCGGCCACCCGACTCCACGGAACCCCGGGGCACCCCAGGGCAATCGGTGCGCTTGTCGTCCGACCTATCCGGCGATCGGGAGAGCCCGTCCCAGGTTGACGATGAGATCATGGGACGTGGCCGACAGCATGGTGGGACTCCGACCCTTCCAGGAGAGTGATCTCGAGCTCCTGGCCCGATTCGCCGCCGAGCCTTCGTTCTCGTTGCCGTACGAGTGGGCTGGCTACAGGTCCCCTGAGGCACTGCGCCGGAGATGGGAGGAAGACGGCTTCCTTGGCAGGGATCCACACCAGCTCGTCATCGCTGACTCCGCGGGCACGGCCGTGGGCTGGGTCATGTGGCGAGACCCGAACACTTTCGGTCGGCCGGGCTGGGCCTGGGAGATCGGCATCTTGCTTGCCCCTGAGAGTCGCGGCCAAGGCGCGGGCACGGCGGCTCAACGCCTCCTCGTCGAGTACCTGTTCGACGCCACGCTCGTGCACCGGTTATGCGCCCTCACCGAAGTCGACAACGTGGCCGAGCGGAGGGCACTCGAAAAGTGCGGGTTCCGCCGAGAGGGCGTCCTTCGCCGTGCTGGCTTTCGTGGCGGCGAATGGCGTGACGTGGCCATTTACGCGCTCCTCAGGGATGACGTCGGCGCGGAGCACGGCATGTGACCATGCGAACGAGGGCTCCTACGGCTGGGCTACGGACGCCTGCCGTTGTGGCTCTCGCGATCCAGGGCCCAGGCGACGATCCGGGCGCGACGGCCGAATCCGAGCTTGGCCTTGATGTGGTCGACGTGGGACTCGACGGTACGAGTTGAAATGATCAACTGCTCCGCGATCTCGCGGTTCGTGAGTCCCCTTGCGACCAGGTCGGCGATCTCCCGCTCGCGCGAGCTCAATGGTCCGTTGCGGCCGTCGTCCGACACACGCAACGCCTCGTCCACCAGCTCGTCGAAGGACAAACGCGAACCCTCCCGGGCGAGCTGCTCGGCCGTGGCCGAACCCACGTCGGCCTGCGCTCGATCGAGCCAAGGCTGGACCTGCCTGCGCAGCTGCTCGTGGAGGTGAAGTCCGTCTCGCCGGGCGGTGGCGGCCGCGGCGCCGGCCAGCCTGAGCGCCGAGCGGTAGCGGCCCTCACCGCTGGCCAGCGCGACCCCGGTCCACCACAGCCACCCGGGGTCCTCGAACTTGCCGCCCAGCTTTCGCAGCAGGCCCACGACCTCGGCCGTGTGGGCCCTCAGGCTCACCATGTCGCCGGCGGCGATGGCGCCGAACGACATGCTGCCGAGGCTGTAGAGGGAGCCGGTGATGCTGCCGTTGTCGCGGTTCAGGTCCAGCGCCTCCTGCACGCACATGTCGGCCCGGCCCCTGTCGCCCGAAAGCTGGAGCGTCATGCCCAGAAACGCAAGGGCGAGGCCCAAGCCGTACCGGTCGCCGTGGCTCCGAAACAGCGAGACGCTTTCTTCGCAGAGTCGTCCCGCCTCGTCGAGGTCGCCCTGCGCCATCGCCACCAGCGCCAGGCTCCGCAGGCGCCGGGCGACACCCAGGGGATCGTCCAGTTTCCGCCCGATCGCCAAGCTCTCGCTCAGCAGGCGTCTGGCCGACGCGTAGTCGCGCTGTCGCCACGCGAGGCGACTTGCGCGGGCCAGGCTGCTGGCCCGCAGCCGAAGGTCCTCCGTCCCCGCACGTTGCCGCAGCAGCTCGTCGATCCAGGTCCGCCCCTCGTTGACCCGGCCCCGGATCGCCCACGAGGGCGCCAAGGCCGTGCACAGGCGAAGCCCGAGGTCGTCGGGCTGATCGCGAGCCCAGGCCAAAGCGACCCGGAGTTGCCCTCTTCCTCCTCGAGCGCCCCGAGCACGGCACCGGCGTCGCTGCTGCGCAGCTTCACCTCCGATCGAAGCGCCAGCCGGAGGAAATGCTCGGCGTGGTTGCGCCGGGTGGCATCCCATGCCCCCCGTGCGATCAGCCGGGCCTCGGCGCATTGCCGGACGGGCTCCAGGAGCCTGTAGCGCATCTTCTCGGCGGCCGGCTGAGCCACCACCAGCGAGCTGTCGACCAGCGATGCCAGGCCGTCTAACACCTCCTCACCGGGAACGAGGGCCTCAGCAGCCTCGAAGTCGAAGCCTCCCGCGAACACCGACAGCCGCTCGAAGAGCACCCGCTCGTCGGGCGAGAGCAGCTGGTAGCTCCAATCGAGCGTGGCTTCCATGGTCCGCTGCCGTGGGCTGACGTCGCGGGCGTGGCTGCGCAGGAGGGGCAGCGCGGGCTCCAGCCGATCGAGGATCTCGGTCGGCGTCAGCACGCGGCACCAGGCGGCCGCCAGCTCGATGGCCAGGGGTAGCCCGTCGAGCCGCCGGCAGATCTCCTCGACGGCACGAGTGCTCGGTGGTTCGAGGCCCGCCACGCGTGCGCTCAGGCCCGCTCGGTCTCCGAACAGCTCGACCGCGGGCCCCAGTTCGAGCGGCGGAACCCGCCAGACCTGCTCGCCGTGCAGCCCCAGCGCCATCCGGCTGGTGGCGAGCACGCGCAACGACGGGCAACGCTCGATCAACCTGGCGACCAGCGCTGCGATCCCATCGAGCAAGTGTTCGCAGTTGTCGAGCACCAGGAGGATCTCCTTGGGGGACAACTCCTCGATGAGGGCGTCGCCCGCTGATCGGTGCGGCTGGTCGTCGATGCCCAGCGCGGCCGCCACCGAGGATGCCACCAGGCACCCGTCACCGACGGGCGCCAACTCGACGACGCACACCCCCGCCGGATACCGGTTCGTGAGCCGGTGGGCCAGCTCGAGCGCGAGCCGCGTCTTGCCGCACCCCGGCGCACCGACGAGTGTGACCAACCGCACGTCCTCAACGAGCCGGATCAGCTCGGCGGTGTCCGGCTCGCGGCCGATGAGGCGGGTCAGCAAGCGACCCCGACGACCCTGAACCGCATCACACTTCGCCGACACTATCCCTCGACTTCGACAAAGCAAGCTAATACTTCGAATAGCGAAGGCGTGAGCTAGGCTCGCGCTGTGGGCCGCCGCTACCACCAGTACTGTCCCGTCGCTCGGGCGCTCGACGTAGCGGGGGATCGCTGGACCTTGCTCGTCGCCCGCGAGCTGCTGCTCGGCCCACGGCGCTTCACGGACCTGGCAGACGGCTTGCCCGGCATCGGCTCGAGCGTCCTCGCCGCCCGTCTCAAGGAGCTCGAGCACCATGGGTTGGTCGCGAAGCGGACCTTGCCCCCACCCGCCGCCTCGGTCGTCTATGAGCTCACCGACCAGGCCCGCGGTCTGGCCCGGGTGTTGGCGGCGCTGGCCGACTGGGGGATGAGCCTGCTCGGTCATCGTGGCCCCGAGGACACCGTCGATCCGCGCTGGCTGGTCCTCGCTCTCGCCGTGACCGCCAAGCCCCCGCATTCCCTCCGCGAGGCCACATACGAACTGCGAGTCGACGACCAGGCCTTTCAGATCCGATCGAACCACGATCGCCTTCAGGTCGCCCAGGGAGCAGCGTCGAGCGCCAGCGCCACGATCGAGATGACGGCGGACACCCTGGCGGCGATCGCCAGCGGTCACCTCGACATCGGGAGCGCGCGGGCCGACCAGTTGATTGCGGTCGACGGTGATGTGGCGGGCGCCCGACGCCTGCTCGAAGCCCTCGGACAAATCCGCGTAAGTACGGATACCGGCCAATAGCGCCGGGGGGCATCATTGCTGCCCGAGTCCATCCTCGGGACACGGTGACGTTCAGCACGGGCGCGGTATCGCTCGTCTATCAGCCGGTGCGCTGACAACAACAGATGGGAGACCGACGATGGCTACCGACTCCAGCGGGGCACAACCGCGCCTCGCGGACGTGACCCAACACGAGCGCTTGCCCGAACACGAGCTCCTGAACTCCTTGATCGGCAAGTGGGCCACAGAAGGCGAGACGATCCCGACCGACGGCGGGCCTCCGATCAAGATCCAGGCAAGCGACATCTATGAGTGGGTGGCGGGCGGATTCTTCGTGGTTCACACCGCATACGGCCGCATCGGAGACACCGACGCCGGCGGCATCGAGATCATCGGCTACGACCCGGAAGCCAAGAAGTTCCGGACGCACTTCTTCGACTCCGACGGCAACATCAGCCACCAGGACCTGACATTCCACGATGGCACGTGGACCTGGAGCGGGCCCCACGTCCGCGCGACGGGCGTGCTAAGCGACGACGGCAGGGCCATGCCGACGCGTCACGAGTGGTCGGACGACGGCGTGAACTGGCGCCCATCGATGGACGTCACGCTCTGGAAGGTGGTCTAGCGTCGCCACTGAAGGCGACCGCGACTCGCCGTCCCAGCGGTCACCAGTAGTCAGATGCCGATTCGGCAGGGTTATCCGTGTCTTTACGGATGCCCGCCGAGGAATGCACGGGTCATGGTTGTCCCATGTCGATGACGGCACGAGTCGATCGGGGCGGGGCGACGGCACCAGCCCATCGTGGCGTGGCGCTGGCCGTGCTGTGCCTCGCTGCGTTCACGATCAACCTCGACACCACAATCGTGAACATCGCCCTCCCGTCGTTGGTGCGTCAGCTCGACGCGTCGACCCGGGAGCTGCAGTGGATCGTCGACGCCTACACGCTGACCTTCGCCGCCTTCGTGCTGGCGGCCGGAAGCCTCAGCGACCGGTACGGACGCAAGGGCGCCCTGCTCACCGGGCTGGCGGTGTTCGGAGGCGCCACCACCGTCGGAGGACTCGTCGACAGCCCCGGCGCGCTGATCGCAGTACGGGCGGTGATGGGGGTGGGCGCGGCGGTGATCTTTCCCGCCACCCTGTCGATAATCTCCAACCTGTACACCGAGCGGGGCGAGCGGGCCCGCGCCATCGGCCTGTGGGGGGCCATGACCGGGCTCGGGGTGGCGCTGGGGCCGATCAGCGGCGGCTGGCTGCTCGAGCACTTCTGGTGGGGCAGCGTCTTTGTCGCCATGGCCCCCGTGGCCGCAGTGACCTTCCTCGGTGCCACCCTCTTCGTGCCGACCTCGCGGGACCCGGCCACGCCACCCGTCGATGTCGGCGGTCTGGCCCTGTCCACCCTCGCGATCGGCTCCTTGGTGTTCACCATCATCGAGGCGCCCGATCGAGGCTGGACCGGCACCGCCACCATCGTCGGCTTCACGTTCGCCGCCGCCGCTGCCGCCGTGTTCGTCGCCTGGGAGCGACGGCGTCCCCACCCGATGCTGGACGTCTCGCTGTTCCGCAACCTGCGGTTCTCCGCCGCCAGCGGCTCGATCATGGTCATCTTCTTCGCACTCGCGGGGTTCATCTTCCTCATCACCCAGTACTTCCAGTTCCTCAAGGGCTACGCCCCCCTGAGCACCGGCGTGCGGATCCTGCCCGTCGCCATCTGCATCGCCATCGGCTCGTTCGTCGGCGTGTGGCTGTCGGTCACCGTCGGCAACAAGGCAGTCGTCGCCACCGGACTCTTCCTCGTCGGCGTCTCGTTCGCCTGGGTGTCCACCGCCAGCATCGCCACCCCCTACATCGAGATCGTCGGACAGATGATCCTCGCCGGCCTCGGCATGGGCTTGACCACCGCCCCCGCCACCGAGGCGATCATGGGCGTGGTTCCCAAAGAGAAGGCCGGCATGGGTTCCGCGGTCAACGACGCCACCCGCGAGCTCGGCGCCACCCTCGGCGTCGCCATCATCGGCAGTGTCTACGCGTCCCTCTACGTATCCGGCATCGAAGACGCAGCCGGCTCGCTCCCCGCACCCGCCCTCGACGCCGCCACCGACTCCATCGGCGCCGCCCTCGCCGTCTCCAACCAGCTGGGTCCCGCCGGCCAGCCGCTGCTCGACGCTTCCCAGGCCGCGTTCTTCGACGGGTTCCAGCTCGGCTGCCTCGTCGCCGCCGGCGTCCTCTTCGCCGGCGCCGCGTTCGCCGCCCGTTTCCTCCCCTCCCGCCCAACACCCACCGCACCGGAACCCGAGGTCGAGCGCGCACCCGCTCTCGAAACCGCGGGCGCCGCGGTCGCCGCGGGAGTACCCGGTTGTTGCTGGGACCGGGAACCGGCCTCCTCACCTGCGACCGTCTCCTGACGGCGCTCGGCGGGAGCGGGCCCGCGGCGTCCGGGTCGCCGCGTTCGCGGCACCCTACGGCGTCACTTCGGAGGAGCGTTCGACGCCGAGGCGGTCGGGCCCTTCTCGAGGATGACGACGGGAATCCGGCGTTCGGTGAGACTGCGGTACTCGTCGAACCCGGGGTTGAGGCGTGCGAATTCAGCCCAGATCATGTCGTCCTCCGCGTCGGTGGCTCGTCGAGCGCGCACCGTGTGAGGGGTGCGGTCGGCGAGGACCTGGGCGACGGGGTCAGCTTGCAGGTTGAGCCACCAGGCCGGCACTCGATCGCTCCCCGCGTTCGATGCGATGACCGCATAGCCATTCCCAAGGCGGAGATAGCCAAGCGGCGTCGAGCGCCGCTTGCCGGACTTGCGACCGACGGTGGTGAGGACGAGAAGTGGCATGCCGCCGGTGAAGACGAATGAGCGTCGGATGCGTCACCGGTCCAGCGGATCAAGCGGGCATGCGACCGCGTGAGCAGCGGGCTCGACCGGCGAAGCCAGAGCAGGCGGTGACGAAATCTGGCAAGGCGCCGATTGCGCCAGAAACGCTGACTGGGCTGCAGGGCGTAGCTGGTGTCGTGGTCGATCCGGCCTGCGCTGTCAAGTGTCGCCATGGGACGATCCCCTTCGGGTTTGGCCATTCCGCCGGGCCCGGTCGTGTGCGTCACGACGAGTGCGGGGCGCATGAACCATGACGCCGCATGTAGGGCACTGTCATCGGTAGTTCTCCGGATTCCGTCGCGGCCTGAACCGGTCTTTGACCCCTTGCGCGCGCCCGGGCAGGCGTGGCCATCGTTTCCGGGTCCCGTCGGTTGATCAGCAACCACGACGGGACGTTGCGGCCGCGAGCACGGCGGAAGCTTCCGATCCCGGATAGAAGCTGGGGTCTGGTGCGGCCCGATGAGTTGTCGGCGCCGGACCCGTCTGAAGAGGCGAGGGCAGGGACGATCGGAGTGATGATGGATGAGCCTGTGACCAAACTCGACCCACGCTTCAGTGATCCCAGCGCCGAGGCCACGGCCTGGTCGACCGCCCGGGCAGTGCTCGAGGGCGCGCAGCTTTCCTGGATATCGACGGTGCGCGCCGACGGGCGGCCGCATGTGACGCCACTGGTCGCCGTTTGGCTCGACGGGGCCATCCACTTCTGCACCGGCCCGAGCGAGCAGAAGGCGGTGAACCTCAGCACCAACCCCCACGTCGTGCTGACCACCGGATGCAATCAGTGGGACCAGGGGCTCGACGTGATGGTCGAGGGTGAGGCGCGACCGGTCACCGACCGGGCCACCCTCGAACGGCTCGCAGCGGCCTGGGCGTCCAAGTGGGACGGTCGGTGGCAGTTCGAGGTGACCGATGGTGGCTTCAAGCACGAGGCCGGCACCGCCCTGGTGTTTGCGGTGGAGCCGGCCAAGGTCCTGGCATTCGGCAAGGAACCCTTCAGCCACACCCGCCATCTGCCCGCGAGCTGACGAGCGGGGGTGGAGAACGTGATCGGCGCAGGGTCGTCTCGCTCCGCATAGAGGCCCAGCGGATCGGGCGTTCCGCAGGCACCCCGCGTGGGAATTTGTTGCCGGGTCGCAGCTCAACAGCTGGGCCTCTCAGCAGCGCTGACCACCGAGAGCCAGGATGACGTACCTAACCGCGCACGTTCTTGGTCGGTGCTGTCGTGGCGTTCCCTCGACTCGGTGCTATCCGCGCGTCCGTCGGGTCAGCCACTCGCAACGGGGTGCTCGCCTCCGTCGATGATGCGGCCGGCGACGGCCTCGTCGCCAGCTCCACTCGGCGAGGTCGTGGCCAGCCAGGACCCTGCCAAGATGAGGCCGAGGCCGACGAGCGCGCCGGGTCCCGGGCGCTCCCCGAGGAAGACGACCCCGAGCGCGACGGCCACGACCGGGTTCACATAGGTGATGACGAGCGCCCGGCCGGCTCCCGCCTCGGCGACCAGCATCCCGTAGACGACGAGCCCCGCCGCGGTGCACACCAGACCGAGGACGGCCAGCGCCACGAGCGCCGCCGCGGAGGGGATCGCGTCGGGAGGATCGAGCGCGGTGGCTGGTGTCAGCAGGATGGCTGCGACCACGAGCGCGGCGCCCATCACGGCGCGCTGGTCGAGGTCCGCGAGGTGCCGCTTCAGGACCATGGGCCCCACGGCGTAGCCGAAGGCGGCGGCTACAAGCGCGGCCGCACCGAGCAGCTCGTCGGCCTCGCCGGCGATGTCGACGCCGACCAGGGCCACCACGCCACCCAGGCCGATCAACAGGCCGACGAGCCGTCTGCCGCCGGTCCGTTCGGTGGCGTCGAATCGCAGGGCGAGCAGTGCGACGAACAACGGTGCTGTGGCGATGATGATGGCGGCAACGGACGAGTCGACGTGTTGCTCACCGATGGCGATGAGCGGGAACGGCACGACGATCTCCACAATCGCAAAGACCCCCAGCCACCGTGCCTTGTCACGCACCGTCCACAAGACGCCCGCGCGCCAAGCCAAGCCGATCAGGACGCCGGCGCCGATCACCACCCGCACCCACGCGAGAAATGCCGGCGGCACGCCGTCGTCGACCGCGACCTTGATGAAGAGATAGGGAACGCCCCATATCACGGACACAGCGGCGAAGGCCACCCACGCGCGCCGGCTCATGGATCGCACCCCGGGCGGCCGTCAGCCCGGGCGCACCGTGCGCCCGGCCATACCGACCATCTGCCGCACATGGTCCGTGCCAAGATGCCGCTGAAGGCCTTTGTCGTAAGCCAACATGATCGCCTCCACGCGTCGACTCGCCACACCCACGCCTACAGACCGGGCAGCAACGTGAAACTCATCGCAAGGCCCACCCGCAACGTGCATCCGATAGCGATTTCGGCGTCGACGTCCCCATCACGACGGCGTCAGTAGGAAGCGATCGGCGGGCGCGGCAACATGATCGCTCGCCCGTGCAAGGAGCCGCCGTGAGATCCGACCCCGTTGACTCGCCTCCGGACTGGCAGACGCTCCAGCGTGCGATCGACGGCGAGGTAGTCCTCCCAGGGTCGCCGGCGTACGGCCGTGTGCATCAGCCGTTCAACCTGCGGTTCAGCGACGTGCGGCCGCTGGCTGTCGTGCGGTGCGCCAGCCCGGACGACGTCGCCGCGACGATCGCGTTCCTCGCCCGGCACGACCTCGAGAGCGTCAGCCGCAGCGGAGGGCATTGCTTCGCCGGGCACTCCTCGACCCGTGGAGTCGTCGTCGATGTATCGCCGATGGCCTCGGTGACGGTCGCGGACGGCGTGGCGACCGTGGGGGCCGGGGCACGGCTCGGCGGCGTGTACGACGCGCTCGAGGGCCACGGCGTCACCATCCCAGCGGGCACGTGTCCACCGGTGGGCATCGCCGGTCTGGCGCTTGGTGGCGGCCTCGGGATCCTTGGTCGGGCATACGGGTTGACATCGGATCATCTCGTGGGGGCGCAAATCGTCCTAGCGGACGGCCGCATCGTGGAGTGCGACGAGAGCCACTACGACGACCTGTTCTGGGCGCTGCGGGGCGCGGGCGCGGGCAACTTCGGTGTGGTCACTTCGTTCAACCTCAGCACCGTCCCGGCGCCGGACGTGACGAACGTCCACGTGAGCTGGTCGTTCTCGGAGGCCGTCGCGGTCATCGACGCTTGGCAGGAATGGGCTCCGCTCGGACCCGACGAGCTGGCGGCGAGCCTGAAGGTGACGGCCAGCGGCGACCTCGACCAGCCGCCGTCCGTCGACGTCTACGCGGCACTGCTGGGAACCGAGCGCGAAGCGACCGAGCTGCTCGACGAGCTCGTTCGGCGGGTCGGGTCAGCACCGATCTCGACGTCGCACAAGCACATGTCCTTCCCGGAGACGCGGCGATTCTGGGCTCAGCTCGGCGTTGCCGAACCCGACGGAATCGGTGATGCACAGCCCGAGCCGACGCAGCCGCTGTATCTGCTGGCCAAGTCGGAGTTCTTCCGGCGCCCTCTGCCCCGCGACGCGATCGAGGCCCTGCTGGCCACGTTCTCGTCGGCCGGGGCGTCGGGCGTGTCCCGCGAGCTGGACTTCATGCCCTGGGGCGGTGCGTACAACCGCAAGCCGCCCGACGCCACGGCCTTCGTCCATCGGGCCGAGTTGTTCCAGCTGAAGCACGCGGCCACCGTCGACCCACCGCCGACCAGTTCCCGAGAGGCCGCCGCTCGCGCGTGGGTCACGGGATCCTGGGCATCGGTCCATCCGTGGGGATCGGGACGTGTGTTCCAGAACTTCGCCGACCCGGAGCTCGAGGATTGGGCCGAGGCGTACTACGGCACGAACTACCACCGCTTGGTGAGCGTCAAGGCCCGCTATGACCCGGGGAACGTGTTCCGATTCAGGCAGTCGCTACCGGTGGGTTAGGGACCGGACCAGGCCCACGGTCGAAATGGGCTCGGCACGGCCCTCACCTGCCGCTCGGGGCCTCAGCGGTTGCTGCGGCGAAGGTCTGTCGCTATGTGGCGCTTTGCCACAGACCCATGAGGTTGCCTTCGCTGTCGTTGAAGTACGCCGCGAACCCCATATCCCCGACGGGCGTCTTCTCGCCCACCGCGCTGCCGCCGTGCTTCTCGATCGTGGCCAACGTGGCGTCGATGTCGTCCACCGCCAAGGTGACAACCGGTGTGGTGACCGGCGCCTGACGTTGCATCATGCCGCCTCCGATGTAGCCGGGCTCGCTCGGCATCCCTTGGTCACTCAGCGGGCCGGTGGACACAATGTTGTAGCCCATCTCCGGCATGGGTTGGATCTGCCAGTCGAACACGTCGCGATAGAAGCTGCGGGCGCGATCCGCATCGTCAAACGGGACCTCGAAATGCACCACTCGAGCGCTCATCTGTGACCCCCGGTTCTCGTGTGTCGCGGCGAGCAACCATCCTAGGAGATCACCGACGCCGACGATGCCGGTCGACGTCCTGCGGCACTGCGCTCTTCGATCCCAGCGACAAACCGGAGCTGACCGCGGCTGCCCCCGAACGCCTAATAAACGTGAGCCCTTCGACACTTCGGGGGCGGCCACGACGGAGTGGATGCGCTTCGTTCAAGTCATTGTGACCACTATCTTGCCGAGGGCGTGACCCTCGCCGACGTGGGCGAGGGCAGCAGGTACGTCGTCGAGACCGAACGTGCGGTCGATGTGGATGCCGACGTCCCCTGTGATGCACAGGTCGGCGAGCGGCTCGAAATGGGAGGGCCCCTCCCTCACAGCGAGCACGCCCATCCGGCGGCTGGTGAGTCGGCCGGCGATCCAGCCGATCGTCATCACTCGTAGCAGCGCTCGTACGGAGCCGCCGACGCAGCGGTAGCGGCCGCCGCTGGCGAGTGCTCGACGGTAGGTGAACACCGATCGGTGCGCGACGAGATCGAGGATCAAGTCGTAGGGCTGGACCGGGCGTGTGAAGTCCTCGCTGCGGTAGTCGATCACGTCGTTGGCGCCGAGCGACCGCATGAACTCGAGCTTGGCGGCGTTGTCGACCCCGGTCACGTGTGCGCCGAGTCGCTTGGCGAGTTGGATCGCGAACGAGCCCGAGCCGCCACCGGCCCCGTTGATCAGCACCCGGCGTCCGGCTGCGGCGCCGTCGGTTCCTTGCAGCGCGATGGCTCCCGCCTGGGGGATCGTCGAGGCCTCCGCGAACGTCAGCTCTGCAGGCTTGTGGGTGAGCGCCGGCTGGGCCGCGACCGCATACTCGGCGAAGCCGCCCTTTAGCGCGAGGTTGTCGCCGTACACCTCGTCACCGGGCCGGAACCGAGTCACGCCCTCGCCGACGGTGTCGACCCAGCCGGCTATGTCCGAGCCGAGCGTACGGCGTGCCGGCGACCGCAATCCGCCCAGCCGGGCGTACAACGGTGAGCCTCGCAGAGACTCCCAGTCGCTCAGGTTGACCGATGTCGCGGCGACCCGGACGAGAACCTGCCCGGCGGCGGGAGACGGCGTTGGGACGTCGTCGACCCGCAGCACCTCTGGCGGTCCGTAGCGGTCATAGACGACCGCCCTCACGTGCGTTCCCCGGTCTGTGCCGTGCGTGCGGCCACGAGGACCGAACCTATCCCGGGTGCCAGGCGGCCTCGGCAACCGAGGAGGAGGAGGCGCTCGAGATCTGCCAACGGCGCCGCCGCTGCTGAATGGCGCTGACGACCGCCCGGCGCGACGCAGGATGGGCACGCAGTCGCGCGCCACGACGCTCGTCATTTGTTCGCCATTCGTCCGCTGACGGTGGTCGATCGAACCACCGACCTCGAACCCCCAGCGCCAACCGGGAACGCTGGCAACGACCGCGTTTCGTGGTGCGCCGTCGAGAGGGCGCACGAACAGTCGCAGTTGTTTCGCTAAACGCCACGCGCAACCGGTCGGGCATATCCTACGATGGGAGTCGGGAAAATCACGAGGTGGCGCGCTCGGTACGGCTGCTCGCCCCCATGGGGCCCAGGCACTGGGATCCGGCCAGCTCTCCGAAGCTGTGGCGCCTGGACGGCCTCAACCGTCGTGGTCGGCGCCGGGACCTGGGTGCCTGTGCTGGTCATGTCCCCATCATCTAGATCCGACCGCCCAGCAGCATCGTCCCTCGGTCCCAATCTGAATGGGACCAGGGGACGGACCCCGTCCAGTCCTCTGGGACCACTCGGCGGACCCGGCCGGGGAGCCGAAGTTGGCGCTCGGTCGCGGGGGAATGCGTTGAGGCCGCTCAGCGAACCTACTCGTCGCTGTGGCTCACCATGTTGATCACATTGCCGTCGGGCGCACGGACAAAGAACCTCCGCACTCCCCATGCCTCTTCGGTGAGCGGGTGAACGATCTCGTACCCACGCCGCTTGGCCTCCTCGTACGCCTCGTCAACGTCGGCGCCAACGTGAACCGAGATGACCGAATCCTGAGACGCCGTGGCGTCGCGGGTGACGAGTTGGACAAAGGCGTTGCCGTCAGGTGATCCGTAGCGCGCCACCCACCCGAGGTTGAAGCCCTCGACGCTCAACCCGAGGTAGTGGGTGTAGAAATCACGGGCCGCTGCGATGTCAGCAACGGGAAGGTTCGCAACAACGCCGGTTACTCGCATCGATCCTCCTCGGCCAGATCGTTTCGGGAACCAAACGCCCGTCCGAGAGCGGAACGTAAGGCGCCGCACCTGCGGCCAGCGCATATTGCCGTCGAGCCGCGCAGCCCTCGCCTGTCGGATCGTCAGCACAGAACGACGCAGCGCGAGATGGGCAGACCTGGCGCGGTTGGCCGCCGGCTCGGCTGCCGATCGGTCTCGTGATCGGCGGGGCGGTCGCCGCGGCGGCGGATCGCCGTGGCAGGCTTGGCCGGTTCCTAAACACAGGGTGGCGAACATGGACCTCGACCTCACAGGTAAGCATGCGCTCGTGACGGGGGCGAGCAAGGGCCTTGGGTTGGCGATCACCCGTGCGTTGCGAGACGAGGGGGTCCACGTCGTGGCCGGCGCACGAAGCACGACGACCGAGCTGGCGGAGCTGACCCAAGATGGTCAGGTGGATGCGGTCAACGTCGACCTGTCCAGCGTCTCCGGTCCCGTCGACCTCGCTGCCACCGCGCTCGAGTTCGGACCAGTGGACATCCTGGTGAACAACGTCGGCGCGGTGACACCCCGCCTCGAAGGCTTCCTATCGGTGACCGACGAAGACTGGTTGGGTTCGCTGACGCTCACCTTCCTTGCCGCCGTGCGCACCACCCGGGCGGTGTTACCCGGCATGCTCGACTCCGGCGCCGGGACCATCGTGAACATCTGCTCGGTCAACTCCTTCCTGCCCGATCCGGGGGTGATCGACTACTGCGCGGCGAAGGCGGCTTTGGCCAACTTCTCGAAGGCCCTCTCGCTGGAGGTCGGGCCACACGGCATCCGCGTGAACACGGTCAGCCCCGGCCCCGTGTCCACCGGCTTGTGGTTGGGTGACCATGGGGTCGCAGCGACCATCGGCCAATCTCAGGGCATCGACGCCGGGGCGATCGTGCGACAACAGGCGAGCGAGGCGGCGACGGGGCGATTCACCGAGCCTCACGAGGTGGCAGACCTCGTCGTACTGCTGGCCAGCAACCGGGCCGGCAACGTCACAGGTGCGGACTTCGTCATCGACGGCGGCCTGATCAAGACTCTATAAGGTTCCTTCCAAGGTTGAGGTGCATCGCGCCCATCGAGGGATCTTCACTCGTTAAAGACGTCGACCCCAGGGCCAGATATCGGCTGCGGCGCGCGCGGGAAAGCGCTCGACGCGCTCGTGAGGAGTCACCCAGCCCGCCGGATCCATGGCTGCGCTGCTGCACACAGATTGCGTCGTACCGTGCTCAGCCTGCCAGCGACGCGGGCCGTACAGATTGCCGAAGCGCGAGATCGGCAGGTACGGGCGACTGACTCCCTACTTGGATCAGTAGCGCTCCGGGACCGCACTCCGGCCTGACGCCTCTGTGTCCGGTCGGACTATGTTCCGAACGAGAGGAAAGGAGGAGGTGCATGGGCTCCGCGCAGAGCTATCCGCCGGGCACGCCGGTGTGGGTCAACCTGCAGACAGCCGCCGGGCCTCGGGCGGCGAGCCGCTTCTACTGCGCCCTCTTCGGCTGGACGGTGCTGGCGCGGCATCGACCGATGGACGACGCGTCGGGCTGGTGGGTCTTCCGCCTGGGCGGCAAGGACGTCGGCGACATCGGTCCAGGTCCGAAACCGTCCTGGACCATGAACATCTCGGTGGACGATGCGGATGCCACGGCACGAGCGGTCTTCGACCGGGGCGGTGGGGTCTCCCTATGGCCCACCAGCTATTTCGACGCCGGGCGCATGGCGATCTGTACGGACCCGCTGGGAGCACGGTTCGCGATCTGGGAGTCGGCGGGTCATCTCTCGCCCGACGTGATGCACGAGCCCGGCTCGTTTACCTGGTGCGAGCTGACGTGCCGGGATGTCGATGTGGCGAAGCAGTTCTACGCCGCCGTGTTCGGCTGGGAATCCAAGAGCCCTCCCTTCGCTGAAGGATCGGGCTACACCGTCTTCTTCCTCCCTGGTGTCGAGCGGACTGTCGCGGGCATGGTGCAGATGGACGAGCTGTGGCCGGAGGACACCCCGCCGCATTGGATGATCTATTTCGCCGTCGCGGATACGGACCTCACCGTCGCCCGGGCGGCCGAGTTGGGTGGCACGGTCTCCGTGGAGCCCTTCGACCTGTTCAACGTGGGACGTGTCGCTGTCCTCAACGACCCCGAAGGTGCCTCCTTCTCCATCCTCCAATGGAGCGAATGAATCGTCCCGTCCCGGTTTCGACCTTCACAAGCACCTCAAGCGCCAGGTCGGCGGAGAGGGCGCTCGTGCACGAACTGCGGAGTGTTCAAAAACGCTGGGTCGCACTCGCGCACGGCAAACTCTTAGGGGTGCGTAGCCGGCGCCTCCATGACGAGCGCATAGTTCCCGAACCGAGCGCACGCCGCCGTCCAGGCCCGCACCGCAAAACCTCCGTGTTCACCGAAGGGACCGCTCCTGTGGTCGCCGCTTGCGCGGTGGCGCGCTAGCGCGCCACAGCGAACAGTCGCCACTTGTCGGGCACACCCTTGAGTGCGTGCACGCCGCGATCGGCGAAGGTGAGGCCCGAGCCGGCGACGAGGTCCTTGACCGTGCTCGAAACCAGGACTTCGCCTGCGTCCGCGAGCGTCGCGACGCGTGCCGCGATGTGCACTGCGATCCCGCCGACATCGTCGTTCATGAGCTCGCACTCGCCGGTGTGCAGACCGGCGCGGGTTTCGAGACCGAGGCCACGCGACTGGTCCACGACCGCCTGGGCGCAGCGGATTGCTCGCGCCGGTCCGTCGAAGGTGGCGAGGAATCCGTCGCCCATCGTCTTGACCTCACGTCCGCGGAATCGCTCGAGCTGACGACGCACTTGCGCCTGGTGTGACTCGAGCAGGTAGCGCCACCGTGTGTCGCCGAGCTCGACGGCATGCTCGGTCGAGCCCACCAGATCGGTAAAGAGCACCGTGGCCAATACGCGGTCAGGCTCGGGGCCGCGGCGCAGCCCGGTCAGGAACTCCTCGATCTCGTCGAGAATCGCATCCGCGTCCCCGACCCAAAACAAGTGGTCGGCACCGTCGAGTTCGACCAGCTTCGCTCCGGGGATATGGTCGGCGAGATAGCGACCCATCTCGATATTGATCATACGGTCATGGCGGCGGTGCAGCACGAGTGTGGGGACACCGATGGTTCCCAGTACCGCCCGGATATCTATCTCCGGGTAGAGAGCCAGGAGGCTGTGTGCCATTCCCGGGCTCGCGGCCGTCCGCTGCAAACGCGCCCACCACGTGCGCATCCGGACGTCGTCGGCGCAGCTCGGGGCCCATGCGCTCAACCCCACGCCGTCGCCCCAACGCGCATCAACCATCTCCAAGAGCTGGTCGAGAAGTTCGGCGCTCAAGCCGAACGGGTAATCGGGAGCCCACAGCACCCGGGAGTACGTGCCGTAGAGCACGAGCGAACGCGTGCGTTCGGGATGCACGGCCGCGAACAGGGCGGCCATGGCACCGCCCTCCGAGACGCCGACAACGTCGGCCCGGTCGGAACTGACGGCGTCCATGACGGCACGAAGGTCCTCTACGTTCTCCTCGAGAGTGGGGGCGTGCGGTACCGGGTCGGAGAGGCCCGTTCCCCGCTTGTCGAACGAGATGACCCGCCGGAACGTCGCGAGCCGATCGTAGAAGTGCGCGAGGGAAGGTTCCTCCCGCCCGACTTCCAGGTGCGAGATGAACCCTGGGGCAAGCACGAGATCAGGGCCTTCGCCGTAAGCCGCGTAGGCGATGCTCAGATCGCCGCTCTTCGCGTAGCGAGTCTCCGGCGCCACGACCACAGTCCTCCTTGTCTCCGACGACCATTCTGGCCGATCGGAGCCCAGCCGTAACCCGCGCCGTGACAAGCAGATCCGGCAGCCCGCACTCGCGACAGCTGGCGCGCACAGGTTGCCGGCTGCAGGCGGCCCTCGCTCATCGGATCGGCACTACAGAACGACGCGGCGCGAGATCAGTTCTGGCGCGTACCCGTGTAACGGCACTTTGAGGGCGGTCGCTCGTGGACCCGTGAGGAGCCGCAGCATCGTTGGCATTCCGCAGTGCGGAACGCCTCGTCCGAGCCCGCAAGGGAGACCGAGACCATGGCGTCAAGCCAGGGTGGCAATGTTGGCTGCGACGAGGGCGGCGGAAGAGGGCTCTAGTGACCGATCTTTTCCCAGACCGAGACGTGCGAGGTGCTCTCGCCGGTGAAAGGTGCGCGGTCCCAGCCGGCCCACCGGTCACGCGGCGACATGCCGGCGAGCTGGGCCATAAGGTCGAGCTCGGACGGCCACACATACCGGAACGGCGTCCTGAACTCGCGCACGCCCGACCCGTCGGCGACAAAGTGGTGCGACGTGGCCTGCTGCGCCACCAGGTCGGTGTAGCGGTCGTAGCCCACGTAGCCCGGGGCGTGGGAGAACACGCGGGCGTTCTCGCCGGGTGGCAGACGGCGCAGATCGGGGACCCCGACCTCGATCAGGAAGTAGCCACCAGGCTCGAGGTGGGCGGCGGCGTTGGCGAAGCACGCCACCTGTTGGTCCTGGGTGGTCAGATTCCCGATCGTGTTGAACACGAGGTACACGAGCCGGAAGCTTCCGCCAACCCGGGTCGTTGCCATGTCGCCGATCGTCACCTCGATGTGCTGCGCGCCGTCCTTGGCCGGGAGCTGCTCGGCCATGGCGGTGGAGAGCTCGATCCCCGACACGGGCACCCCGCGAGCCGCGAGCGGCAATGCGACCCGGCCAGTGCCGACCGCAAACTCGAGCGCAGCGCCGTCACCGGCTAGCTCGGCCAGCACGTCGACTGTCGGACCGAGCACGTCGGCGTCGAACATCGAGCCAGCGCTCTCGTCGTAGCGAGCGGCGACGTCCTCACCGAAGTGGTCCTCAGGCACGCCCGGACACTCGCATCGTCCCGTCCCCGAGGCCAGCGAGTTCCTTCACGGCGACGTCGACCTCGCGGCCGAGGCGATCCGACTCACCCGGCAGCTGGCGTCGTCGGTGAACGACCCCGAGGTCCACGGGCTGCTGGCCCTGATGTTGCTGCACCACGCGCGCCAGCGCAGCCGCACCCGACCAGACGGACGGATCGTGCCGCTCGCGGACCAGGACCGGAGCCTGTGGGACAACGAACTCATCGCCGAAGGAATTGCCATCGTGCAAGCCGCGCTCGCACGCGACCGGGTCGGCGAATACCAGACGCAAGCGGCGATCGCCGCGCTCCACGCCGATGCGACGCGTGGGGCGGACACCGACTGGGTCCAGATCGTGGAGTGGTACGACGAGCTGCTGCAGTTCGCCGACACTCCAATCGTCCGGCTCAACCGTGCCGTCGCCGTGGGCGAAGCGTATGGCGCTCCCGCGGGATTGGCGGCACTCGCTCAGGTCGACGAGCACATCCCACGGCATGATGCGGTCGCCGCATATCTCCACGAGAAGAACGGAGACCTCGAACTCGCTGCCCGCGTCTATGCCGACGCAGCCCACAACGCGCCCAACCTCGCTGAGCGCGACCATCAGATGCGCCAAGCAGCGCGACTCAACCAGATGCTGCGCCACCACCAATGACCGCGGCGGTCGCAGGGACGCGGCCGGTGCTCGGCAGTGCTGGGCGTGCAGTGCCCTCCTCTCCCTGATTGAGTGCCGCGACGACGGGCACGCCGACGTGCCGCTATGTGCGTGCTG
>DASSDL010000113.1:0-37888 GCA_035697145.1 Acidimicrobiales bacterium
GTGGTGGCGTTCTTCGCCCTCACCGTTGTCTACGTGCGGGGTTGCGAGCGCATCGTCGGCCGGGACACCGGGGTAGAGGCCCTGGTGGACGCCGAGAGCGAGGATGCCGCCACGAGCGCCGCCACGGTGGGTCGCGGCCGATGAGTGGTGACAACCTCGTCGGCCTGATCCTGGCCGTGCTCATCACCGCCTACCTGCTCGCCGCGCTGCTGTTCCCGGAGAAGCTCTGATGTCCGGGGCCGCGTGGCTGCAGTTCTTCGTCCTCATAGCGCTCGTCGCCGCCGCCACGCCCCTGCTGGGCGGCTACATGGCCAAGGTCTACGGCGGAGGCGCAGCGCCGGGCGACCGGTTCTTCGGTCCGCTCGAGCGTCTGGTGTACCGGGCGACGGGCGTCAACCCGTCGCGGGAGCAGCGCTGGACGGTCTACGCCCGGTCGCTCCTCGCGTTCAGCGCCGTGTCGGTGCTCCTGCTCTACCTCATGCAGCGGGTGCAGGGCGGCCTGCCGCTGAACCCCACCGACATGGGGGCCGTACCGGAGCCGCTGGCGTTCAACACCGCCGTCAGCTTCACGACCAACACCAACTGGCAGAACTACGCCGGCGAGATCACCATGAGCCAGCTGACCCAGATGGCGGGTCTGGCGGTGCAGAACTTCGTGTCGGCCGCGGTCGGCATCGCCGTCGCCGTGGCCCTGATACGGGGGCTGGCGCGCCGGCGCTCCGGCACCATCGGCAACTTCTGGGTCGACCTGACCCGCTCCACGACCCGCGTCCTGCTGCCGATCTCGATCGTCGGCGCACTGGTGCTGGTGAGCCAGGGCGTGATCCAGAACCTCGACGGCTTCACGGTCGCCAACACGTTGGACGGGGCGGTGCAGCTCATCCCGGGCGGCCCGGCGGCCAGCCAGGAAGTCATCAAGGAGCTGGGAACCAACGGCGGCGGCTTCCTCAACGCCAACTCCGGCCACCCGTTCGGCAGCCCCAACGGCTTCACCAACCTGTTCCAGATGTTCCTGATCCTGCTGATCCCCTTCGCCCTGACGTACACGTTCGGGAAGCTGGTCAAGGACCGGCGACAGGGCTGGGCCGTGTTCGGCGCCATGTTCTTGCTGTGGTTCGCCGCGGCGGTGATCGCACCGGCCTTCGAGACCGACGGCAACCCCGAGCTCGATGCACTGGGGGCCAACCAGGACACCAGCGCCCAACTGGCGGGGGGTGGCAACTACGAGGGCAAGGAGGTGCGGTTCGGGCCCGCGGCCTCGGGGCTGTTCGCAGCCACCACCACTGGCACCTCAACGGGCGCGGTCATCGCCGCGCACGACAGCTTCACTCCCGGCGGCGGCGCCGTCCCGCTGGTGAACATCATGCTCGGAGAGGTGAGCCCGGGCGGCGTCGGCGCCGGCCTGTACGGCATGTTGATCTTCGCCGTGCTGTCGGTGTTCATCGCCGGCCTCATGGTCGGGCGAACACCGGAGTACCTGGGCAAGAAGATCCAGGCACCCGAGATGAAGCTGATCACCCTCTACATACTGGCGATGCCCACCGTGGTGTTGATCCTGATCGGCATCTCGGTCGTGATGGACACGTCCCAGGCGTCGATCCTCAACCCCGGGCCGCACGGGTTGAGCGAGGTGGCCTACGCCTTCACCTCGGCCGGCAACAACAACGGCTCGGCGTTCGGCGGGCTCACCGGCAACACCGACTGGTACAACACCACGCTCGCGTTGGCCATGCTCTGCGGCCGCTTCCTGCTGATCGTGCCCGCCCTGGCCGTCGCCGGGTCGTTGGCCCGCAAGCAGACCGTGCCGCCCTCGGCCGGCACCTTCCCCACCGGCACCCCGCTCTTCGTCGGCCTACTCGTCGGCGTGGTGCTCATCGTGGTGGGCCTGACCTTCTTCCCCGTGCTGTCGCTCGGCCCCATCGTCGAGCAACTGGGTCTGTGAAAGGAATCAACGTGTCGATCGAAGAGCGACGCCATCAAGGGGCGGGGGTGGGGGTCGGGCCGGAATGACCAACGCAACCCTCGATCCGGCGCCCCGCCCGCCGCGCCGCGCCGATCGGTCCGATCGGTCCGTCGGGGCCAAGCCCACGCGGTCGCTGTTCGACCCCGCCATCATGAGGAACGCGGCGGTCGACAGCCTGCGCAAGCTCCACCCGCGGATGATGGTGCGCAACCCGGTGATGTTCGTCGTGTGGGTTGGCAGCATCGTCACCACCATCCTGTTCCTCCGAGACATCGGCGACTCCACCGCCGACGAGAACCTCTTCGCCGGGCTCGTCGCCCTGTTCCTGTGGTTCACGGTCCTGTTCGCCAACTTCGCCGAGGCCGTGGCCGAGGGCCGAGGCAAGGCGCAGGCCGACACGCTGCGCAAGGCCCGGTCCGAGACCATCGCCAACCGGCGGCTGGCCGACGGCTCGCTGGAGCCGGTCCCGTCGTCGCTGCTCGGGGTCGACGACGTGGTGGTGGTCAACGCCGGGGAGATGATCCCGTCCGACGGCGAGATCATCGCCGGCATCGCCTCGGTCGACGAGTCGGCCATCACCGGCGAGTCGGCCCCGGTCATCCGCGAGTCCGGCGGCGACCGCTCGGCGGTAACGGGCGGCACCAGGGTGCTGTCCGACCAGATCGTCATGCGCATCACCGCGCGTCCGGGTGAGACGTTCCTCGACCGCATGATCAGCCTGGTCGAGGGCGCCAGCCGGCAGAGGACGCCCAACGAGATCGCGCTCAACATCCTGCTGGCCGGACTCACGATCATCTTCCTGCTGGCGACCGTGACGCTGCAGCCCTTCGCCATCTACTCGGGTGGCGAGCAGACGGTGATCGTGCTGATCGCGCTGCTGGTCTGCCTCATCCCCACCACGATCGGCGCACTGCTGTCGGCCATCGGCATCGCCGGGATGGACAGGCTGGTGCAGCACAATGTGCTCGCCATGTCGGGCCGGGCGGTCGAGGCTGCGGGCGACTGCTCGACGCTGCTGCTCGACAAGACCGGCACCATCACGCTCGGCAACCGGCAGGCGGCCGAGTTCCTGCCGCTGGCCGGCGTTTCCGAGGAGCGACTGGCGGCGGCGGCGCAGCTGGCCAGCCTGGCCGACGAGACACCGGAGGGCCGCTCGATCGTCGTGCTGGCCAAGCAGCGCTACGGAATCCGCGAGCGCGACGTCGCCCACGCCACCTTGGTGCCGTTCACCGCGCAGACCCGCATGAGCGGGCTCGACGTCGACGGCACCTCGGTGCGCAAGGGCGCCGCCGACTCGGTGCGCGCCTGGGTGCTGCAGCAGGGTGGCAAGGCCCCTGACGACCTCGCCCCCCTGGTCGAGGGCGTCGCCACCGGGGGCGGCACCCCGCTGGTGGTGGCCGAGGCACGGATGGACGGCCAGCGCGCTGGCGAGTCCGCTGGCGACGCCGAGGAAGGCACCGGGTCGGGCGACGAGATCGTCGCCGATATCGAGGTTCTCGGCGTGGTCCACCTCAAGGATGTTGTCAAGGAGGGCATGCGCCAGCGCTTCGACCAGCTGCGCGCCATGGGCATCCGCACGGTGATGATCACCGGCGACAACCCGCTCACCGCCCGGGCCATCGCCACCGAGGCCGGCGTCGACGACTTCCTGGCCGAGGCCACGCCCGAGGACAAGATGGCGCTCATCCGCGGCGAGCAGGGAGGTGGGCGGCTCGTCGCCATGACCGGCGACGGGACCAACGACGCCCCGGCGCTGGCCCAGGCCGATGTCGGCGTGGCCATGAACACGGGCACCCAGGCCGCCAAGGAAGCCGGCAACATGGTCGACCTCGACTCCAACCCGACGAAGCTCATCGAGATCGTCGAGATCGGCAAGCAGCTGCTGATCACGCGGGGTTCGCTGACTACCTTCTCGATCGCCAACGACGTGGCCAAGTACTTCGCCATCATCCCGGCGATGTTCATGGGCGTGTTCCCGCAGCTGGACACGCTCAACATCATGGATCTGGACTCGCCGCGTTCGGCGATCCTGTCGGCCGTCATATTCAACGCGCTGATCATCGTCGCACTGATCCCCCTGGCCCTGCGGGGCGTGAAGTTCCGGGCCCTGGGTGCGGCCGCGGTGCTGCGGCGCAACCTGCTGATCTACGGAGTCGGCGGCCTGATCGCCCCGTTCATCGGCATCAAGCTCATCGACCTTCTCATCAGCGCCTTGGGAGTGAGTTAGTGGCTACTCAAGCGACGTCAGCCGCCGCCACGCCGGCCAGGGGCCACGCTCGCGGCGTCCTCCGCCTCACCTGGGGCCCCACCCAGCTTTCGTTGTCGTCCTTGCGAGCGGAACCCCTGACTCGCCGTGGACGACGCCAACGTCACTCGAGGAGCCACTGATGCGTGCTCAGGTAGTAGCCGCCGTACGGGCGATCCTCGTGTTCACCGTGCTGCTGGGGCTGGCCTACCCGCTGGCGATCACCGGCATCTCACAGCTCGCCTTCGACGACAAGGCCGACGGCTCGTTGATCCGCAACGCCGCCGGCGAGGTCGTCGGGTCCGAGCTACTCGGTCAGACGTTCACCAGCGACGAGTACTTCCATGGGAGGCCCTCGGCCGCCGGCGGTGGTGCCTCGGGCTCGGAGATCGACGTGCTCGACGAGGAGGGCAACCCCACGGGCGAGACCGTGCTGGCGTCGGCCGACGACCTGTCGACCGCGGCGTCCGGCGCCTCCAACCTGGGGCCCACCAACGAGGAGCTCCTCGCCACGATCCAGGAGCGGATCGACTCCTATCGCGACGAGAACGGGCTCACCGCCGACAGGCTGGTGCCCGTCGACGCCGTCACCGCCTCGGGATCGGGCGTCGACCCGCTCATCTCGGTCTCCAACGCCCGCCTGCAGGCCGACCGGGTGGCCGATGCCCGGAACATGGACGTCGACGAGGTGCTCACGCTGGTCGACGACCACACGTCGAGCCGCACCCTCGGGTTCCTGGGCGAGAAGGGAGTCAACGTCCTCGAGCTCAACCTTGCCCTCGACGAGATCAGCCCGTCGTGAGCAGCTGGTAGACGGGGTTGAGGATGGCGAGGCGGCCCCGATGCTCGCCGGCGACGCCCTCGGCGCGGATGCGGCTGCCGATCTCGATCCCGGGGATCTTGCTGCGACCGAGGAACACCAGGGACATGGCACCGGTGTCGTCTTGGAGGACGCATTCGAGGGTCGAGGTCGTCCCCGCAAGGGGCTGGACCCGAACGGTTCGCACCCTTCCCTCGATCTGGACGCGCTGGCGCCAGGTGACCGTGGCGATCGCCACCGTGCCCTGCGGTCGTGCCGGGGCTCGGGCCGCCGAGTCGGAGGGGGATCCCGCCTGGGGCCCGTTGGCCCGTGGCGCGTTCGCGGCGGCGGCGGCCGCGGGTTCGACAGCCTCGCCGGTTCCCCTTGCGGCCTTGCGGGAGGCGAAGTGGAAGGGGACGGTGGTCACGTTGGCGTGGGGCAGCCGGGAAACGGCCCGTTCGATGGCGTCTGCGGTCTGGTCGTGGAGGAGGCGGCGCCAGAACCCGCTGTACTTGCGGTCGGGCATCAGGACGCTGACCTCGGTCTCGTCGTCGGCCAGGTCGCGTGCCACGAGATCGACGGCCGCCCGGGGCAGCCGCCGGTCGGGGCAGTCCGCGATCTCGAGGGCGATGCGGGTCATGCCGTGATGAGCCCACCCCTCGGCCAGCTCGTTCGCTCGTTGTCGATCGAGCGCGAAGTGCACGGCGCGCAGCTCGTCGGGCACCAGGGTGCGGGCATATTGGATGGCGCGGGCGACCGCCAGGTCGAGGCGGTCGACGAACACGAGCACGACGTGGCGCCGGAGGATGGGAGCGGCAATGGCCTCGGGCACGTTGCGTTCGAGCTGTTCGGCCTCGGTCTCGTACTGCATGGACAGGCGCACGAGGAACACCACCATGAGCGGAACGAGGGCGACGACGACCCAGGCGCCGTGGGTGAACTTGGTGATCGCGATCACGATGTCGACGACCAGGGTCATCACCGCGCCGACGCCGTTGATCACCAGGCCGCTACGCCAGCCCCGCTCGCGCTCGCGCAGGTGGTGGCGGGCCATGCCCGCCTGGGACAGCGTGAACGACGTGAACACGCCGATGGCGTAGAGGGGGATGAGTCGGTCGACCTTGGCTCCGGTGAGGATCACGAGCAGGATCGCGAAGCCCGCCAGGAAGAAGATGCCGTTGGAGAACACCAGTCGGTGGCCGCGTTTGGTGAGCTGGCGGGGCATGAAGTTGTCGCCGGCGTGGAAGCTGGCGAGCCGGGGGAAGTCGGCAAAGCTGGTGTTGGCCGCCAACACCAGGATCAGCATGGTGCCGGCCTGCAGCGCGTAGAACAGCGCCTGACCCAGCGGGCTGTTGCCGTAGATCAGCTCGCCGATCTGAGAGATGACGGTGGGCGTGCCCTCCTCGAAGGGCGCGACCTTCAGGTGGGCGCCGAGGATCGACAAGCCGAGGAACATGACGCCCAGCAGGCTGCCCATGATCACGAGCGTCGTGCGGGCGTTGCGCCAGGCGGGCTGGCGGAACGCGGGTACGCCGTTGGAGATGGCCTCCACGCCGGTGACGGCGGCGCCACCGGACGCGAAGGCGTGCAGGACGACGAACAACGACGCGCCCATGATCAGCCCGCCGCTCTGGCTTCCGAAGTTGACCAGACCCTCTTGGCCGTGCGCGGCGAGGGGAAGGTCGCCGAAGAGCAGGCGACCGAGGCCCAGGCCGAGGAGCAGCACCATGTTGAGGATGAAGAAGTAGGTGGGCGCCGCGAACACCCGACCGGACTCCCTGACGCCGCGGAGGTTGCCGTAAGCGATGAGGCAGATGCAGGCCACCGACAGCTGGACCGCGTACGGCGTGAGCACCGAGAACGCCGAGACCATGGCCGCCACGCCGGCGGCCACCGAGACGGCGACGGTCAGCACGTAGTCGGTGAGCAGAGCCACCCCAGCGACCTGGGCTGGCAGGATGCCGAAGTTGTCGCGGGTGACCATGTACGCCCCACCCGCGGTCGGGTACGCCTTGATGGTCTGGCGGTACGACAGGATGAGCACGGCCAGCACCGCCAGCATCGCCACGGTGATGGGCACGACGAGCGAGAACGCGGCGATCCCGACCGCCGGGACCACGACGCGCAGGATCTCCTCGGTGGCATACGCCGAGGACGACAGGTTGTCGGAGGCGAAGACCGCCAGGGCGGTCGGTTTGCCGAGGCGCTCCTCCTCGAGCTGCTCGTTGTGCAGAGGGGGTCCGAGCAGCCGACGTTTGAACCGGTAGCCCAACCCGTCGGGCGGAAGCTCGATCCCCGGATCGAGCGCCACGGGAGCCGGAGCGCCATCCGTGGGGGGAGCGTCGGCGGGGCGGGTGGCAATGGTGGACATCGGGGGGGCGCACAACTCCCAGTTGGCGACGCCCGAGCCTTCCCCGACCAAAGCGTGATGCGCGCTAACGGGCCGTTCAGAAGTGCGCGCTGCGCGCTAAGAAGCGGTGAAGGTGCACCGACGGCCTGGCTGGTCCGGGGGCTGTTGACCCTGCCCCGCTCTATAACGACGACATGCACGATGGGCGTCATCGGTGGCCCATTCGATTGGGTGTGGCGCTGCTCGCCCCGCCCCTGGTCGCGGTCGCCCTGGTGCCGTTACGCGCCCACGTGCTCAACACCAACCTCGCCCTGGTGCTCGTCGTGGCGGTTCTCGGTGCCGCGGTGGCGGGCGGCCGCATCGCCGGGGTGGTCGGCGCCCTGTCCGCCGCCCTGTCCTACGACCTCTTCCTCACCGTCCCCTACGGGTCGTTCACAATCGAGCGGGGCGACGACGTCGAGACCACCGTGCTGCTGGCGCTCATCGGATTGATGGCCGGTGAGCTGGTCGAGCGGACGCGTCGCAGCGAGGCCGCCGCCATCGCCCGTCGGCGTGACCTGGAACGGATCCGCCGCCGCTCGGAGCTGGCCGCCGGCGGGGAGAGGCCCGGACGTCTCATCGAGCAGAGCGCCGAAGAGCTCACCGAGCTGCTCGACCTCAAGGTGTGCCGGTACGTTCCCGAGCCAGCGCCCGAGAGCCTCCCCGTCTTCACCCACGACGCGATCCGTGTGCCCGGCGCCATCGACGATGACGCCCCGCGCAGCGCCGTTGTCCTGCCGGTGCGGGCCCACGGGCAGGATCTCGGGCACTTCTTGCTCGTCTTCCCGACGGAGTCGTTCGGACTCGGGGCCTCCGTCGATGTCAAGCACGCCGCCGTCGCCCTCGCCGACCAGCTCGGCATGGCGCTACTCCGCTATCGGCGGCCTTGACGTGGCAACGATGACCGGATCGACGGGCGTGGGCGACAGGGGCGCCGGGCAGGCGTCGGATGTCACATCTGATGCGGCACCATTGATCACGGTGCGCGTGCAACCCGTGTCGTCCGAGTCCCCAACTCCCGCTGTACCCCGATCGACCTACCGGCGCGGCACGCTCCGCGTCTACCTCGGCGCCGCGCCGGGCGTGGGCAAGACCTTCGCCATGCTCAACGAGGGCCGCCGCCGCAAGGAGCGCGGCACCGACGTGGTCGTGGGCTACGTCGAGGCCCACGGCCGGGCCCACACGGCCGAGCAGATCGGCGACCTCGAGGTCGTGCCCCGGCGGGTCCTCACCTACCGCGGCGCCGCCCTCGAGGAGATGGACCTCGACGCCGTCCTCGCCCGACGACCCGCCGTGGCCCTGGTCGACGAGTTGGCGCACAGCAACGTGCCCGGGTCGACGCACGCCAAACGCTGGGAGGACGTCGACGTGCTGCTCGACGCCGGCATCGATGTGATCTCCACGGTCAACATCCAGCACCTCGAGTCCATCAACGACGTGGTCGAGCGCATCACGGGCATCAAGCAGCGCGAGACCCTGCCCGACCAGATCGTCCGGGCCGCCGATCAGATCGAGCTGGTCGACATGACGCCCGAGGCGCTGCGCCGACGGATGGCCCACGGCAACATCTACGCCCCCGAGAAGATCGATGCCGCCATGGCCAACTACTTCCGCCCCGGCAACCTGGCGGCGCTGCGCGAGCTGGCGCTGCTGTGGGTCGCCGACCGGGTCGACGACGCCCTGGAGGAGTACCGCGAGCGCCACGGCATCACCGAACCCTGGGAGACGCGCGAGCGCGTGGTCGTGGCCATCACCGGAGCCCCCAGCACCGATGCGCTGGTTCGCCGGGCGGCCCGCATCGCCCAACGAGCGCACGGCGAGCTGTTGGGCGTGCACGTGCGGGCCGAGGACGGATTGGTGGGCGGCAGCGAGACCGTCGACCACCAGCGCCGGCTGCTCGAGGAGATGGGCGGCACCTACCACGAGACGGCCGGCAACGACATCGCCGCCGCGCTGGTGGAGTTCGCCCGGGCCGAGAACGCCACCCAGCTCGTCCTTGGCGCCAGCCAACGGTCGCGCTGGGCGGAGCTGACCCGCGGTTCGGTGATCAACCGGGTGGTGCGCCTGTCGGGGCACATCGACGTGCACGTCATCTCGCAGGAGGCGACCGACGAGGGGGACGCGGATCGGGCCGTGCCCCGGGTGCGCCGGCGCGTCACGCTGTCGCCGCGCCGTCGCCTCCTGGCCTGGCTGACCGCCGTTGTCGGGCTCCCCGTGCTCACCGCCGTGCTGGTCCCCATGCGCGACGATGTGGGGCTGCCCACGATCCTGTTGCTCTACCTGCTGCTGGTGGTCGTGGTGGCGGCGCTCGGTGGTGTGGTGCCGGCGATGGTCTCGGCGCTGGCCGCCTTCCTTGTGGTGAACCGGCTGTTCACCCCGCCCATCCACAAGTGGACGATCGCCGAGGCCGAGAACCTGGTGGCGTTGATCGTGTTCGTCATCGTCGCCGGGGTGGTGAGCGCGTTCGTGTCGGCGGCCGCCCGCCGCACGGCGGAGGCAACCCGGGCGGCGGCCGAGGCCGAGACCCTGGCGGGTCTGGCGGGCACCGTCGCCGAACCCGATCCGTTGCCCGTGCTGGTGGACAACTTGCGGCGGGCGTTCGGGCTGGGCGGGGTGGCGTTGCTCCGCAGGACGGATGGTGAGAGCTGGCAGGCGGAGACGGTGGCGGGCGAGGCCGCCCCCCGGACTCCGGCCGAGGCCGACCAGGTGCGCCCGCTCGGCGCCGACTTGGTGCTGGCCATACGAGGAAGCGACCTCGCGGCCGAGGACCAGCGGGTGCTCAACGCCTTCGTTGCGCAGCTGGCGGCCGCCATCGACCGACGCCGGATCAGCGCCCAGGCTGCGCAGGCCAGCGCCCTGGCCGAGGCCAACGAGCTGCGGAGCGCGCTGCTCCAGGCGGTGTCGCACGACCTGCGCACCCCCTTGGCGGGGATAAAGGCGTCTGCCAGCAGCCTGAGGCAGCTCGACATCGCCTGGTCGGACGTCGACCGCAGCGAGTTCCTGCGGACCATCGAGGACGAGACCGACCGCCTCACCACCCTCGTGGGCAACCTGCTCGACATGAGCCGGATCCAGGCCGGCGCCGTGGCGCCGAGGACGCGCCCAGTCGGTGTCGAGGAGGTCGTCCCCGCGGCGCTGGCCGGGCTGGGGGAGCGGGCCAACAAGGTGGAGGTCGATGTGCCCGAGTCGCTGCCGCCGGTACGGGCGGATCCGGCGTTGCTCGAGCGGGTGGTGGCCAACCTGGTGGACAATGCCGTGGCCCACGCCCCCGAGGCGTCGCCGGTGCGCGTCGAGGCGGGCGAGGTTGGATCGAAGGTGTTGATCCGCGTCATCGACCGCGGCCCGGGCATCCCGCCGTCGGAACGCGATCGCATCTTCCAGCCGTTCCAGCGGCTGGGCGACAGCCCTTCCCACGGCGCCGGCGTGGGGCTGGGGCTGGCGGTCGCCCGGGGCTTCACCAACGCCATGGGTGGCGAGCTCATGGTCGACGACACGCCGGGGGGCGGCACGACGATGGTCATCGAGCTGGAGGTGGCCGACACATCATGAACCCCGCCCCTAACCCCGCGCACGCAGCGGGCGACGCCGCTGTCGCCAGTGCCCCACCGAGCCGGGTGCTGGTCGTCGATGACGAGTCGCCCATGCTGCGGGCCCTCGGGACCAACCTGCGCGCCCGCGGCTACCAGGTCGACCTGGCCCCGACCGGCGAGGACGCGTTGCAGCTCGCCGCCCGCCACCGGCCCGACGCCGTCATCCTCGACCTGGGCCTGCCCGGCATCTCCGGTATCGAGGTCATCGAGGGTCTGCGGGGCTGGACCGCGGTGCCGATCATCATCCTGTCGGCACGCGGCGCCGAGCACGACAAGGTGGCGGCCCTCGACGCCGGTGCCGACGACTACGTGACCAAGCCGTTCGGGATGGACGAGCTGCTGGCTCGGCTGCGCGCCGCACTGCGCCGCATCGCCCCCGCGCCCGAGAGCGCGTTGGTGGAGACCCCCGACTTCACCGTCGACCTCGCGGCCAAACGGGTGACGCGGCCCGAGGGCGAGGTCCGGCTCACGCCCACCGAGTGGGGGCTGGTCGAGGTGCTGGTCCGCAACGCGGGCAAGCTGGTGTCCCAGCGTCAGCTGCTGCAGGACGTGTGGGGCCCGCAATACGGCGAGGAGACCAACTACTTGCGGGTGCACATGGCGCACATCCGCCGCAAGCTCGAGCCGGACCCGTCCCGGCCTCGCTACTTCATCACCGAGCCCGGCATGGGCTACCGCTTCGAGGGCCCCGACGGCTGATCGCATGACCGCAGAAGGGGACCGACGCTACGCTTCATACGGAGCCTCACGCGACTGATCTCAACCCATCTCGTTATTGAACAGGGAGAATCACATCGGTAGGATTTGCCGCGGCTTTTCCGGCCCGCGCGGGAACAGCCACGATCCGGAGGACCGATGAGATGAGTTGGACAAGAGCATTGCTTTGGATCGCTGCCCTGTTCGTGATCGTGGCGATCTGGCAAAACCCCTCCGGCATGGCCACTGCATTCGGCGATTTCCTCGGAATCGTCGGATCCTGGCTGGAAGATGCCCTCGACAAGACCAGCGAGTTCGTGCAAGGCATCACCGAGTGACGAGCCGCCGGCGTCGCGAGCGCGACGCCTTGGGTGGCACGCTCGACCCCGACTACCCGCGGAAAGCGCCCGATCCGTATACGAGCCATCTGCCTGCGCAGCCGCAACAGTCCGAGTTTGCCGGGCGCGAACCCCCAACCGGCAAGCCCCGCTTTCGCACCCGGGTGCGCAATCGGCTGGGCGCTTGGCGGCGCGCGTGGCTGCCGCTGCCGGACGAGATCATCGAGGAATACCTCGGCCACGGCGAGCGCATGATCTACAACGACCACCCGTCGTTCCAGGCGTTCGTCACCGAGCACATCCTCCTTGTGCTCGGGCTGTTCGTGGCCGCCGGGTTGTTCGTAGGCGTGTTCCTCAACGGGTCGCTGACCGCCATACTGATCACTTTCTTGTTGCTGGCCATCCTCCTGCTCGTGCTGGTCCTCATTCGGTTGTCCGAGCGTTACACGAGCTACGTCATCACCAACGTCCGCATCATGCGCCTCTCCGGAATCGTGACCCGTAGGGTCCACTCGATCCCGTGGATGCGCGTCACCGACCTCACGTTCGACCAGACCTGGCTGGGCCGACTGCTGGGTTACGCCACCCTGCACATCGAGTCCGCCAACGAGGATTCCGGCCTGCGCGACCTCGTCGGCGTGTCTAAGCCGATGGTGTTCAACAGGTACCTGGTCGACATGGTGGTGGCCAAGCAGGGCCCGATCGCACCCGGGTGGGAGGAGTTGGGCCAGGCGGGACCGGCCGGGATACCGCCATCCCGGCAGCGGGTCGGCCTGCGTGATCGGGTCCGGGAGGTCAGGCGCCGCCGCCGCCAGCAGCGGGCAGCGGAGGCCGGGCTCGAGGTGCCTGTCGCGCGTCGGCGGGTTCCCGGCACCGGCCGGGTGCCCCCGCGCCCGGCGCCCGAAGGCACCGACCCGATCCTCTACGGCGACCCGCGTGCGACGAGGGACGACGATCGCACCCGCCCGCCCGAGGTCGACGAGGACGAGGCGGGTGGAGCCGGTCGCGAGGGCGGCGGCGAGCAGGACCGCGGTGACGAAGCGTCGGGGTTGCCGGGGTTCGATCCGCTGCGCGAGGGACCCGAGTCGAGCGTGCCCTGGGGCCGCGACCGCGAATGACCGGCGCGAGGGTCAGGCCGTCGCCCGCTGGTTGAGGCTCGTCAGGCGTTCACAGGCGTCCAGGTACTCGTCGACCAGGCGCTGAACGACCTCGGCGGACCGCTCGACGCGATTCATCATCCCCACCACCTGGCCGACCGGATTGAAGTTCACGTCCTTGGCGGCCTCGGGGTAGCTGTGGCCCCGCTGGACGGCGTCCAGCGCCACCATCATCTGCAGGGGCATGGGCAGCGGTCCGGGGGAGTCGGGACTCTCCCAGGCGTCGGTCCAGTCGTTGCGCAGCATGCGGCACGGCTTGCCGGTGAAGGAGCGCGACCGGACTGTGTCGTGGCTGGTGGCGTCGAGGTAGCTCTGCATCTGCTCGGGGGGCACATCGGCCTCCTCGACGGTGAGCCAAAGCGAGCCCGTCCACACGCCGGCGGCGCCCATCGCCATCGCCGCCGCCACCTGCCGCCCGTTGGCGATGCCGCCGGCCGCCAGCACCGGCAGCGGTCCGACGGCGTCGATGACCTGGGGCCAGAGCACCACCGACGCCACCTCGCCACAGTGCCCACCGCCCTCGGTGCCCTGGCACACGACGAAGTCGAGCCCTGCCTGGCGGTGGCTCAGGGCGTGGCGGACCGACCCGCACAGCGCCCCCACCAGCTTGTCGGCGGACTGGATCCGGGCCACCACATCGGCCGGCGGCGTGCCCAGGGCGTTGGCAACGAGGCGTGCCTTGTCATGCCGGAGGATGACCTCGACCTGCGGCTCGGCGGTGGCCGTGGTCCAGCCCAGCAGCTCGCTGTGCTTCTTGTCGGGGGGTAGCTCCGGCACGCCGTGGTCGGCGAGCAGCTTGGCGCCGAAGTCGCGGTGCTCCTGGGGAACGTGCTTGGCCAGCTCGCTCTCGAGCTGCTCGGCGTTCATGGCGAGGTCCATGCCCTCGTACCTGCTGGGGATGACGATGTCGACGCCGTAGGGCCGGTCGCCCACGTGCTCGTCGAGCCACGCCAGCTCGAGCTCGAGCTGATCGGGATCGAAGCCCACCGCCCCCAACACCCCCAGGCCGCCGGCCTGCGTCACGGCGGCCACCACGTCGCGGCAATGGCTGAAAGCGAAGATCGGGAACTCGATCTCCAGTCGGTCGCAGATCTCGGTGCGCATCCGCTCGTCCCCCTGGTCGTGCCGTCGCGCGCAGGCTACGCAACCAAACGCTTGATCGGGAGGACAACCCGGCGGCGATAGGTGACCGCTAGCGTGCCGAGATGCTGTTCCCGCAGCGGTTCTGGTCCGGTCTGGCCGACGGATCGGTCGAGCTGGCGTTCCGCCGCTGGCGGCGTGCGGGCGTCAAGGCGGGCGGCACGCAGCTCACGCCGACCGGGGTGCTGGCCATCGACGCGGTCGACGCCGTCGATCTCGGCGACATCACCCCGGACGACGCCCTGCGGGCCGGCTACCGCGACCGGGCCGAGTTGCTCGCCGAGCTGGAGCGCCACCCGGACGGAACCCTCTACCGCATCGCCTTCCACCACGCGGGCGCCGACCCGCGGGTGGCGCTGCGGCAGGCCGCCGACGTGCCCGACGACGAGCTGGCGCGCGTCCGAGCCCGGCTGGCGCGCCTCGATCGGTCCAGCCGTCACGGCCCCTGGACCGAGGCGGTCCTCCGCCTCATCGCGGCGCGGCCGGCCGTGCGGGCCGCCGACCTGGCCGCTTCACAGGGTCGGGAGACGCAGCCGTTCAAGACGGACGTGCGCAAGCTGAAGCAGCTGGGCCTGACGGAGAGCCTGGACGTGGGCTATCGGCTGTCGCCACGGGGCCGGACCGTGCTCGCGCGGCTCTGACCCGGTTTCATGGGTCAACCGCCGAACATGGCCAGCCACTCGGCCTCGGACCGGGGCTTGAACACGTAGTTCCACTGCCGCGTCTCGCCCAGGGTGGCGGACGGCTCGGCGGAGTACAGGTGGCCGGGGAACAGCACCGTGTCGTCCGGGACCTTGGCCAGCCTGTGCGTGAGGCTGTCGTAGAGCTGGGCCGGGTCGCCGCCGGGAAGGTCGGTGCGGCCGCAGCCCTCGAGGAAGAGGGTGTCGCCCGACACCAGGTAGCGCCCATCCACGAAGAAGCATTGGCTCCCGGGGGTGTGCCCGGGCGTGTGGATCAGCTCGATGCCGATGGCGCCGACGTCCACGACGTCGCCGCTGCCGTGGCGCACCAGGTCGGCCTCGCCGGCGCCGGTCACCCGCTGGACCCCATGAGCCTCGTCGGCCTGGACGTGGACGGGCACGGGGTTGAGTGCCAGCAGCTCACGTATGCCGCTGATCTGGTACCCCATCATGTCGCCACCGACGTGGTCCTGGTGGTAGTGCGTGACCAGGGCCCTGTTGACCTTCATGCCGTCTGCGGCGGCGACGTCGAGGATCCCGCGCACGTCGTACGCGGCGTCCACCACCGCCGCCTCGCCGGTCTCGCGGTCGCCAATCAGGTAGACGAAGTTGACCATCTGCCGGGCCACCGGGTCACTGCGGGCGATGTCGCGTCCCGAGAGGAGCTGGCGGAAGTAGAGGCGATCGGGTGCGTTCACATCGACAAAAGTACGGGTCGGCCGCAGACCGACGCCATCAGCGGCGACGGCGACAGCGGCTGCTACGACGCCGATGGCGCGGCGGCGGTGGGCACGGTCGCGGCACACGTGGATCCTCTCGGCCTTTGTCGCCACGACCACCATCACGTCGCTTCGCTCGCCGACTTCGCTGAGCGCGCGCTGGCGGCGCGCCGTGAGGTCGGCTGAGCGCGCCACTTCGTCACCGGACGTGAGATTTCCTGGATGGCGGGCCGTATCCTGGCGGCGCGTGGGGTTCGCTGAACGGTTCAGGGAGGCCGCCGAGGCGGCACGAGCCAAGCTGCAGGAGCACGGGGTCATCCACGACGCCGACGCCATTCACGGCGTACATGCGGTCGACCCCCACGAGCACGACGTCGAGATCGCCAAGGCGGCGATGGCGCTCGGTGCCCCGGACCCGTACTCGCTGATCACCCACGACGAGGTCGTGGCCCTCACCGGCGTCCCCGTGGGCGGCCCGTCGCTCACCTACACCGACGACGACCTGGGCGTGCGCTTCGACGCGGTGGACGGCCACCGGCGTTCGTGGTCGTTCGGCATCCATGCCGGGCACGCGGTCGACGCGGGCACCCCTTTCGACCCCGTCACCTGGTACGAGTGGATGGTGGCGCTGCTCGGGGCAGCCGAGGTCGTCCCCGGGCTGGGCGACGCCGCCGTCTATCAGGACGGGATGCTCTACGTGCGTGGGGCGGGGCGTGCCTTCTATGTGCTGATCGAGGCGCCCGAAGGTTCCCCGGCCGAGCAGTGGGCCAGCACCTTGGGCCGCCGCGTGCTCGAGCGGTTCGCGTCGGGAGAGGCGGGGTAGGACCCTGACCACGCCCGAATCGGTCGACGACGTGGGGCTGGAGTTCGACTCCGCGCAGGGCCGCTGGGTGGTGGCGGCCACGGTGCTCGGCTCGGGCATCGCCTTCCTGGACTCGACGGTGGTCAACGTCGCCCTGCCCCACATCGGCGAGGACCTCGACACCAGCGTCGCCGGGTTGCAGTGGGTGCTCAACGGCTACCTGGTGACGCTGTCGGCGCTGATCTTGCTGGGCGGGTCGCTCGGCGACCTCTTCGGCCGCAAGCGGGTGTTCCAGACCGGCGTCATCCTCTTCGCGGTGGCGTCGGTGGCGTGCGCACTGGCACCCAATGACGCGGCGCTGGTGCTGGGTCGCGTGGCACAGGGGATCGGTGGCGCGCTCCTGACGCCTGCGAGCCTGGCCATACTCGAGGCCAGCTTCAGACCGGAGGATCGACCCCGGGCCATCGGCGCGTGGTCGGGCCTGTCGGGCGTGGCCGCCGCCATCGGTCCCTTCCTCGGCGGTTGGATGGTCGACGCCGCCTCCTGGCGCTGGATCTTCCTCATCAACCTGCCGCTGGCGGCGGTGGTGGTCGGCGTTGCCGCGCGGCACGTGCCCGAGTCGTTCGACCCCCGGGCCGACCGCCGGATCGACTGGGCCGGCGCCCTGCTGGTGGCGGTCTCGCTCGGTGCGTTGAGCTGGGGGCTCATCTCGGCAGGCGACCGCGGCTGGGGCGCACCCAGCGTGGTGTTCACGCTCGCCGCCGGCGTCGCGGCGATGGCGGCCTTCGTGGTAGTCGAATCCCGCAGCCGCCACCCGATGCTGCCGCTGGACATCTTCAGGTCCGCCCAGTTCCGGGCCGCGAACCTCGTGACGGCGGCCATGTACGCCGCGCTGGGCGGGGTGTTCTTCCTGCTCACCCTGCAGTTGCAGCAAGTGCTCGGCTACTCGGCGCTCGAGGCGGGGGCGGCGACGCTGCCGATCACGGCGTTGATGCTGGCTTTGTCTGCCCGCTCGGGGGCTCTAGCCGCCCGCATCGGCCCCCGCCTGCAGATGACGGTGGGTCCGCTGCTGGTCGCAGTGGGAATACTGCTCATGACCGGGATCGAGGCGGGCGTCGGCTACTGGACTCACGTGCTGCCCCCCGTCATCATCATGGGCTTGGGGCTCGCCACGACGGTGGCACCGCTGACGTCCACCGCCCTGGGCGCCGTGGACGACCGCCACGCCGGGGTGGCGTCGGGCGTGAACACCACGGTGTCCCGTGCTGCGCAGCTGGCGGCCGTGGCGGTGCTGCCGGTGGCGGTGGGCCTGACGGGCGATGACTTCCTGCGGCCCGAGATTTTCTCCGCCGGCTTCCGAACCGCGATGTTCATCACGTCGGCACTGGCGGCGGTCGGGGGCCTGGTCGCGTGGGCGACCGTGCGAAACCCAGAGCCGGTCCCGGAGCGCGAGGCGGTAGCCGTGCCCGCGCCCGTGTACTTCTGTGGCGCAGAGGGCACCCCGATCGATACCTGCCCCGGCTCGTCCGCGGGCGAGGAAGCGGCATAGCCGGCACGCGCGCGCCGGGTCGCGGCGCCGGGTTCAGGCGGGCTCGTCGCCGTCGCCGGCGCTCTCCGGTGCGGACCGGCCGGCCGCCTGGCGGCGGGCCTCGGTCTCGGCCAGCGACAGCACCTCCCGCAACGGGCGGCCCTGGACCTGGGCGACGCGGGCGGCGTCGTCGTGCTCGACCTTCACCCTGCCGGGGCTGACCTTGACGCGGACCGGCAGGCCGTCGACGTCCACGGTGTCGACCATCCTGGCCGAGGGCCAGCGCTCGAGGGTGACGCCCCGCAGCCCGAGGGTTCCGGTCTCCGCCATCAGCACCGCCGCCACCTGCTCCGCTAGCGCCGGGTCGGCCAGCGCGCTGACCGTGTGGGCGGGCCGCCCCTTCTTCATCACGATCGGGGTCACCCAGGCGTCGTGGGCGCCGGCCTCGAGCAGGGCAGCGATGGCGTGGGCCAGCACCTCGCCGCTGGCGTCGTCGACGTTGGTCTCGAGCAGCACCACCGGCTGGCCCGGTGCCCGTCCGTGCCCGCCGACACCGTCCGAGACCTCGGCGCCTGGGACCGACGCGCCGACGACGGCTTGGACGACGTTGGGTCGCCCATCCATCTCCCGGGAGCCGGCACCGAACCCGGTGGCGGCGATGCGCATGGCGGGCAGCGGTCCCCAGGAAACGACCGTGGCGGCCAGGAGCGCCGCACCGGTCGGGGTCGTGAGCTCGACCGGGACGTCGACCCCGTAGGTGGGTGCACCCCGCAACAGGGCGACCACCGCCGGGGCCGGGTTGGGCAGCAGCCCGTGGGCGGAACGGATCATCCCGGTGCCGGTCGCCACCGGGCTGGCATGGACGGCGTCGACGCCCAGGACCTCGAGCGCGGCGGCGGTGCCCACGACGTCGACGATGGCGTCGAGCCCTCCCACCTCGTGGAAGTGGACCTGCTCCGGCGACCGTCGATGCAGTTGCCCCTCGACGTCGGCCAGCGCCCGGAACGCGCCCAGGGCTCGCCGGGCGACCCGCTCGGGCAGCCGGGCCTCCTCGACCATGCCAGTGATGTGGGATGCGGTGCGCACGACCGCCGACTCGACGACGTGCACGTGCGCCTTGGTGGCGGCGATGCCGCCGCGGAGCACGGGCTCGACCTCGAGGCGCCAGCCGTCGACCGGCAACCGCCCCAGCAAGGTCCGCACCTCGTCGAGGTCGGCCCCGGCGTCGAGCAGCGACCCCAATGCCATGTCGCCCGCGATCCCCGAGAAGCAATGGAACCAGGCGACAGTGCTGCGGCTCATGGGATGACCTCGACTCGGCCCCTGGGCCCGAGCGGCCCGGCGGCGAAGCCGCCAGGAGCGGGAATGAGAGGCCCAGCGGATAGGGCGTTCCGCAGGCACCCCGCGTGGGAATTTGTTGCCGGGTCGCAGCTCAACAGCTGGGCCTCCCAGCAGCGCTGACCACCGAGAGCCAGGATGGCGTGCCTATCCGCGCACGTTCTAACAGCGTCGGAGCCCGACGCCACTCCCTGTCTCCGGCGGAGGGCGGGTAGGCACGCCGATGAGCGGAGGGGCGCGGGCGGGCGGAGCCGGCTCATTTGAGCATCCGGAGGATGGCGCACGCGGCCCCGAAGCCGTTGTCGATGCCGACCACGGTGAGCCCGGCAGCGCAGGACGAGAGCATGGCCAGCAGCGCCGTGACGCCGCCGAAGCTGGCGCCGTAGCCGGCGCTGGTGGGCACGGCCACCACCGGCGCCGGGGTGATGCCGCCGACGAGGCTGGCCAACGCCCCTTCCATCCCGGCGACGACGACGACAGCGTCGGCGTCCGCCACATCGTCGGCGGAGGCCAGTAGGCGGTGGACCCCGGCGACGCCCACGTCGGTGAGCCGGACCGGTTGGACCCCGTGAGCGGCGAGGGTGGCGGCGCACTCGTCGGCGACCGGGAGGTCGGCGGTGCCGGCGGTGCACACGACGACCCGCTCGGGGCGCGGGGCGGCTGGCCGCCAGCACAGCGTCGTGCTGGTGCGTTCGCCGCCGGGGTTGCGCTCGAGGGCGGCGGTCGCCTGGGCCTCGTCGGCGCGGGTGAGCAGCACCGGGCTGTCGCCGGGAGCGCTCAGCAGCTCCTCCACGATGGCGGCGCACTGCTCGGGCGTCTTCCCGGGCCCGTAGACGGCTTCCGCCATGCCCTGGCGCAGCGTCCGGTGGTGGTCGACGCGAGCGAACCCCAGGTCGGCGAAGGGAAGGCGCCGCAGCCGCTCGAGGGCGTCGTCAGTGGTGACGGCGCCGACCTGGACGGCGTCGAGCAGGCGGCGAAGGGAGGCCTCGTCCACGTGACCAGCATGCTCCCGCGCCGGTGACGAGGGCGAACCCTTCGGGCCCGGCCGATTCGCTGTCGCCCGCTACAGATTCTGTGACGTGACGGTTGACACGGAGTTAGTTTGGATACTACACAAACAAATTATGGCGAACGGGACACCGACTGCGCCCACTTCCGGCGGCGGCAACTCTCCGTTCGCCCGCCGTGGCGCCCCCCGGCGGAAGGCCGTGCCCGGTGACACCCGGCGGCACAACCGCTCCCTCGTTCTCCGCACCATCTTCCGCTCCGGGCCCTTGAGCCGCGCCGACCTCGCCCGTTCCACCCACCTGACCCGGGCCGCCACCTCCGAGCTCGCGGCCGAGCTCCTCGCCGAGGGCCTCGTGGAGGAGCTCGGCACCCGGTCCGACCAGCGCGTGGGCAAGCCGGCGACACTGCTGGGCCTGGTCCCCGACGCCCGCCTGACGGTCACGCTCGACCTCAGCGACGACGCCCGCTTCCGCGCCGCACTCGTTGACCTCGGCGGCAAGGTCCTCGACCGCCGGACGGCGGCGCGTGATGGCCGGCGGGCCGACGCCGCCCTCGAGCTGGCTACGGAGCTGTGCGTCGACCTTGCCGGCGCCGCCGCCCGTCCCCTCCTGGGCGTCGGCGTCGGCAGCCCGGGCGTCGTCGATCCTGCCGGCATCGTCCTCGAGGCCCCCAACCTCGGCTGGCACGGGGTCGACCTGTCCGCCCGCCTGGCGCAGGCGCTGGGCGCCCCCGTCCACGTCGCCAACGACGCCAACGCCGCCGCCCTCGGCGAGCTCGGGCTGGGCGGGCCCGCCGAGCGCAGCCTCTTCCTGGTCAAGATCGGCCACGGTGTCGGCGCCGGGCTGGTGCTCGACGGTCACCTCGTGGTCGGCGACCGGTTCGCGGCCGGCGAGATCGGCCACGTGGTGGTCGACCCCGACGGCGTGCCCTGCGCCTGTGGCCGCATCGGCTGCCTCGAGACCGCGGTGGCGGCGCCCCGCCTGCGCCGTGGCAACGATCGTGAGCGGCAAGCGGGCGGCCGGCGGCTCGGCGAGGCGCTCGCCCCGGTCGTCAGCGCCCTCAACCTGCGGGAGATCGTGCTCTCGGGTCCCCTCGACGTTCTCGACGAATCGTTCCGGGCGGCGGCCCTCGACGCCATCCGTGAGCGGACCATGCCGGCGGTCGGCGACAACGTCGACATCCGGCTCAGCTCGCTCGGGGAGGACGACGTCCTCCTCGGCGCGGCGATGCTCGTGCTCGATCGAGAGCTGGGCGTCGCATGAAAAACGCGACGGGCCGGGGGGCTCGCCGCCCAACGTTGTGGAGGACGACGTGAAAGTAAGGACACTCGCAGCGATTGGGCTCGCGGGTTCGCTCTTGTTGGCGGCCTGTGGGTCCGACGATGACGACGAAGCCACGGCTGAAGGCGAGGGCGGGGGCACCGAGGCCCCGGAGGCGCCGGCGACCGATACGGAAGCCACGTTGCGCGTCTGGCTCAACGCCAACGACACGCCGCAGCCGATGGTCGATGCCGCCATCGAGGAGTTCAACGAGACCTACCCGAACGTGACGGTGGAGCTCGAGCGGCAGCAGTGGGACGGCCTCGTGGAGCGCCTGACCAACGTGCTGCCCACCGAGGACGGCCCCGACATCTTCGAGGTGGGCAACACGCAGGCCCAGGGCTTCGAAGCGGCAGGTGCGATGGTCGACCTCACCGGGTCCAAGGAGGACCTCGGCGGCGACGACCTGCTCGACAGCCTCGTCGAAGCCGGCACCTACGACGGCAAGTTCTACGGCGTGCCGCTGTATGCCGGTGCCCGCATCGTCGTGTACCGCACCGACCTGTTCGAGGAGTCGGGGCTGGAGATCCCGACCACGCTCGACGAGTTCGTCGAGGCGGGCAAGACGCTGCAGGCCGACAACGCCGACGTGCCCAACTTCTCCGGCATCTATTTCCCGGGGCGGAACTGGCACGCCATGCTGTCGTTCATCTGGGACGCTGGCGGTGACATCGCCACCCAGGAGGACGGCGAGTGGGCCGGACAGCTCAGCTCGGACGAGTCGGTCGCCGGCCTCGAGACGGTCCAGGACATCATGCAGAACGCCAACCAGGCTGCGCCCGACACGGACGACGCCAACGACTTCGTCGACTTCTGCAACGGCGAGATCGGCATGCTGATGGCTCCCGGCTGGAAGCCCGGCCAGCTGCTCGACCCCGAGCAGGGCTGCCCCGACACCATGGCCGACAAGATCGGTGCCTTCGCGCTGCCCGGTAGCGACGGCGAGGTGGCCCCCGTGTTCCTCGGCGGTTCCAACCTCGCCATCAACGCCAACAGCGAGAACCCCGAGCTGTCGCTCGAGTTCCTCAAGGTGCTGACCGGCGACAACTTCCAGACCGCGTACGGCGAGAACGGGCTGATCCCCGCTCGCAAGTCGCTGCTCGACTCGGTCACCGCCGCCGCGGACGCCGCGCCCGTGGTCCAGGCGGCGGCCGACGCCCAGGCCGAGGCCGCCGGTGGCAACACGCGGTTCGTCCCGGCCAGCGAGTTCTGGGCCGAGGTTGAGGGACAGCAGATCCTCCACGACATGGGCACCGCCATCTCCGGCGGCGCCGACGTGCAGGAGGAGGCCGAGCGGGCCGACACCGCCATCGAAGAGATCCTCAACGGCAACTGATCCGTCGAGGACCTGAACCATGACCGTGTTGCTGCCCGAACCCGAGACCACCGTCGAGGTGGCTCGGGCGGGCGGCAGCCGGTCGGGGGGCCGCCGGGGCGACTGGATGCGCCGGCGGCCCCGCCTCATGCCCTACGCCCTGCTGGTCCCGGCGGTCGCCGCCATCGGGGTGGGGCTGGGCTATCCGCTGTATCGGCTGGCGGTCATGTCCACGCAGGAGTTCGGGCTGCGCCAGCAATTCGGTACGGCGCCGCCGGAGTCCGTAGGGCTGGACAACTACCGCGAGCTGTTCGGCGATTCGTACTTCTGGGAGGTCCTACGGCGCTCGGTCGTGTTCTGCCTGGTGAACGTGGGCCTGACCATCGCGCTGGGAACGCTGGTGGCGCTGCTGCTCACCCGGTTGGGCAAGCGGATGCGGATCGCCGTCAGCTCCGCTCTGCTGTTCGCCTGGGCGGTGCCGGCGCTGACCGCCAGCGTGATCTGGCAGTGGATCTTCGATCCCCGCTATGGCGTGGTGAACTGGCTCCTCACTCGGCTGGGTGGTGACTTCGAGGGCCACTCGTGGCTGTCGGAGCCGCTGTCGTTCTACTTCGTGGCCACGCTGATCGTGGTCTGGATGGGCACACCGTTCATCGCGCTCACTGTGTACGCGGGCATGACCCAGATCCCGGGCGAGGTCATGGAGGCGGCGTCGATCGACGGGGCCGGCACCTGGCAGCGGTTCCGAGACGTCACCTGGCCCAGCCTGCGCCCGCTGTTCGTGGTGCTCATCGCGCTCAGCACGCTGTGGGACCTGCGGGTCTTCACCCAGATCTTCGTGCTGCAGCAGGCGGGCAGCATCACCCGTGAGACCAACCTGCTCGGCACGTACGCCTACCGCGTCTCGGTCGGCGCCAACGACTTCGACATCGGGGCCGCCGTCGCGATCGTCATGGTGGGGCTCACGCTGCTGCTGACCCTCTTCTACCTGCGCAACATGTTCCGGCAGGAGGAGCTTTGACCGACGCATCCGTGCACGCCGCGGTCGTGGTGCCCGTGCCCGGTGGTGCGGTGACCGACACGGTCGCGCCCGAAGTCGCCACCGAGAGGACGTCGGAGGCCGATCTCCAGCGCCGCCGGATCCGGATGCACCGGGCGCTCCTCAACCTCGTCGGGCTCATGGTGATCGTGCTGGCGGCGTTCCCCGTCTACTGGATGGTCAACACGTCGTTCCGTACCAACCTCGACATCCGCAGCGACCCCCAGTTCCTGCCCCTGCAAGGCACCCTGGCCAACTACCGCACCGTGTTCGAGCGCGACTTCTTCTGGACGTCGTTCGGCAACAGCGTCATGGTCACGCTGCTCACGGTGGGGCTGGCGCTGTTCACGGCGTTCCTGGCGGCGCTGGCGATCTCCCGATTCCGCTTCCGGGGGCGGGTGGCATTCCTGGTGCTGATCCTGATCGTGCAGATGGTGCCGGCCGAGGCGCTGATGATCTCGCTGGTGAAGGTGCTCGACGGCTGGCAGCTACGCAACTCGATCATCGGCCTCACCGTCGCCTACCTGGCCTTCGTTCTGCCGTTCACCGTGTGGACGCTGCGGGGCTTCGTGGCCGGCGTGCCCAAGGAGCTCGAGGAGGCCGCCATGGTCGACGGCGCCAGCCGCCTGCGGGCGTTCTTCACCGTGACGTTCCCGCTGGTGGCGCCCGGCTTGGTGGCCACGGGCATCTTCGCCTTCATCCAAGCCTGGAACGAGTTCACCTACGCCCTGGTCATCATGGACCGGCCCTCGAAGCAGACGCTGCCGGTGTGGGTCCAGTTCTTCAACGAGGGCGAGCGCGGCACCAATTGGGGCGGCGTGATGGCGGCCTCGACGCTCATCACCATCCCGGTGATCGTCTTCTTCCTGATGGTCCAGCGCCGGGTCGTGGCCGGCATGACCGCCGGGGCGGTGAAGGGATGAGCACCGACGCGTTGCAACGCGCGGCGGCGGCCACTTTGCTGGCCTCGTTTCCCGGAGACCGCGTGCCTGCGTGGCTGCTCGACCGGATCGCCGGCGGGTTGGGCGGCGTGTGCCTCTACGGCTCGAACCGAGGGGCCGACCTGCCGGCCGTGGCGGCGACGGTCCACGACGCGCGCTCCGACGTGCTGGTGGCGCTGGACGAGGAGGGTGGCGACGTCACGCGGCTCGAGGCCGCGACGGGCAGCTCGGTGCCCGGCAACGCCGCCCTGGGCGCCGTCGACGACATCGATCTCACCCGTGCCGTGGCCGGGGCGCTCGGCGGCATGTTGCGCGTGGCGGGAATCGACCTCGACCTGGCGCCCTGCGCCGACGCCAACACCGATCCGGCCAACCCGGTGATCGGCGTGCGATCGTTCGGACCCGACCCGAACTTGGTCGCCCGCCACACGGTCGCGTTCGTCGACGGCCTGCAGGGCGCGGGGGTGGCGGCGTGCGTCAAGCACTTCCCCGGCCACGGGGCCGTCACCGTCGACTCGCATCTCGACCTGCCCACGCTCGCGGCTCCGATCGAGCTGCTGCGCACCCGGGAGCTGTTGCCGTTCCGGGCGGCGATCGAGGCCGGCTCGGCCGCGGTCATGACCGGTCATCTGCGGGTGCCGGCCCTGGACCACGAACCCGCGACCGTGAGCCACCGCATCCTCGCCGGGCTGTTGCGCGACGAGCTCGGCTTCACCAGCGCCGTCGTCACCGATGCCCTGGACATGGCCGGCATAGGCGGACCGGCGCAGATCCCAGACAACGTGGTGCGGACCGTGGCCGCCGGCGCCGACCTGTGCTGCCTGGGGCCGGACAACACCGCCGAGTTGGTCGACGCCTGCACGTCCGCGCTCGTCGAGGCGGTGGCCGGTGGCGAACTTCCGGAGGCCCGGCTGCTCGACGCCGCCGCTCGGGTTGCCGCCCTCCGATTCCTGCCGCGGGATCGGTGGCCACAGCAACCATTTCCGCGGCAGGTTTCCTTGCTTGGCGCGGTCGGCGCCGAGGCCGCCCGACGGGCGCTGCGCATCGAGGGCGAACTGCCGTCGGCGCTGTCCGGTGCCCACGTTGTGGAGCTCGACCGGCCCGCCAACATCGCGGCGGGAACCGTTCCGTGGGGCCTCGCCGGGGCGCTGGCCGCCGTCGATGCCACCGCCACCGCCGAGCGCCTGTCGGAATCGACCGGCGGCGATGCGGTGGCCCGCACGCTCGCCTCCGCCACCAACCGGCCGCTGGTGATCGTCGTGCGCGATCCCCAGCGCCGTCCCGCTCAGGCGGCCCTGCTGCACACCTTGCTCGCCACCCGCCCCGACGCCATCGTCGTCGACATGGGCTGGCCCGCCGTCGATTCCCTGCCCGCAGCCGCCCGCATCACGACATTCGGTGCCTCCCGCGCCAGCGGCGAGGCGGCAGCTGGCATCCTGGTCGACGCCGGCGCCGCAATCCTCAGGAGGACCTCCCGTGGCTGACATCGCCATCCGCGGCGCCACCAAGATCTACGACGGCGCCGCCGTGCCGGCCGTCGACGCCGTCGACCTCGACGTCGCCGACGGCGAGCTGTTGGTGCTCGTCGGCCCGTCGGGCTGTGGCAAGTCCACCCTGTTGCGCATGATCGCCGGGCTCGAAGAGGTGACCGCCGGCTCGATCTCGATCGGCAACCGCGACGTCACGCACCTCCCGCCCAAGGACCGCGACATCGCCATGGTCTTCCAGAGCTACGCGCTCTACCCGCACATGACGGTCCGCAGGAACATCGGCTACCCCCTCAGGCTGGCGAAGACCCCCAAGGCCGAGATCGACCGCCGTGTCGAGGAGACCGCCGAGCTGCTGCAGCTCAGCGACGAGCTCGAGCGTCGGCCGGCCCAGCTCTCCGGCGGCCAGCGTCAGCGGGTGGCGATGGGGCGGGCGATCGTCCGTCACCCACGGGCCTTCCTCATGGACGAGCCGCTGTCCAACCTCGACGCCAAGTTGCGGGTCGAAATGCGGGCCGAGATCGCGAAGCTGCAGCGAGAGCTGGCCGTCACGAGCGTGTACGTGACGCACGACCAGGTCGAGGCCATGACCATGGGTACCCGCGTGGCCGTGCTCCAGAAGGGCCGGCTGCAGCAGGTCGCCACGCCTCAGCGGCTCTACGACGAGCCCGACAACCTGTTCGTCGCCACCTTCATCGGGTCCCCGGCCATGAACCTGTTCCCCGGCCACGTCGAGGGAGCCGACAGCGCCGACGGCGCCGACCGGGGGCTCGTGCTCCGCATGGGCCAGCACCGCCTGGAGCTCGACGGCGCAACCCTGGCCGGCCACCCGGCATTGCTGGACATGGTCGGTCGGTCGGTCGTGGTCGGCATCCGCCCCGAGGGACTGGCGGACGTGGCACTGGAGCCGGGCGTCCCCGCCGACCGGGTGATCGAAGCAACCGTCGACCTGGTCGAGTCGCTGGGCGCCGAGCTGATCGTGCACGTCACCGTCTCCGATCCCGTCCCGTCGGCGCCGGACGCAGTCTCGGACGCCTGGGGTCAGGTCGTCGCCCGGCGGGGGCGGGCGGTCGCCCGCCTGAGCACTCGCAGCCGCGTGTCCGCGGGCGACGTGGTGAAGCTGGCCGTCGACACCAGTCGGCTCCACCTGTTCGACGCCGAGACGGGCGCCTCGCTACGAACCCCCGGCGCGGCGTGAGTCGAGGTCGCGCGTGTCCGATCTGCTCCTCGCCGGACTCGACATCGGCGGCACCAAGACCCTGGCGGTGGCGGTCTCGGTCCCTGCGGCGGTGGTCGCCAGCGCCTCGGCCGTCGTCGAAGGGTCCATCGTCGCCACGGTGCGACGCGCCACTCGCGGCGGCGACGAGGTGCGCAGCTCGGTCGCCGAGACGCTCACCGATCTCGCGGCCGCGGCGGGCGTGCCCGTCGACGGGTTCGCGGCCGTGGGCATGGGCATTCCCGGCCTGGTCGACCGCGAGGCCGGGACCGTGCGCCACGCAGTCAACCTCGGTCTCGGCGAGGAGCCCTTGGCGCTCGCCGACCATGTCGGCGACCTCGCCCGGGCGCCGGTCGTGGTGGACAACGACGTCAACGTGGCCGCGGTGGGTGCCGCCTCGGCACTCGGCTGCCCCGGCGATCTCGCCTATCTGAGCGTGGGAACGGGCGTGGCCGCAGGTTTCGTGCTCGGCGGACGCATCCGCCAGGGCGCGCACGGCGCCGCCGGCGAGATCGGCCACCTGCCGGTCGACCCGGGCGGTCCGCTGTGCGAATGTGGCCAGCGGGGCTGCCTCGAGGCCGTCGCCTCGGGTACCGCCATCGCCATGCGCTGGCCCTCGGCGGGCGGCGCGGCGTCGGCCGCGTCGGCGCTGCTGGACGCGGCGGCGGCCGGCGACGCCGTGGCCGCCGAGGTGCGCGACGAGGTGGCGGCGTACCTGGCGGGGGCCGTGGCACTCATCGCCCAGACCGTCGATCCCCAGATCATCGTGCTGGGCGGCGGCGTGGCGGAGGCCGGCGCACCACTGCTCGACTCCGTCGTCCACGCATTGCACGCCCGGGCCGAGCTGTCCCCGGTCCTGGCCGCGCTCGACCTGGCGGGCCGGGTGGCACTGGTGCCGGAGGGCGTGCCCGCCGGTGCGCTGGGGGCAGCCCTGCTGGCCCGCGCTCACCTCGCCGCAGACAGTGTCCGCGCTGCCGCCGACAGTGCCGGTGACGGGCTTCGGGGGCGGATGATGGAGACTCGCCGGGCGACATTGTGACCATGCGATCGCCGGATTCGCTGGTCGTTTCGGGCGGAAAGGTCCTGACACCGAACGGATGGTCAGCCTGCGACGTGTTCCTGGCAAATGGCCGCATCGTCAGCGCCGGTCCCGACGTTGGCACTATCGGGACAGGAGGCGGTGGACCAGGCGAACCGACGGAGGTTGGTACGGCCGGTGCCGGGGCCGAGCGTGCTGCCCTCCGACTGTTCGCCTCGAACGAAACCGTGGAGGTCGCCGGGGGAGAAGCCCCGGCGACCCGCGGTGTTCCGTCACCGTCGGACGCACCCCGCCTGGATGCCGCCGGGTTGCTGGTCGTTCCGGGCTTCGTCGACCTCCAGTGCAACGGGGCCGCGGGTGTGGACATCACCACCGAACCCGAACGCCTGTGGGACGTGGCGGCGGCGTTGCCGCGCTGGGGTGTCACCGCCTGGCTCCCCACCGTCGTGACCGCCCCAGCGTCCATCCGGGCGCGGGCCTTGGCGGCGCTGCAGTCGGGGCCACCCGGTCCGCCTGACGGCGAGCGACCCCTCGCCGCGCCTCTGGGGCTCCACTTCGAGGGGCCGTTCCTAGCGCCCGAACGGCGGGGCGCGCATCCGGCGGAGCACCTGCGGTCGCCGGATCCGGCGCTGGTGGCCGACGAGGGATGGAGCCGGGACGCCGGTGTGGCGCTGGTGACGCTCGCTCCCGAACTGCCGCGGGCGCTCGATGTCGTCGGTGATCTGGTGGCGGCCGGGGTGGTGGTGTCGGCGGGCCACTCGTCCGCCAGCGCCGAGCAGGCCACTGTCGCCATCGACGCCGGGGTGACGGCGGTGACGCACCTCTTCAACGCCATGCGACCGCTCCACCACCGCGAACCCGGCCTCACCGGCGTGGCGCTGACCGACAAGCGCGTCCGGGTGGGCGCGATCGCCGACGGCTTGCACCTGCACCCGGCCGCCGTGGCGCTGGCGGCACGGGCGCTCGGGGAGCGGCTGTGCCTGGTGACCGATGCGGTGGCGGCCCTCGGCATGCCGGCGGGGCGGGTGCCGCTCGGCGTGCTGGAGGCGTTCGCCACCGACAACGGCGTGCGCCTGGCGGACGGCACGCTCGCCGGCAGCGACCTGTCCCTCGATCGGGCGGTGCGCAACCTGATGGCGTTCGCCGGTGTGTCCCTGCCCGCGGCGGTGTGGGCGGTGACCGGGTCGCCGGCGGCGCTGCTGGGGCTCGGCGATCGCGGCGCGATCGGCCCCGGGGCGGTAGGCGACCTCGCGCTGTTGGACCCCGCCGGTGAGGTCGTGGCCACCGTCATCGGCGGCCGGGTCGCATTCGACCGCCGCGTGTCGTCGCCGGAACCATCGTGAGCGCTCGCCGGGTGGGCTCGTGGAGGTCGTGATCGTGGCCGGTTCCGACGAGGCCGGCGAGCTGGTGGGCGGCGCCATCGGCGCGTTGGTGACCCACAAACCGGGGGCGGTGCTCGGCCTGGCGACCGGCAGCTCGCCCCTCGCGGTCTACCGGAACCTCGCCGACCGCCACGCCGCCGGCGGGCTGAGCCTGGCCGGGGCGCGGGCGTTCCTGCTCGACGAATACGTGGGCCTGCCCGCCGGCCATCCGCAGTCGTACCGGTCGTTCGTCGCCCGGGAGCTCGAGGCGCACGTGGACTTCGCGCCGGGCGCCATCCGCGGGCCCGACGTCCATGCCGACGATCTGCTGGCGGCCTGCGATGCCTACGAGGCAGCGATCCGCGACGCCGGCGGCGTCGACCTCCAACTGCTGGGGATCGGCACCGATGGGCACATCGGGTTCAACGAGCCGGGGTCGTCGCTTGCGTCGCGCACCCGCATCAAGACGCTCACGGATCAGACGCGCCAGGACAACGCGCGCTTCTTCGCCTCGCTCGACGAGGTCCCGCGCCACGTCGTCACCCAGGGTGTGGGCACGATCCTCGGGGCCCGCCACCTGGTGCTGCTGGCGTTCGGATCCGCCAAGGCGGGGGCGGTGGCGGCGGCGGTCGAGGGGCCGGTCACGGCCATGGTCCCCGCCTCGGCGCTCCAGCTCCATCCCCACGCCACCGTGGTGGTCGGCGAGGCCGCGGCGTCCCGGCTGCGCCTGGCTGACTACTACCGCGAGACGTGGTCCCACAAGCCCCCGTGGCAGGGACTGTGACCCGGGCCCCGTCGTGGCGATGGCGAACACCTCGAAGCCGTCGAACACGGGTCAAGCCCCTCCGGATTGGATGCGATCCGCCGTGTAACGGCGTTTCCCCGCTGGCGCGACCGCTGTGCACCGGGAACCGCTTCGGGACACGGCGACACCGGTCGGTACGATCCCCGGCATGTCGTCCCACGAACCGGAATCGACGCCGCGCATCGGGTTCCTGGGGCCCGAGGGCACGTTCACCGAGCAGGCCCTCGTGTCCCAGGCCGACCTGGCGGGAAACAAGCTGGTGGCGCTGCCGTCGATCCCCGATGTGCTCAACGCCGTCGAGGACGGTCGGGTCGACCTCGGCTTCGTCGGCATCGAGAACTCGATCGAGGGCGCGGTCACGGTCACGGTCGACGCGCTGGCGTTCGAGACGGAGCTGCTCATCCAGCGCGAGGTCGTGATGGGCGTGCAGATGAACCTGCTGGCGCCGAGCGGGGTGGCGCTGAGCGACGTCCGTCGTGTGCTGTCCATGCCGGTGGCCACCGCCCAGTGCCGGTCGTTCCTGCACCGCGAGCTGCCGGGCGCCGTCACCGTCGCCACACCCTCGACGGCCGAGGCCGCCCAGCTGGTGGCCGGCCCCGAGCACGACGGGCACACCGCTGCCATCGCCCCGGCGGTGGCAGCCAAGGTCTACGGGCTCGACGTGCTCTCCGCCGACATCGAGGACCATGCCGACAACGCCACCCGGTTCGTGGTCGTGGCGCTAGACGGCATTCCCGCACCGTCGGGTCACGACAAGACGTCGATCGTGGTGTTCCAGCGCCACGATCGCCCGGGCTCGCTGCTCACGATCCTCCAGGAATTCGCCGCCCGGTCGATCAACCTGACCAAGCTCGAGTCGCGTCCCACCAAGAAGGGCCTGGGCAACTACTGCTTCCTCATCGATCTCGAGGGCCACGTCGGCGACGAGCTGGTGGCGGACTGCCTGCGCGACCTGCGCTCCAAGGTCGAGGACGTGAAGTTCCTCGGCTCCTATCCCGCCGCCGGCGAGCACGGACCGGCCCGCCGCCGCGACGCCGAGGCGCGCTGGCGCGCCGCCAGCGAGTGGGTCGACGGCCTGCGCCGCGCGATCAGGTAATCAGGTGGGTGGCGTTCCGGGCAGCCGGGCCGGCAGCGCGGCTTCCGGGCCCCGTGCGCAGCAAGCGGTATGTACTGGCCAGTGACTACGCGACACTTGACCCTGGAGCGGTGGCCGAGCGGACGAAGGCAACGGCCTTGAAAGTCGTCGACCCGTGAGGGTCCGTGGGTTCGAATCCCACCCGCTCCGCCCACCCGCTCCGCACCACCCGCTCCGCACAGGGGTTCCACAGGGTCCGTGACAGTCCGGCAAGATACGGCCTGACCTGGGGTGGCGGCCGAAAGGGGCTGCTGGCCTGCGGCCATCTCGTCGCCGAGCTTGCTGTGGCCGTGGACCGCGGTCCGTGGCTGCGTTCGTCACCCTCGACCGTGGGGGCGCACGACGAAACACACGTATGGGGTATGCCTCTGAGTGCACCTGCCGCGAGATGTTGGGGTTGGGTTGACGGAGGGATCGCTCCGATCAGTCATCGAGATCGGAGCGGACGAGGGAGTAGATCACGGCGTCGCATCGCCGTCCGTTGACCTCCGAGTAAGAGCGGAGGACCCCTTCGCGCTGAAAGCCGGCCCGGTCTGCAGCCCGCTGAGATGGCTTGTTGTAGGGCTCCGTCCAGAGTTGGACGCGTTCGAAGCCGGCGTCGAGGAGCGCCCATCGTGCCGCCAGCGCCAGCGCACGTGTGGCCAGGCCTTTCCTGCGGCCCTCTGGTAGGAGCCAGTAGCCAGCATCGGCCCGTCGGACCGGGCCGGCTTCGAGGCTGACCCCACCCAGGCAACGCCCTGTGCTGTCGCAGATCGCGAAGGTGGCCGCCGTGCCCTCACGCCAACGCTCATTGTCTTGTGCGATCTGCTCGGCAGGAGAAGCGTCTGGCGCCGCGAACCTGAGCGCGATCTCCGGGTCCAGTGGGGCTCGTTCGAGCGCGCGCTGGTGGTCTCCGTTAAAGGGAACGAGCGTGACGACACCGTCTGTGAGTGGCGGGTCCGGCACCGTGAGGCGTGCGCCATCCGGGGCGGGCTTCTCGTTCACGGGCCAAGGTTGGCGAGATCCGGCCCTGTCCGCCAGCTGCCCACGTCTGGGGGTAGGCCGCACCTGCCACACTGAGCTCGTGGCGGGGGCCGCCGACGACCTGCGAGCGCAAGAAGCGTCACCAGCGACCTGCTTCGTGTGCTCGAAGCATCGAGGCGACTTGGACGTCCCCGGTGACTTCGTCTGGGAAGACGAGCTCGTGGTCGCAACCCACCGAATTCTCATCGAGCCAAACGGCGACACGGTCCGGGACGTCTATCTCGGTCACGTACTCATTGAACCGCGGCGACATACACCCGAGCTTGGCGACCTGACGGACGCCGAGGCTGCTGCTCTAGGGGTCGCGTCGGCACATCTGTCCCGCGCCTTGATGTCCGTGCTACCTGCCGAGCACGTGTACGCCGCCGTCGTCGGGGACCGCGTCCCCCACCTTCACCTCCAACTGCTGCCGCGGTACCCCGGCACTCCTCCCGAGTACTGGTGGGACCGCGTCGACGAATGGCCAGACGCACCGCGAGGTGACGCAGCGGCTGTCGATCGGCTGGTCAAACGCCTCCGGCCTGCCGCCGATCCACCAGGCTGACCTACCCCGCGGCCCAGCGCTGGATGGTGCACCTGGTCGCCAGCCGTGACCGGGCCCGACTTCACGGCGTGGCCGGACTTGGGGACCGCACCATCGAGGCCCGCCTCGCCAGCCTTGCCGTACTGGCCACCCAGCTGCACCAGTCAGGCCTCGATGACTGGGCCGCAGTCAGCACCGCCGACATCGAAGCGTTCATCACAACTAACACCTCGGCCCGGCTCGCCGCCGCCCGTTCGTTCTTCGCCTTCGCCCGCGGCCGCACGCTCACCCTCATCAACCCCGCCGGGATCGACCGCCGACAGGCCAAGGGCTTCGCCGGGCACACCCTCCAGCCTGCCGCGCAGCGTCAACTGCTGCGCCGCTGGGCCGACCCCAGCGTCGGTCCAGTCGAACGGACCGTTGGGCTGTTCTGCCTGCTGCATGCCGCCAGTTCCGCCGAGCTGCGTGCCCTAACCATCGACCGGGTCGACCTGCCAGCCGGGAAGGTCCGTCTCGGACAGTGCCCGCACCCGGTGCCGCTCGACCCGCTCACCCTCGACGCTCTCACCGCTTGCCTCACGGCGCGGGCCGCCATAGGCACCGCCAACTCCCACGCCATCGTCACCCGCGGGACGCGACTCCATGCCATCCGCATTCGCCTGCCCACTGTCGACTCGGAGCGCTGCTCAAGGCTCAACGAGGCCGGCTGACACGTTCGCCACGAGGTCGGGCGGGGCGCAGCTCGCCAGTTCGAATATCGGACACGCGGGGGTTGACCGCAACGTTGCCTTGTGCGATTGTCGCATATCCGACAATCGCACAAGGAGAACCCATGGCCCAGTACCTCAAGAGCGTCAGCGATGTGGCATCGACCCATCTCGCGGAGATCGAAGAGGATCTCATGTTGGCGCAAGGCGATCTCGAGAGGGCTCGGGATGACGTCACGGAGGCCGAAGCCCGCGTCCAATCGCTGCAGGCACTCGTCGATTTCGCCTCGCCTCGTCCCCGCGAGCAAGGGGTGTCGCGCAAGCTCACTTTGCACGACGCGATGGCGGAGGTTCTCCGCACAGCGCCCGAGCACATGATGCGCGCTGGCGACCTCGCAGCGGAGATCCAGCGTCGGCGGCTCTACCAGATGCGCGACGGCAGACCAGTCGAGCCCCAGCAGATCCACGCCCGAGTCGGCCACTACGGCGACCTCTTCGAGAAGGCCGGAACATTCATCAAGCTCCGTGACTGAGACCGTCCATCAACACCCGCGTCTCGAGGTCGGTACTCCGGGCCGCCGGCGTACGATCCTCGCGATGGCCAAGAGCATTCGGACACGCGACCCACGCTGGCCCGGCCGATAGACGAGCCACTCGAGATCGGGTACCCCGGACCGGGCCGGCCTCGAGTGGGAACACACTGCCAGCCTCGTCGAGCTGCCCGTCAACGAGGACGTCGCCCGCGCGCTGTGGTGCGGTGACTGGCAGGAGTGGCACGCGATCCTCACAGGTTCCAGGTGAGGTTGAAAACGAAATCGGCCCTGCCGAGGACGGATTGTGCTTGCTCTTGTGCCGGTGGGCGCAGGCCTCATTCTCCTAGGGGTGATATTGGAGCGCCGTGGTGACCGGGAGGCCAGACCCTCTGATCCGTAGGCTCGTCCGAGACGGATCGTCCCGCCGTGTGGCGCAGGTCGACGTCGGCGTGATTGCGCCGGGTGTGCCTGGGTAGGACGTGGACCCGACGGATGGTCCAGCGCATCTGTGTGCTCCTCCACGGGTGAGTTGGGGCCGCTCGCCTGCCCGAAGATTGCGCCTGCCCCTATGGCCAAGCCGATGCGGGCAATCAGTCGGCCCGCGAGCGTCAACACGACGTACCGGCCACGTCATCCACGATTGGGCAATCCACGCTCAGGAGTGTCGGCGCCGGGGAAACTGGGCCGCTTGCCGATCACGCGTCGTCCGTAGCGCGAGGGCAGGCGGCCTACGTGCCGCCGGCACGACCATTGAATTCGCCTAGTGCTCTAACGTGCGCGCATGGCCGGAGCGGAGGTGGCGCTCGCACTGGAGATCGCGCGGTGCCCCGAGGTCGAGCGGGCGCGGAGATTGGTGAGTCACCCCTGCTCGTCGATCGTGCGCCTTCAGCAGGAGGATCCGGGGACCTTTCAGATCCCTGAGGGGTGGGCAGGCAACCTGTCAGCCGCGCGTGTTGTGTTCCTGTCATCGAACCCGAGCATCAGCGAGGATGGCGCCGATCATCGCGCTGGTTCGGCAGAGCGCTATCCGCGTGCCGCCTGGGCGGACCACTACATCGCGGACTTCATGACCCGGCGGTTCGCACCCGACGCCGGGCACACGGACGGCGATCGGTTCATCTGCCAGGACGGCACCTTCGCACCGCAGGCGGTGCGCTTCTGGACACTTGTTCGTCGGCGGGCGGAGGAGCTTCTCGGCTACCCCCCGGATCCCGATCGGGACTACGTCATGACCGAGATCGTGCACTGTAAGTCCAAGGGCGAGGTCGGCGTGAAGAGCGCCGCGGCGCGCTGTGCCCAGCGCTACCTCGACCGCGTCGTCGCCTTGAGTGACGCCCAGCTGATCGTCGTACTCGGGGCGAAGGCACGGGATCGGGTCAGGCCCATCCTGGGCTTGGGCGAAGAGTTCGGCAGCCAGTCGTCTGTCGGCGACGAGCGGGCGAATGTTGCCATTCGCGACCTCGGGGGCGCCAAGCGCGCGCTCTGCTTCCTGTGGCACCCCACGAGCATGACCAAGGCACCGCGCGACTTTCCCCGCAGCTACCCGACGCTCCTGCCGGCATTGCGAGCAGTCGCGCTCGGAGAGCTCACGGTCGAGCGACTGTCTGGCTGAGCCGGGTCCCAGCGGCACTCGAGGCCGGGCCAGTATCGTGTCCGTCGCGTGGCGGACGGTCATCAACCTCGCCGTGGGTTCGTCCGAGCGTATGGGCTCTTCTGGCGCGCGGAGGAGGTCGACTGGTCCCCGGGGAGCGGCCACAAGGGTACGTTTCGACTTCTCGGCAGGATGGGAACGAACCGACCGACGGTCCGTGTGTGCGATTTCCGGTCGCAGCGGGGCATCTACGTGCTCTACGACGACTACGGCCCCTACTACGTGGGACTGGTGCGCGATCAGGACATCGGCAACCGGCTTCGCAGCCACACCCGAGACGTCCACCAGGGGCGGTGGGACCGGTTCTCGTGGTTCGGGTTCAGGAGGGTGCTCGAAGGCTGCGAGCCAGACGGGATCCGCAAGCTTGGGAAGGTGCCAGAAAGGCTCCTCACGCAATCGAGGTCGACGATCGGCGACATCGAGGCGCTGATGATCCAGTCCCTCGGCACCCAGATGCGCGGGAACGTGCAGCAGATGCGGTTCGCCGCGGCCGAACAGTGGACGCAGGTGATGCGCGACGAGGTGGGCGACTACCTCGACAAGGTGGGGTCATAGCCGCTGCTCAGCGCCCGACAACGCCGGTTGCTCCCGCCGTTGCTTCCAGCACCGCGCCTGACTAGGGCCGTTACCGAATCCCACCCGCTCCGCACCACCCGCTCCGCTCCACCCGCTCCGCACTGTGGTCCCGCAGGGTCCGTGACAGTCCGGGGGAATGCGGGCTGACCTGGGATTACTGTCCGGATAGGCCCGTCGTGGGGTCGTGCGGATCTGCTTGTTTCGGAGGTAGCCGCTCGTCGCCGGGTGTCCCGCCGTCGTGCGAGCTCGGTGCCACCCGGCGTTCCTCCGAGGAGCGTCTGCCGAAATGCTCTAGCCGAAGGTAAAGACGTAGGCCTCTACGCCGGGAGCGCGGAAGTCGATCGCGAGCGTGCGGTCCGCGATCCTGCCCCGCTGGCGAACGAGCTGATAGAGCCGCGGTTGGATCACGGCTCCGTGGCCCTGCTCGTCGACGTCGAGCCCATGCGCGTCACCGGGAGGCTCTTCGTCGACGAGCACGCGGAACGGCACGGACGTGCCCGGCTCACGCGCCCGCAGGACGAGGTGGACGTCGCGGGCGTGGAAGCGGAAGGCGATTCCCCCATCGGCCCCATTCAGCACGCTTGCCCGCGTCTCGATAGTCCAGTCGCCGGCGAGCGACCACTGGTTGAGCTGCAGCGAATCCGGGGCGAAGTAGGTGCGCGGCTCGTCGAACGCGGCACCACCTGGCGACGCGAAGTTCCGCCCTTGCTCGTAGCCGACGTACGTCTCGGGCGAGCCCAGGTTCGTCCAGTCGGCTTGCGCCTCGAAGCCGTCGGGCTCGACCGAGACGAGATCATCACCGATGCCCTCGGCACCGGCCTCGCGC
>DASSDL010000114.1:0-3049 GCA_035697145.1 Acidimicrobiales bacterium
CCGCTCGATCGCTCGCCGCCGCTCGAGGAGATCGATCTCCATCGCCATCCTCGCCTCCACGCCCCGGCCGAGGCGTCACGCTGAGTGTATGCAGGATCGACACAGCGCGCGTGTGTGCCTGCCGTTCACCCGCAACCAACCTTTGTCCAACCTCACGTGGGTCAGATTCAGGGGTGGCGGCGGCCTCGGCCTTCCGCCCTCCCCCCGGAGCCCACGGAACTGCGGGGTCGGGAGCCGGTCCGCCCGCCCGCCTCCCGCTCCCGGCCCTGCGGTTTCTCTCCGGCGGCTCCGGCCTTGGGACCGGACGCCGGTGGGGCCGGCTCCTCCCCGCCAGGCCCCGCCGGCGCCGGATCCGCCGTCGGAAGGCCCGCGCTGCGCAACCGGGTTGACCCCTGGGTCAAGTGCGCCGGTAGCCTGGGACGATGACCGACACGGCGCACACCGGCCCGGGGCCTACGCACACCCATCGCTTCGAGTCCGTCCCAGCTGTGCGCGAGTCGCTCGCCAAGGTCGACTACCTGGCCGACGAAGGGATCGCCGGCATCGTCTACCTCGCCGACCGGCTGGGCAAGCCCGTCCTCGTCGAGGGGCCCGCCGGCACGGGCAAGACGCAGCTGGCCAAGTCGGTCGCCGAGATCACCGGCGCCCGGCTCATCCGCCTCCAGTGCTACGAGGGGCTCGACGAGTCCAAGGCCCTGTACGAGTGGAACTACAAGAAGCAGCTCCTGCGCATCCAGGCCGAGCGCAACGACGGCACCACCTGGGAGGAGCTCGAGGACGACATCTTCTCCGAGGAGTTCCTGCTCACCCGCCCGCTGCTGGAGGCCATCCGGGCCGACCAGCCCGTCGTCCTGCTGATCGACGAGGTCGACCGGGTCGAGGTCGAGACCGAGGCGCTGCTGCTCGAGATCCTGTCCGACTACCAGGTGTCGATCCCCGAGCTGGGGACGGTCCGGGCGACACAGGTCCCGCTCGTCTTCCTGACGTCCAACAACACCCGCGAGTTGTCGGAGGCGCTCAAGCGGCGTTGCCTGTTCCTGCACGTCGACTATCCCGACCTGGAACGCGAGCGCGAGATCGTGTTGGCGAAGGTCCCGGGCATCACCGAGAGCCTGGCTGACCAGGTGGCGCGGATCGTGCGCTCGATCCGCCAGCTCGAGCTGAAGAAGCCGCCGTCGGTGTCCGAGTCGATCGACTGGGCGCGCACCCTGCTGCTGCTCGGGGTCGAGCAGGTCGACGCGGCCACCGCCACCGGCACGGCCAACATCCTGCTCAAGTACCAGAGCGACATCGCCAAGGCCGCCAAGGAGTTCGAACAGGACACGGCGCTGGGTGGGGGCGACGCCGCCGGGGCGGGTGCCGGTGCGGCCAAGCCCTGGCAACGGAATGCCTAATTCGGCGCCGCCGAACGTCAACATCGACGGGGCAAGGCACCGGCCGGCGGAGGTCGGCGCCGGGGCGGCGCTGACCGAGCTGTTGGCGGGGTTCATCAGCGAGCTGCGCGCCGCCGGCCTGCCGGTCAGCCTCACCGAGAACCTCGACGCCATGGCGGCGGTGCAGCACATCCCGCTCGAGGACCGCGAGGCGTTCAAGTACGCCCTGGCCGCCACCCTGGTGAAGAACGCGGCCCACTGGCGCGTGTTCGAGACGGTGTTCGAGGTCTACTTCTCCCTGCGAGGACGGGAGTTCGCGCTCACCGACGAGCAGATGGCGGAGCTGCCGGACCTCGACGAGCTGATGGGCGAGCTGGCCGAGCAGCAGCAGGGCGAGCGTGGCGCCGGCGGCATGGGCGAGCAGCTGACGCCCGAGGAGCTGGCCGAGATGCTCTACAAGGCGCTTGCCCAGGGCAACGAGGCCATGCTCAAGGCCTTGGCCCGGCAGGCCGTGCGGCGCTACGCGGGCATGGAGCCCGGGCGGCCCGTGGGCGGCACCTACTACCTGTACCGCACCCTGCGGAACCTCGACCTCGACGGCGTCCTCGACCGTCTCATGCAGCAGGCCCGAGAGGACGCGTCCCAGCCCCTCACGCCATTGGAGGAGCGCCTGGAGCGGGACGAGTACGACGCGCGCATCGACCAGCTGCGCAAGGAGATCGAGGCGGAGATCCGGAGGCGGCTGGTGGCCGACCGGGGCGTCGAGGCCATGGCCCGCACGCTGCGCAAGCCGCTGCCCGAGGACGTGGACTTCATGCACGCAAGCCGCGAGGAGATGGCCTCGTTGCGCAAGGCGATCTACCCGCTCACCCGCAAGCTGGCGGTGCGGCTCGCGCGCAAGCGCCGCCACGGTCGCAAGGGACCGCTCGACTTCCGCTCCACGATGCGGCACTCGTTGTCGACCGGCGGCGTGCCGGTGGACCCGCAGTTCCGGTACCCGCGACCCTCGAAGCCGGAGATCTTCGTGGTGGCCGACATCTCCGGATCGGTGGCGGCGTTCGCCCGCTTCACGCTCCACCTCGTCTACGCCATCAGCCACCAGTTCTCGAAGGTGCGGTCGTTCGTGTTCATCGACGGCATCGACGAGGTCACCCGCATGTTCGAAGGCGTGGAGGACATCGGCGAGGCCGTGCACCGGGTCAACACCGAGGCCGACGTCGTCTGGGTGGACGGCCACAGCGACTACGGCCACGCCTTCGAGGTGTTCTGGCAGCGCTGGGGCAAGGAGGTGGGCCCCAAGACGACGCTGCTGCTGCTCGGCGACGCCCGCAACAACTACCACGCGTCGCAGTCGTGGGTGGTCAAGGAGATGCAGCACCGGGCCCGCCACGTCTATTGGCTCAACCCCGAGCCCCGCAGCTACTGGGACACGGGAGACTCGATCATGGGCGAGTACACAACCTTCTGCGACGGGGTGTTCGAGTGCCGCAACCTTCGCCAGCTGGAGCGCTTCGTCGACAACCTCGTTTAGGTTTCGATCCCGAAGCCGAGCTTCGGGATCGAGAGTTTGGCCGCCGCCTTTCGGCGGCGTCGCTCTTCTGTCGCTCGACCGGCGGAGCCGGCTCGAGCGACGGTGGGGGGCTCCGGCGGAGCCTCTGCCCCCCACACCCCCCGCC
>DASSDL010000115.1:0-4842 GCA_035697145.1 Acidimicrobiales bacterium
GTTGGGGTGATGTGCGGGCGGGTTGTGGACGCGGTGGGGTTCATCCCTGCTGACGGGCTCGCCGTCGATCCTCTGGCTCCCGACCCCACCCCCAACGTCGTGGGTCTTCGGTCCCGAGGGCGCGTTCATCGGGCCGCTTGAGTGCAGCCTCGGCCGACGTCGGCAAGGCTGAGCCTCGTCCCAGTGGCGTGCAGGAGGACGGCGATGGACCACGTGGACGTGAAGGGGCTGCGCATCGGGTACCAGCGGGCCGGAAATGGTCCACCACTCGTCTTGCTCCACGGCTTCGTGGCTGATGGCATGGCCACCTGGCGTGGCCAGCTCGAGGGCCTGTGCGACGAGTTCAACGTCGTTGCGTGGGACGCACCTGGCGCGGGCCGCTCCTCGGACCCTCCGCCATCCTTCGGGATCGCCGACTATGCGGAGTGCCTAGCCGGCTTTGTGAAGTCGCTCGGCCACACGCGAGTCCATGTGGTCGGGTTCTCCTTTGGGGGAATCGTCGCCCTCCAGTTGCTCCGTCGACATCGCCGTATCCCGTTGACACTCGTTCTCGCTGGCGCGTACGCCGGTTGGACAGGTTCCCTGGGTCATGCCGGTGCCGAGGAACGCCTTCGACTCAGTGAGCGGGTGGCGAGTCTGCCGCCCGCTGAGTTTGTGGCGGCCATGGTCCCATCGATGTTCTCGGTGTCGGCCCCGCCGGAGTGCGTCGAGGACTTCACGGCGAGTGTGGCGCAATTTCGGCCCGCTGGCTTCCTGGCGATGGCGCGTGCGTCGGCCGAAGCCGACCTCACCGACATTCTCGGCGATATCGACCTGCCGACCCTGCTGCTCTTCGGCGACGCTGACGTTCGCGCCCCCGTCGACGTCGGCGAACGTCTTCACGCCGCGATCCCCGACTCGCGCTTGGTCGTCATGCCCGGCGTCGGCCACATCAGCAGCGTCGAGGCCACAGAGCTCTTTAACCGAGAGGTTCGCCACTTCCTTCGAGAACACACACGCCGGTGAGCCGACCAGATCGACGTTCTCGGGTGGGAGGAGCAGCGTCTCCGATTCGATCAAGCCCGGCACGACGAACGGTTCGGGGCGGTTCACTGCCGCTCGGCCTGCATGACGTTCTGTGCGGACGATCCGACAGGCGAGGGGTGCCCGGAGCGAAGCCTGTTTGTGTCAAGAGGGGATTCGAGGGCGCGTCGAAGCAGCCCGCTGGTGGCGGGCGTAGCGTTGGTGGTCGGGTCCGGGAGTGGCTTATCCGAAGAGCCGGCTTCAGGGTGCAAGGCCGGTCACGCTGGACTACGAGTCGTCCCTCTTGCCCTCCCGGGCTCACCTGGCGTCAACGGTGAGCGTCGGCGACCAGGTGCCGGTAGACGGTCTTGGCGATCTGGCGCTTGAGGGCTCGGAGTGCTTCTTTGCGGCTCTTGCCTTCGTCGAGCTTTCGCCGGTAGTAGCTGCGCCCCGGGGTGTCGTTGCGGACCTGGGTCACCGCGGCGACGTGCAGCGCCCGGTTCAGCTGCCGGTTGCCGCGAGGGTTGAGCCGGTGCCGTTGTTTGGGGCCGCTTGATGCGGCGATGGGGGCGGTGCCGGTGTAGCGGGCGAAGTGGCCGCTGGTCGGGAACCGGTCGATGTCGCCGGTGTGGCCCAGGATGATCGCGGCGCCGAGCGGGCCGATGCCATGGATGTCAGTGACCGTCGTGCCCGAGGCGAGGACGGCCTCGACGATGCGTTGGTTGGTGGCGAGGCGCTGGTTGTCGAAGCGGCGGACGTCGCCGAGGAGCTCGAGAGCGATCCGTTTGCGTTCGATCTCGACCGGCGCCTCTGGCCGGACGCTGCGCAGGATCCGCCCGGCCTGGCGAGCCGACAACAGGCGGCCAGCGCCGCCTGGCGTCAAGCCACAGAGCAGGGCGTGGAGCCGGCAGATGGCCTGGGTTCGCAGCCCAGTGAGGTCGTGATGCCGGTCCGCCAGCAGCCGCAGCACCGCGGTGTGATCCACCGGGGTGACCGGGCGCAGCCGGGCATGCCGCAGCGCCACGATCGCCGCCGCCCGGGCGTCATGGGGGTCGGTCTTGTCGGTGCAGCCCGAATCGAGCAGCCGCACACGAGCCGACAGGGTCGGCGGCACATCGAGCACCGACTCGCCGGCGGCGACCAGCTGTTGTGCCAGCAACGCGCCGAGCCCTGAGGCCGACTCGATGGCCCACGTGCGAGGCGTGAAGCCGGCGGCGAACTCGAGCAGCCGGTCTCGTTGCCGTCGGTCCGCACTGACTCGCAGCTCGCCGATCACGGTCTCGGTGCGGTCGAGCACCGCCGCGGTGTGGGACCCCTTGTGGGGGTCAATCCCGATGATGAACACGAAGCCCTCCTCGTGGCTGTACCAGTGGTGGATGCCACGGCGGGCACACCTGATGAGAGTCGATTGCTCGCGCCTGTTTCGAGCCACACCGCAGCGAGAACCCGACGAGCGGCCACTTCGCTCTAAAGCCAACCAGCAACCGATGGGCAGGGCATTCTTGAGACCACCCGCCGAGCTCACCGAAGCTACGACCACCCGCAGCTCCGTGCGCTCAGACAACCATCAGGGCAATCGGTACGCGTGTACCGGAGCCGGCGCGGGGCCTCGCGAGCGACCGGTGGGCACGTCCAACGGGTGACAGAACGCCAAATCGGTGCTCGCCGCCCTCCCGGTCCTGGATCCTGGGACCTTCGCGGCGAAGGACACGGATCGATCGGCCGGCAGCTTGGGCCGCGGCGTTGGCCTCCGGGTGGGCACACTCTCGACGTGACGTTGGTCTCTCGCGGTGACCGGCTTCTTCCGGCAAGGACCCAACATGGGCGTCGGTTCAAGCGTTAGTAGGACCGTGGGGCCAGAGCAGAAGTCGGGCGTGACCGATAAGACAGCGGCCTTCAGCATCTGGTACCGACGCGAGGCAACCGACATGGTGCGAACGATCGCGCTTGTTTTTGAAGGTGGGGATCTTGCGCAGGAGGTCACGGCCGAGGCGTTTGCACGCGCTTGGGCAGATTGGGATCGCGTCAGCGCCATGGCGTCGCCGGGCGGGTGAGTCTACCGCGTGGCGGTGAACCTCTTGCGAAGCAGGCTCCGTCGCGCCCAGCTCGAACGGCGGCTCGCCAAACAGGCTCCAGTTCCCTCGACCTCGCCGCCGCCGGGCGTGCCGGACGATGCGCTTTGGGGAGCAGTCCGTGCGCTCGCACCGCGTGCCCGCATGGCGATTGCGCTGCGGTATGTGGCTGACCTGCCTGAAGCTGACATCGCGACCGTGATGGGTGTCAGCCGCGGCACCGTCGCCTCCACGCTCTCGTTCGCCCGTCACCATCTGGCACAAGTGCTCGTATCGGAAGAAGGAGGATGCGTTCAGTGATCGATGAGGACCGGCTTCGTGAGCTCCGGTCACCGGGGTTCGATGCACCTCCGCTGTCGGCCGTCCTGGCGCGAGGCGCACATCTCCGGAAGCACCGGCGGCGGGCGCGGCGGGCCGGCGTAGTTGCGGCCTGCTTGGCGCTCGCCGCTGGCGCTGGTGTCGCAACCCGCGCCGTGGTTCGCGATGAGGCGCCCCCAGTCGAGTTGGCCGCTCCAACCGGTGCTCCTGTGGGGCTGGGTAGCGCGGTCGAGGACTGCGGCGGCTATGCCGAGCCGCGCCCACCGGAGGCGGTTGACGACCTTCGCTACTTGCCGCGCTGGCTTCCGCCCGGCCGAGAGATCGAGCACGCATGGGCGAGGGCGGAACTCCTCACAAGGGAGAACTGTCCTCGCGTTCCGGTGGCACTGTCCGCCAGCCGGCTCTCGCCGGGGCGCGATCGCATCGATGCCACCCTCATGCTGGAAGGGCCATCCCCGTTGCCATATCGCCCGTACAACGGACCCACCTTCCTGCCCGTGTCGGTGCGAGGGGTGGCGGGCCAACTGGTGCGCTTCCCCGGGCTCGATCCGGCCGCGGCATTGCTCCAGTTGCGCTGGACCGAGCCGGGCGGGGGCTCCTGGCTGCTGCAGACCAGCCATCTCAGCGAACAGGAGCTTCTGGCCGTCGCCGACGGGCTGACGCTCTCAACCGACGCTGACTCGTCACCCGCGTCCGCCAACTGGCTTCCGACCGGCTTCGAGGTGACCTATGAGCGCGACCGCCCCGTCGGGGCGCTGCCGAAGGAGCAGTTGTGGTGGCACGCGGTGATCGACGATGGCCAAACGCTGAGCATCGACGTCAGTGCCAGCGTTCCCAATGACCCGCCCATCAGCCGGGTAACCGCCGCCGCTACGGGAGTCCGCCTCCTCAACATCCGCGGGCACGAGGCTGTCGCCGCCGCTGAAGGCGAGGTCATCCGCTACCTCAGCTGGGAAGAGCGCCCAGGCGTCTACATCGGCCTCTCCGGTGAATTTGACTTGGACACCCTCCTTCGCATTGCCGAGTCTCTAGAGCCTGTCGCGGCCAACGACCCTCGTATCAAGTAGGCCCTAACTCAATAGACCGACACCTTCGGTCCCGTGGGTCATTGGAACCGGCAACAACAGCGCCAGATCGACGGTTCTCGTGCGGCAGGAGCAGCGTGCCCGGTTCGATCAGGTCCGGCACGAGGACCGATCCGGCGCCGATACCGATCTGCCTGATTGAGTCTCGGGTGTCGCTGCGAGGTGGCTCGTAGCGTCGGTGGTGCGCCGGCGGTCTTGGCTCACGAACTGCCTGCCGACCTTGGGTCTGGCTTTCGATACGAGGTGCGAGCCGTCGGTGTTCCGCCGCGGTGTGGCTCGAAAGAGGGCAGCAGCTCGAGCGTCTGGAATCAGGAGTGCCCACCGCGGTCCATCCCGTGAGACTTGGAGGATCAGCGATGGTCATG
>DASSDL010000116.1:0-3704 GCA_035697145.1 Acidimicrobiales bacterium
CTCCCGGCCTGGAACGCGAGGATGACCTCGGTCATCGACCAGCCCGTCGCGCTCGAGCTGGGGGCCGAGTGGGTCGTCGAGTTCCACGTCCTCGGACGCACGTGGCGGAGCCGGTCCACCGTCGATGAGCTCGACGTCGCCAGCCGGCGGTTCGCGTACCGCTCCCGCACCGATGACGGCAACCCATCTGAGGTGCGATGGACATGGGAGGTGACCGACGACCCCGCCGGTAGCCGGGTGAAGGTCACCTGGTCGCTGCACCCGGCGACCTTCTGGCGTCGAGTGCTCCTCGGTCGGATCCGGGCCCGACAGCTCGCGAACACCGAGCTCCCCACCTCGCTGACCGCGCTCGCCGCGGCAACCATCCGCGCCGGCACGCCAGGATGACCACTGCATGAAGGCACAAACCACTTCGCTGGTCATCGAGAGCGTGGTGGACGAAGGCCTCGGCCACTCGTCCTACGTCGTCGGCCTCGGTGACGGCTCCGCGCTGGTGATCGACCCGGCCCGGTTCCCCGACCGGCAACGCCAGGTGGCCGCCGGGCGACGTTGGCGAATCGAGTGGACGGCGGACACCCACTCGCATGCTGACTACATCTCCGGTAGCCCGGAGCTGGCCGCCGAAGGCGCGGCGTTCCTCGCCTCGCGGGGCGCGGCGCTCGAAGTGCCGCACCGACCAGTCGACCCGGGCGAATCGATCCCGATCGCGGCGGACGTCGAGCTGCAGGCCATCCCGACTCCCGGGCACACGCCCGACCACCTCGCCTACCTCCTGGTCGCGGACGGCCAACCGGCGGCGCTGTTCTCGGGTGGCTCCCTGATGGTCGGCGCCGTCGGCCGGACCGACCTGCTCGGTGACGAGCGCCGCGACGAGCTGGCCCGTGCCCTGTTTCGGGCCCTGCGCGCCGAGATCCTCACCCTGCCCAGCGACCTGCCCGTGTACCCGACGCACGGGGCGGGGTCGTTCTGCTCCGCCCCTGCCGGTGGGTCGAGGACGAGCACCATCGGGATCGAGCGGGCCACCAACCCGTTGTTGCGCATCGACGACGAGGACCGGTTCGTGGACGCGCTCATCTCCGGACCGGGGAGCTTTCCGAGCTACTTCCGCGAGCTCCCGGAGATCAACCGCCACGGTCCCCGCCTCTACCCCGGCGTCCCTACCCTCGGGCGCCTCGACGTTGACGCGGTGCGCGGCCACATCGCGGATGGTGCCGCGCTCGTCGATGCCCGCCCCATCGGCGCGTTCGCGCAGGCGCATCCACTGGGGGCGATCTCGATCGAGCACCGACCGGTGTTCGCCAGCTGGTTCGGTTGGCTGGTCGCCCTCGACCGGCCCGTGGTGTTCGTCCTCGACGACACCACCGACCGCGTCGACCTCGTCCGCCAATGCCTGACGATCGGCCATGAGGCGATCCTCGGCGAGCTCGACGGCGGCCTCGCCACCTGGGCCGATGCCGGGCTCCCTGTCGGGCGAATCCCGCTCGTCGACCCCGCCGACATGGCCGAGACCGTGGTCGATGTCCGCCAGGACTCGGAGTGGGCGGCTGGTCATCTGCCCGGCGCGATCCACGTCGAGCTCGGCGACCTCGCTGACGCGTCGCTGCCTGGCACACCGGTGACGGTCATGTGCGGCCACGGTGAGCGGGCCATGACCGGCGCGAGCGTCCTCGAAGCGGCCGGTCACCGGGACGTGTCGGTTCTCGCGGGCGGCCCGGCCGACTGGAGCGACGGCACCGGCCTCGACTTGCAGACCGCATGATCGCTACCGATCCGCAGACACCAACCGGGCTGCGGCTCGGGCTGCGCCAGAACCTCGCCCAGTTCTCCCTCCTCGTCGGCGTGAACGCGCTCGTGGGCGGCATGATCGGCCAAGAACGCACCGTCCTGCCGCTGCTCGCCGAGCGCGAGTTCGGGCTGACCGCGTTCACCGCCGCGCTGACGTTCATCGCCGCGTTCGGTGCGGTGAAGGCTGCGACGAACTTCTTCGCCGGCACGCTGTCGGACCGCTACGGCCGCAAGCCCGTCCTCGTCGCCGGCTGGCTCATCGGCGTCCCAGTCCCGTTGCTGTTGATGTGGGCGCCGTCGTGGGGATGGGTGATCACCGCCAACGTGCTCCTCGGCATCAACCAAGGGCTGACGTGGTCCACGACGGTGATCATGAAGATCGACCTCGTCGGCCCGGAACGCCGCGGATTCGCGATGGGTCTCAACGAGGCCGCCGGCTACGGCGCCGTCGCCATCACCGCGCTGGCCACCGGGTTCATCGCCGACGAGGCCGGCCTGCGTCCCGAGCCTTTCTACCTCGGTCTCGTGTTCGCCGGTCTCGGTCTGGGACTTTCGGTGCTGTTCGTCCGCGAGACCCGCGGCTACGCCGACCACGAAGCCGCCGCACACGTCGCCCGCCACGACCGCGACAACGAAGCCATCACGACGCGCGAGGTGTTTCGGCTGACGAGCTTCCGGGAGAAGGCGCTCTCGTCGTGCAGTCAGGCCGGGCTGGTCAACAACCTCAACGACGGGCTCGCCTGGGGCCTGTTCCCCATCGCCTTCGCGGAGGCGGGGTTGAGTGTCGGGCGCATTGGGATCCTCGTCGCCCTCTATCCGGCGGTGTGGGGGCTCGGGCAGCTCGTCAGCGGCGCGCTGTCGGACCGGATCGGCCGCAAGTCGCTCATCGCCGGGGGGATCCTCACCCAGGCCGCCGCCATCGGCTGGATCGCCGCGACCACCGGGTTCTGGCCGTGGGCGCTGGGCGCGGTCGCGCTCGGGGCCGGCACCGCGATGGTCTACCCGACGCTGCTCGCTGCCATCGGCGACGTCGCCCACCCAAGCTGGCGGGCCCGGTCCGTCGGGGTCTACCGGCTGTGGCGTGACGGCGGGTTCGCGGTCGGCGCGCTCCTCGCCGGGATCCTCGCCGATGCCGTGTCGATCGAGGCTGCCATCTGGGCCGTCGCCGCCCTCACCGCGGCCTCCGGCGTGGTCGTCCTGGTCCGCATGTACGAGACCCACCCACCGTCGTCGCGGCCATTCGCGCCGCAGGACCGGACCGCAATCAGCGAGGCGTGACCGCAGCGCCCGTCAGGGCGGACAGACGGGCCGCGAACGCGGGGCCCGACACTAACCACGGGTGCCCGCGACGCTTTTCGACCTGACCGGCCGTAACCCAGTGGGCCACCTCGGCCAGCGCGCGGAGGCACACGACTCCCTCGTGCCACCGCAACGCCGCGGGGTCGATGTCGGCGGCGGCGTGGCGGCTGTACGCCCGGTGGAACCGGCGGGCCAGCCACCGGCCCGCCCCCCGGACCAGCGGGCGCAGCGCGCGGGGTACTGCCACGGGTGGCTCGGCGAGGACGAGACCGGTGAAGGCCACGTCATAGGCCGCCGGTGCGAGGAGGCTCGCCGACCAGTCGAGGACGGTGACACCACCATCGGGATCGACGAGGAGGTTGAACGGGTGGAGGTCGCCGTGGCAGACGACCTCGGGAGCGGGCGGCGACGGGTGCTCGTCGAGCCACCGCGCTGCTGCCACCAGGTCCGCTCGTTCACACGAGGCGGCGGACGCGGCCAGGCTCGACACCACCGATGCCATTCCGAGGCCACCGATATCGGCACCCGTGAGGCGGGCCCGCACCGGTGTGGCGTCGAGATGGTGCAGGCGCGCCATCGTCTCTCCGATCGCGTCGGGGAGCCGGCGGGCCAACCGCGGT
>DASSDL010000117.1:0-20301 GCA_035697145.1 Acidimicrobiales bacterium
GGGGGCGCGGGGCGCGTCGGTGGGGGCGGCCGATGCGGCCGGGCGGGCCGGCACGTCCTCGCGGCGCGGCGGCGGCGGGCGCTCGCTGCCCGACGAGGTGACCAGACGGCCCGGGGGCGGCGGTGGTGCCGGCCGGCCGGCAGTGCGCTGAGGCGGTGCCGCTGGGGGCGACGACGGGCGGGGATTCCACGCGTCGGCCGACCCACCGGGGGCGGGGCGCGCCGGGGCGGGCGCGCGGGGCGGCGCCTCGGGGGCCGGAGCCTCGGCGCGGGCGGCCACCGGCTCGGGCGCCGCGGGGGCCTCGGGTGCGGCGGCGGGCGCCTCAGCGGCGGGCGCCTCAGCCGGAGCCTCGGCGGCGGGCGCCTCAGCCGGAGCCTCGGCGGCGGGCGCCTCGGCCGGGGCCTTGGCGGCGGGCGCCTCGGTCGGGGCCTTGGCGGCCTTCTTCGTGCTCTTGCCCGCCTTCGTGGCCTTCGTGGCCTTGGCGGGCTTGGGCTCTTCAGGTTGCTCGGGCCGCGTGAGGCCGTCGCGCTCGGCTCGGCGCCGGACGCGGTCGGCCTGCGCCTCCTCGATGCCCGAGGAGTGCGTCTTCACCCCGATGCCCAGGTCCAGGGACAGATCGAGGGTTTCCTTGTTCGTCATCCCGAGCTCCTTGGCGAGCTCGTGGATACGGATCTTCGCTGCCAAAGTTGTCTCTGACCAGCCCTTCGTCTTGCTCGGGGGCGCGATGCGCGCAGATGGTGGTGCGGATCGCGGCCCTCCATCCTCGCGCAGCCCACGACCCGGGCACGAACGTCGATTGCGAAACAGTGCGCTCAGCGCCCGCCGGAGCGTCCGCGGCCGTCGCGGAACGCCCGTGCAAACGCCCCGCGGCGGACGGCGAGCGCCCGACAGGAATCGAGCGTGACCCGGCAGAGCCACGCACCGCGCCCTGGAAGTGTACGGCCCTCGACCGGAGTTCCATCAGGACCCCGCACGAAGCGGACCAGCTCGGACTGCCCCGCCGTGCGCCGGCACCCGATACAGGTGCGCTGGGGCTCGGCCGTGCCGGGCGAGCTACCGCCCGCTCGACTCTTCATCGGCGGGCTCGCCCGCCTCGGCCGCGCTCTGGGCCTCTTCCTCGGTCTCGGTCAGCTCGGCCACGTCCTCGGCCACCGCCTCCTCGGCGTCGAGCTCGGCCTCCACGTCCTCGGCCGGAGCCACGTCCTCGGACGCCGCCTCGTCGGACGCGGCTGCCTCGGACACGTCACCCTCGGCCGGAGCCTCGGATGCCGCCTCGTCGGATGCGGCTGCCTCGGACTCGTCACCCTCGGCCGGAGCCTCGGACACCGCCGCCTCCCAGTCCTCGGCCTTGAGCGCCGGGCCGCCCTCCGCGGGCTGCCACACCTGCTCGCCGGTCTCGGCGTCGACGACCCACTCGCCCTCGGCCCAGTCCTGCTGGCCGTAGGTCTCCTCCTCGGCGAGCTGGCTCTCGCTCTTGATGTCGACGCGCCAACCCGTGAGGCGGGCCGACAGGCGGGCGTTCTGGCCCTCCTTCCCGATGGCCAGCGAGAGCTGGTAGTCGGGCACGATGACCTCGGCGACGCCCGTCTCCTCGTTGATGCGGACCTCCTTGACCTTGGCCGGCGACAGGGCCTTGGCGACGAACTCGAACGGATCGTCGCTGAACGGCACGATGTCGATCTTCTCGCCCCGCAGCTCGTTGACCACCTGGCGCACGCGGGCGCCCCGGGCGCCGACGCAGGCGCCGACCGGGTCGACGTTGGCGTCGTTCGACCACACGGCGATCTTGGTGCGGTGCCCGGGCTCGCGGGCGCACGCCTTGATCTCGACCACGCCGTCGGCGATCTCGGGCACCTCGAGCTTGAACAGCTCGAGCACCAGGCCCGGGTGGGTGCGCGACACGACGATCTGCGGGCCCTTCGACGTGCGCCGCACCTCGACGATGTAGGCCTTCAGGCGGGTGTTGGCCTCGGGTCGCTCGTGCGGCACCTGCTCGGCCTGGGGAAGCAGCGCCTCGACCGGCCCCAGGCTCAGCAGCGTGTAGCGGCTGTCGCCCTGCTGGACCGTGCCCGTGACGATGTCGCCCTCGCGGCCCGCGTACTCCTCGTACCGCAGCTCGCGCTCGGCCTCGCGGATGCGCTGGGTCATGACCTGGCGCGCCGTCTGGGCGGCGATGCGGCCGAAGTCCTTGGGCGTGACGTCGAGCTCGGGGCCGTACGGCTCGCCGTCCTCGTCGATCTCCTGCGCGTAGACGCGGATGTTGAAGTTGGTGGGGTCGATCGTGACCCACGCGTACTCGTGCGCCCCGGGCATGCGCTTGTAGGCCGACTCGAGGGCGTCGGCGAGCGCGGCCATGAGCGTGTCGACGGAGATGCCCTTCTCGGCGGCCAGCGCCTGCAGGGCGTCCATCATCTCGGTCTCGCTCATGGCTTCTCGTCCCTCTTCTCGTCGGTGGTGGTCGGCAGGGCGCCCGACGGCGTCGGGGTCGGGCGCGGACCCTTGCCGGGCTTGGGAGCGGGCCCCCACTCGAACACGGTGCGGGCCCGGTCGATGTCGTCGTAGGCCAACCGCTCGTCGCCGGACCCGGTGCGCAGCGTGACCCCGTCGTCGTCGGCCGCGGCGATCTCGCCCTCCAGGCGGCGCTCGCCGTCCCGGGCGTTCCCGGCCGCCGCGGTGAGCTTGATCTTGACGCTCTCGCCCACGGCGCGGGCGAAGTGGCGGGGCGTGCGGAGCCGGCGCTCGAGGCCGGGGCTGCTCACCTCGAGGGTGTACGCCCCGGCGATGGGGTCGACGTCGTCGAGCGCGCGTGACACGGCGCGGGTGGCGTCGGCCAGCACGTCGAGGTCGAGGCCGACGGGGCGGTCGACGACCACCTTCACCACGGGCCCGGCGACCTCGATGTCGTACAGGTCGAGGTCCCGCTCGGTCAGGAGGGGCAGCACGACGTCTCGTACGCGATCGGCGACGGTCATCGGGGCTGGCCTCCTTCCTTTCATACGAAAGGCGTGGGCACCGGGCCCACGCCTTCGCTCGAACCTCTCGAACGGTGACGAATCCGTAACCAAACGGACGCTGGAGTATAGCGGCACAGGGCCCCTCACGGACCGTGGCATACCTCTATCAATAGGCGCGCGCCACTACCGCGACGAGATCATCCTCGTCCTCGGACGACGGGAGGCCGCCCTCGGGCGTCACCAGGCAGCGCACCGTGATGCCCTGGCCCGCCAGAACCGCCTCGCCCTCGCCCCGCAAGAGCGCCCACGGCAGGCGGGCGAAGCCCGACTGGGCGGCGTCGGCCGCGTCGGCGAGCGAGGTCACGTCCGCCGTGGCCGCGTCACGCCGGGCGGTGGCCGCCTCCAGCAGGTCGGCCTGGACCCGCTCGACGAGCGCGGCGACCCGGGCCGCGGCCTCGGCCAGCGGCACCTGCTCCTTGTCGCCGGTGTCGCGGCGCACGACGGTCACGAGACCCTGCGCCAGGTCGCGCGGGCCGACCTCGACCCGCACGGGCACGCCCTTGAGCTCCCAGTCGGTGGCGCGCCGCCCGAAGCTGGTGGCGACCCGGTCGTCGAGACGGACCCGCACCCCCGCGCCCTCGACCTCGGCGGCGAGGGCCGTGGCCCGCTCCCCCGCCCCATCCTCGTCCTTCACCAGGAGGACGACCGCCTGGATGGGCGCGAGCCGGGGCGGGACGACGATGCCCCGATCGTCGCCATGCACCATGATCAGCCCGCCGATCATGCGCGTCGTCGAGCCCCACGATGTCGTCCAGCAGAACTGCGTCGCCCCGTCGGCGTCGAGGTAGCTGATGTCGAACGCCTTGGCGAAGTTCTGTCCCAGCTCGTGGCTGGTGCCCATCTGCAGGGCCTTGCCGTCGCGCATCATCGCCTCGCAGGTCAGCGTGTTGATGGCACCCGGGAACCGCTCGGCGGCCGTCTTGGGCCCGACGAGCAAGGGGACGGCCAGGACGTTGACCATGAAGTCCTCGTACACGTCGTGCAGGATCCGCTCTGCGTAAACGCGGGCGTCCTCGCGCGTGGCGTGCGCGGTATGGCCCTCCTGCCACAGGAACTCGGTCGTGCGCAGGAAGAGGCGGGTCCGCAGCTCCCAGCGCACGACGTTGTTCCAGAGGTTCAACAACAGCGGCAGGTCGCGGTAGCTCTGGACCCACTTGGCCATGTACTCACCGACCAACGTCTCACTGGTGGGCCGGACGACGATCGGCTCGTCGAGCTCCCGGCCGCCACCATGGGTCACCACCGCCAGCTCGGGGCTGAATCCCTCGACGTGCTCAGCCTCGCGCCGCAGGTAGCTCTGGGGGATGAACAGCGGGAAGTACGCGTTCTCGGCGCCCGCCGCCTTGATGCGGGCGTCCAGCTCGGACTGCATGCGCTCCCAGATGGCGAAGCCGTACGGCCGGATGACCATCGTCCCCCGCACGGGGCCGTTGTCGGCCAGCTCGGCCTTGGCCACGACGTCCTGGTACCAGCGGGGGAAGTCGTCGGCCTGCGCGGTGAGCACCTTCGCCATGGCGACGGATCGTACCGGTCGGCCCTGATGACGCTCGAAGGCGTTACGTGGCGGTGCGGGTGACTGCCCGACCAACGCGGGCCAGGTCGTCACCGTCGAGCTCGTAGGTCACGGTCGTCAACCGGCCGGGACAGCAGTTGGGGTCGCCGGCGGTGTACCGGGTCCACGTGACCTCGACCCACCGCCCGTCGACCGCCACATCCTCGACGGCCGGTGGCAGTGGACCAGTGACCGAACGGGGCGGCTCCGTCAGGCTCGCCACGTGCACCGTCCGCCCTGCCCGCGTCTGCGACCACACGTGCACAGTGTCCTCGGCGCCGTTGGCACCGTAGGTGCAGACCACGTGCACCACCGCCTCGTCGCTGCCGTCGCCGTCGAGATCGCCGTAGGCGACGTGGGGATCGACCTCGAGGCGGGTGACGCGGCCGATGTCGAGCACCGGGCTGCGACCCCGGACGACGGGGATGGCGGCGGGCGGCGTGAAGCGCAGGCCTTCGGCGCAGGCGGACCCGGGGGGCGCCACCTCGCCGAAGTCGACGGCACGGATGTCGTTCGGCGCGTCGGCGGCCACGGAGCCGGTCGCCGAAGCGTTGGCGGCCTGCGACGACCGCCCGCCGCTGGAGGCGGCGAACACGGCGGCGGCCAAGCCCAATCCGGCCAGCCCCAGCCACGAGGCACGAGATCGCGAGTTACTTCGCACGACCGGCGAAATCTACTCAATCGAGTATGTCGATGTGGTTGCAATCGCAGTCAATCGTGGCGATCTGGGGGACCGATCAGCACGAACCAGGCGACGATCGCGAACAGCGCGACGAACAACAGCATGCGGATCAGCGAGAAGACGAAGCCGAGGACCGACGAGACGACGAGCCAGACGATCAGGACCCCGAGCAGCACGAGGCCGACACGGCCCATCCAGCCTCCGCTACGCCGCACCTGCCGTGCCATCAGTCCGCCTACCTCTCAGCCCAACTTGCGGATGAGCTCCACCCGCTGCTCGCTCCGGTTGACGTCGTCGCCGTGGGCGCCGGCCAGCGCCGCCCGGTCGCGCTCGGCCTCGCGGCGGGCCTGCTCCCGGGTGGACCGTGCCCGCTCGAAGGCGGCGTCGAGGCCGTGGTCGTTGATGAACGTGGCCCACTCCACCAGCGCGTCGACCATCTGGTCCTCGGGAACCACCGCCACGTTCTGCCCCCGGACGAAGAGGTGGCCCTTCTTGTTGCCGGCGGCGATGCCGAGGTCGGCGTCTCGGGCTTCGCCCGGTCCGTTGACGACGCAGCCCATCACCGCGACCTGCAGTGGGATCTCGCGCTCACCGAACGCCTCCTGCGCCTGGCGAGCCACCTCGATCACGTCGATCTCGGCCCGGCCGCACGAGGGGCACGCGATGAGGTCGATGTTCTTGCGTTCGCGCAGCCCCATGGCCTCGAGCAGCGCCCGTCCGGCCCGGGCCTCCTCGACCGGGTCGGCGGTGAGGCTGTAGCGGATGGTGTCGCCGATGCCCTCGGCCAACAGGGTGGCGATGCCGGCGGTGGCCTTGATCAAACCGACCGGCAGCGGACCCGCTTCGGTGACGCCCAGGTGCAGCGGGTGGTCGACCGCGTCGGAGAGCTGCCGGTACGCCTCGATCATGAGCGGCACCGACGATGCCTTGACCGAGATCTTGACGTCCTCGAACCCGACCTCGTCGAAATAGGCCAGCTCCATCTGCGCGGACTCGACCATGGCCTCCGGCGTGACCTTGCCGCCGTGGCGCTTGTAGAGGTCGGGGTGCAGGGAGCCGCCGTTGACCCCGATGCGGATGGGGACGCCGCGGTCCTTGGCCTCCTGCGCCACCAGCTTGATGTGTTCGGGCTTGCGGATGTTGCCCGGGTTGAGGCGCAGGCAATGGACTCCGGCCTCGAGCGCCGCCAGCGCCATGCGGTGGTTGTGGTGGATGTCGGCCACGATCGGCACGGGTGAGCGCGGCACGATACGGGCCAGGCCCTCGGCCGCCTCGATCTCGTTGCACGTGCAGCGGACGATGTCGCAGCCTGCCATCGCCAGGTCGTAGACCTGCTGCAGGGTGCCCTCGACGTCGGCGGTCTTGGTGATCGTCATGGACTGCACCGTGATGGGCGCGTCGCCGCCGACCGGCACGTCGCCCACCATGATCTGGCGGGTCTTGCGACGGGGATGTGAGGACTGTCCGAGCTCCATGGGCGTGGTCTACCGCACGTGCGAGGGTGCTCGGGTCACCCGCTGATCGGATCGACGATGTCGAGGTACATCGCGGTCACCCCCAGGACGACCAGACCCATGACCACCGCGTATGTCAGCGGCAGCAACTTGGCGAAATCGGCGTGATAGATCCGCCCGGGGCGGGAGCGGATGCGCTCGTAGACGGCCACGGCGGCGTGGCCGCCGTCGAGCGGGAGCAGCGGAAGCATGTTGAAGATGCCGATGAACATGTTGAGGCTGAAGAACAGCGCCAGCAGGAATGCGCCCCGGTTCTCGACATCCTGCGAGCCGAGCTGGACGACGCCGATGATCGAGATCAGGCGGTCGTTGTCCTCGGCGGACGAGCCCGAACCACCACCACCGGAGCCCGAATCGGGGTTGTTGGCCTCGCCCACGTTGTTGGCGAAGTCGCTGATGCCCCGGGGGCTGAAGAACCCCGCCATGGCGCCGAACGTCTGGCCCGTGAACCGCACCATCTCGCCGGGCGCTCGCACGATGGCCGTCCCGAGGCCTATGGGCTTGTCGGAGAAGTGCTTCGACGTGCCGACCCCGAGGAACGGCGACCCGGTCTCCCCACCCTCGTCCGCGGGCCGGGGCCGCAGCCGGGCATCGACCGTCTGCTCGACCCCGCCACGCTGGATCGTCAGCTGCACGTCCTCCCCCACCTCGGCGCGGGCCAACGCGTCCGAGAGGTCGTCGTAGCGCCCGACCGGCTGACCGTCGACCGCGACGATGAGGTCGTCCTTCTTCAGGCCCGCCGCCTGGGCGGCGCTGTCGGGGACTATCGCGTCGATCTCCCATGCCGACGCCCGGTCGGGTGGGTTGGCGATGCTTCGGCCGGGGAACCCGACGACGCCGAGCAGGACCACCAGCAGCACGAATGCCTGGGCGAAGTGCATAAGCGACCCGGCACTCACCACCAGCAGGCGCTTGGGGAAGGACTTCTGTCGGTACGTCCGGCGCTCGTCGATCGGGTCGACCTCGTCGAGGTTGTTCATCCCGATGATGCGGACGTAGGCCCCCGCAGGGACGACCTTGAGGCCGTACTCCGTCTCGCCCCGCCGGAAGGACCAGATCTTGGGCCCGAAGCCGATGAAGAACTCGGTCACCTTCATGCCCGCCCATTTGGCGGTCAGGTAGTGACCCAGCTCGTGGAGGAAGATCATGACCACGATCCCGAGGATCACCACCAGCACCGGCCACCCGAACGCCACGCCGGCGAGGACGACGGCGGCGATCAGCAGGACGAGACGCAGTCCCCCGGTCTCGTACACGGGAGGATCTGGCGCGGACGGCGAGCCGCTGGGCGGTTCAGAGCGTCGCTCCGTGTCAGTCATCCAGTGATCCTCTCGATCTCCTGCCGGGCGACCTCGCGACCACGGCGGTCGGCGTCGATCACGGCGTCGACCCCATCGGCACGCCCCCCATCATGCCGGGCGAGAACCGCATTCAGTACGTCGGGGATCGCCACCCAGCGGATCCGTCCCGCCAGGAAGGCGGCCACCGCCTCCTCGTTGGCGGCGTTGAGCACCGCCGGTGCGGTCTCCCCCTGCCGCCCCGCCTCGTAGGCCAAGCCCAGGCAGGGAAAGGCGTCGTGGTCGGGGGCCTCGAAGTCGAGTTGCCCGCACGTCGACCAGTCGATGCGACCGAAGGGCGTCGCGATGCGGTCGGGCCACGCCAGGGCGTAGCCGATGGGCAGGCGCATGTCGGGGTTGGAGAGCTGGGCGATGGTGGAGCCGTCGGTCATCTCGACCATGGAGTGCACGATCGACTGAGGGTGGACCACCACGTCGATGGCCTCGTAGTCGACGTCGAACAGCTCGTGGGCCTCGATCACCTCCAAGCCCTTGTTCATGAGCGTCGACGAATCCACGGTGATCTTGGGTCCCATCGACCATGTCGGGTGGGCCAGGGCGTCGTCGACCGTCACGTCTGCCAACTCGGCCCGGCTGCGGCCCCGGAACGGGCCCCCGCTGGCCGTGAGCACGATGCGAGCCACGCGGGACCGATGGCCGCTGGTGTTCGCCGCGAGGCACTGGTGTACCGCGCAGTGCTCGGAGTCCACCGGCACGATGTGGCCGGCTCCCGGACGTTCCAGCACCGACCGCACCACCGGCCCCCCGGCGATCAGTGACTCCTTGTTGGCCAGCGCCAAGCGCCGGCCGGCTGCCAGCGCCGCCAGGGTTACCCGCAGGCCCGCGAAGCCCACCACCCCGTTGACGCACACGTCGGCCGCGGCACCCAGGTCGGCCAGCGCGGCCTCCCCCGCCCGCACCTCGGTGCCAGGAGGCGCGCCCTCACGGACGGCAGCGGCGCAACGCTCGTCTCCGACGACCACCAACTTGGGATGCAGCTCGTGGGCCTGGCGCACCAAGGCGTCGGCCGACGACCAGGCGCCCAACGCCACGATCTCGAACCGGTCGGGCACGGCCCGCACCACATCGATGGTCTGCGTCCCGATCGACCCGGTCGACCCGGCGATCGCGACGGTCGTCAGAGGCACATCGAGAACGTTACGAGTCGGTCGGAGACCGACGCCATTAGGGGTGTCGGGCCGGATGTACGTGGTTCAGGTCAGGAAGAAGTCGGAGACCCGTGCCAGGTACCAGACGGCCGGGAGCACGAAGAGCAGCGCATCGAAACGATCGAGCAGTCCCCCGTGGCCGGGCAGGACGCTGCCCATGTCCTTGACGCCGAGGTCGCGCTTGACCAACGACTCGGACAGGTCGCCGAGCGGGGCCACCAGCGCCACCAGCAACCCGAGCTTGAGGCCCTCACCGGCCTCGTCGAAGGGGAACACACCACCGGCGACGGTGGCGAAGACGACGCCGGCGGCAATGGCCAGGACCATTCCACCCAGCAGGCCCTCGATGGTCTTGTTGGGACTGGCATCGGACAGCGGACGGGACCCCGCGCTGCGCCCGACGAACAGGGCGCCTACGTCGTAGGCGATGGTGGGGACCACTGCCGCCAGCAGGAACGCCACGCCGTTGCCGAACGGCTCGGCGAGCAGCAGCCCGGCGAACGAGCCGAACAGTCCGATCCAGCCGATCCCCAGCAGCGTCACCCCGATGTTGGGCACCGGCCGGTCGGCGCTCGCGCGTACCAGGTACCACAGGAAACACACCGCCACCGAGAGAACCATCACCACGGGCAGCGCCTGCTCGCCGTAGTTGTAGGCGGCGATCACAAACCCGACGGTCGACACCACCCCGACCGGCAGCAACGCCTCGTGCCCGGCCTTGTTGGCTGCGACGAAGTATTCGTAGGAGGCGTACGCCAGCACGGGGACGGCGACGATCATGCCGCCGAGCTCCTCCCCGAACTTGAACAGCAGCAGCGCCACGGCCGCGAACGCCACGGCCACGCCGATCGCCACGCGGAGGTCGCGATCCGCAGTGAGGCGACGGGGAGCCCGCCGGGGTGCGCGGCGGCGAGGTGCCGTGGCGACACCGCGGGTCTCGGCGCCGTAGCCACCGCCGGTCTCGTCACCGTAGGCCTCGTCCCCGTAGACGTCGTCGTAGGTCTCGTCGTAAGTGGCGTCGTACTCGTCGGCATAGGCCTCTTCGGCGTAGGCGTCCTCGTAGGCCGGTTGCTGGTCGCCGGCGTCGGCGAACACCGACCGGCCCGGCGGCGGCTCTACGTCGTCCTCGTACGGGGCCGGCGCCCCCTGGCGCTGGTCGCCCGCCTGTGACTGGGCCGTGTCGGGCCACCCCTCATCGGTCGCGGGGGTTCTCGGGCGCGTCTGCTCCGTCGGTGGCCCCGGGGGCCGCCTCGGGGGCGGACCGCCGGAGCCACCCGCCGGTGACCGGGGGTCGTCCCGCCAGCGGGGATCGGAGTCGGCAAGGGTCGACCAGGGATCATCACCCTGGCGCGGGTCGCGGCGGTTCATCTTTGGGACCTCCTCTGCGGCCGAACCCGCCCAGTGCGACAGCTCGGGCGCCTCGGTAGGCGGCTGGACGGGCACGACGGGCGGTCGCTCGATCGTGGCGGGATCGTCGTAGGAGCCGAGCGGGAAGCGGAGTGGCGGCCGGGGCCCGCCGACCTCGGCCGAGGTGGGCCGATCCCCGAATCGGGGCTGATCGTCGCGTAGGCGATGCCGGATGTCGTCGCGTTCGAGCGCCTCGGCGGCTTCGTCCGCACCGATGAGCCGGACACCTTCAGTGGGATCGCGATGGCGCTGCTGCCGGCGCTCTTCCCTGTCAGTCACAAGGCTCTTCCTCTCGTAATGCCCACCGTGCGTGGTCGTAGGTCCCGTTTTTCGACCACCCCATCCTGCACCCGTGGCGTGCCCGGGTGGTGGAGGGGCGGAGGGATCAGACCTCGAGCAGCTCCTGCTCCTTGTGCTCGAGGGCCGTGTCCACCTCGGCTTCGTGCTGGTGTGTGAGCTTGTCGAGCTCCTTCTCGGCCCGGGCCAGATCGTCGGCCGAGATGTCGCCGTCCTTCTCCAGCCCCTCGAGGTCGTGCCGAGCACCGCGCCGGGCGTGGCGGATGCTGACGCGCCCCTCCTCGGCCATCCCCTTGACCAAGCGCACGAGCTCCTTGCGGCGTTCCTCGGTCAGCGGCGGGAAGTTCAGGCGGATGATCTGCCCGTCGTTGCTGGGAGCCAGGCCGAGCCCGCTCAGCTGTATCGCCTTCTCGATGGCGCTGAGCGAGTTCCTGTCGTAGGGGCTGATCACGAGCATGCGCGCCTCGGGCACGGTGAAGCCGGCGATCTGCTGGAGCGGCACCTCGGTGCCGTAATAGTCGACCGGAATCTTCTCCACCAGGGCCGGCGCCGCCCGGCCAGTGCGCACGCCGGTGAACTCGGACCGAGCGTGCGCCACGGCCTTCACCATCTTCTCTCGCGCCTCGTCGAGCACCATCGAGATCATCTCAACACTCACGGGCTCTCCTGCCGTCACGACCGACGCCGATCCCCCCGGCGCCGTCAGCGGATCAGCGTACCGACCGCCTGACCCCCGACGATCGACGCGATGTTGCCCTTGCCGAGCAGGTCGAACACAACGATAGGCAACTTGTTGTCCATGCAGAGCGTGATGGCCGTCGAGTCCATGGCCTTGAGCTCGCGGTTGAGCACGTCGAGGTAGCTGACGGCGTCGAGCTTGGTGGCCTCGGGGTTGGTGCGGGGGTCGTCGGTGTAGAGGCCGTCGACACCCGAATGCGTGCCCCGCAGCATCACGTCGGCCTCGATCTCGACGGCCCGCAGCGCGGCGGCGGTGTCGGTGGTGAAGAAGGGGTTGCCGGTGCCCCCGGCGAAGATCACCACGCGACCCTTCTCGAGATGGCGGATGGCGCGTCGCCGGATGTAGGGCTCGGCCACCTGCGCCATGTGGATCGCGGTCTGGACCCGGGTGGGCTGGCCCAGCCGCTCGAGCGTGTCCTGGAGCGCCAATGCGTTGATGACCGTCGCCAGCATGCCCATGTAGTCGGCCTGGGCGCGGTCCATGCCGGCCCCGGCGCCGGTCATCCCGCGCCAGATGTTGCCGCCGCCGACGACCACCGCCACGTCGACGCCCTGATTGCCACGGACGTCAGCGATCTCGTTGGCGATGTAGTCGGCGAACTGGCCGTCGATGCCGTAGCCGACGTCACCGGCGAAGGCCTCCCCCGACAGCTTCAGCAGTATCCGGCGGTACCCAGTGGGCTCGGTTGGGGGGGTCACGTGCCGGGTCCTCAGCCGCCGTCAGCCGCCGATGAACAACTGGGCGTAGCGGACGATCTCGGCCTCGCCACCGGCCGCCACCTCGGCGATGGTCCGCTTCTCGTCGCGGACGAAGGGCTGCTCGAGGAGCACGCGCTCTTTGTACCAGCCGTTGACCCGTCCCTCGATGATCTTGGGCCAGGCCGCCTCAGGCTTGCCCTCGGCCTTGGTGATGCTGAGCAGGGTCTGGCGCTCCTCCTCGACCGCCTCGGCCGGCACCTCCTCGCGGGACAGGTACTGCGGCTTGGCGAAGGCGACGTGGATGGCGATGTCGTGGGCCAGTTCCTCGGTGCCGCCCCGGAGGACTACAACGACCCCGTTCACCCCCCGCCCGTCCTGGCGGTGGAGGTAGGTGCCGACGACCTCGCCGTCGCCGACCGTCACCTGGACCGTTCGGCCCACCTCGATGTTCTCCTTGAGGGTGACCTTGAGGTCGTCGACTGCGTCCTTGTGATCGCCCACGGCGGATTCGCCCCCGGTGGCGACCGAGTCGGCCAGCGCCTGAGTGAGGGCGACGAAGTTGGGAGACTTCGCGACGAAGTCGGTCTCGCACTTGAGCTCGACCAGCCCCACGGCGTCGGAGTTGGTGGCGATGGCGATGGCGCCCTGGGCGTTCTCGCGGTCGGAGCGGTCGTCGGCCTTGCCCAGGCCCCACTCGCGCAGCAGCTTCTTGGCGCGCTCGGCGTCGCCGTCGGCCTCTTGGAGGGCGTTCTTGGCGTCCATCATCCCCGCGCCGGTTGCCTGGCGCAGGGCCTGTACGTCTTTGGCGGTGAAGTCGGCCATGGGGCCTCAGGACTCCTGGGATTCGGGGGAGGTCTCGGTGGCGGTCTCGGCCTCGTCGGAGGCGTTTGCGTCGGTCTCGTTGGTTTCCGTATCGGCGGCGTCGGTCTCGGCGCCGGCGGTCTCGGCGGTGTCGGCAGCCAGCCCCTCGTCCGCAGTCGTCTCGGCCACAGGGGCCTCGGCCTCTGCGGCGCTGGCGGGTGCCGGCTCGGCGGCCGGCGCAGCGTCCTCGGTGGCCGTGCCCTCGGCGTCCGCGGCGGTGGGCTCCTCGGCGGCCGCAACCGGCGGCGTCGGGGAGTCGACGGATGGCGCCGCGGGCGGGCGCGGTGCGGTGCGGACCCCGGTGACGCGGGTGTCGCGCTCGCGAGCCTCGGACAATGCCTGACGGCGGGCCTCGGCTTGCTCGGCGGCCACACGCGCCTCGTCGTCAGCCGAACGGGTGGCGACCGGCACCCGCAGAGATGCGATGTGCTTGCCCTCGATCACTGCGTCAGCAATGACGCGGCTCAGCAGCGTGCCCGAGCGGATGGCGTCGTCGTTTCCCGGGATCACGTAGTCGATGACGTCGGGATCGCAGTTGGTGTCCACGACCGCCACCACCGGCACGCCCAGCTTGTTGGCCTCGGTGACCGCGATGTGCTCCTTCTTGGTGTCGAGCACGAAGATGGCCTGGGGCAGCCGGTCCATGTGGCGGATGCCGCCGAGGTAGCGCTCGAGCTTGTCGAGCTCGCGGCCGAGCAGCAGCGCTTCCTTCTTGGGCATGGCGTCGAACTCGCCCGAGTCGCGCATGCGCTCGTACTCGAGCATCTTGGCGACCCGCTTGTTGATCGTCTGGAAGTTGGTGAGCATTCCGCCGAGCCAGCGCTGGTTGATGTAAGGCATGCCGCACTTCTCGGCGTACTGCTGGATCGGGTCCTGCGCCTGCTTCTTGGTGCCGATGAACAGGACCGAGCCGCCGCCGGCGACGGTGTCGCGGACGAACGTGTAAGCGGTCTCGATGCGGGCGAGCGTCTGCTCGAGATCGATGATGTAGATGCCGTTGCGCTCGCCGAAGATGAAGCGCTTCATCTTGGGGTTCCAACGGCGGGTCTGGTGGCCGAAGTGAACCCCGGCCTCCAGCAGCTGCTTCATGGTGACGACAGCCACGTTCTGTTCCCTTTCGTCCCATCGGTTGGTCGTTGCCGGACCCGGCGCTCGCAAGCGACCGTGGGTTGGGTCCGGCTGTGGGGTGGTGTGCAGGCCAGAGGGTTTCCGGCCGGCGGGTCAGCCTATCGGGACGTGGTCGAGACCCGCCATGTGATTCCTCCGAGAGCCGCTCATGGCAGCCGGGCCAGGGCGGCGGCGCCGATCTGGTCTTCGGCGAACGAGATCCCGTGGCCGACCGCCACGTCGGCGACCACGTCGCGCCACCCCTCGCAGGTAGGTGGCTGACCGGCGAGGGCCCGCGCCATCTCGGTGGTGGCCTCGTCGGATGCCACGAGGTCGTGGTGAGCGGACCAGCCCGACACCGGCACGGTCACGTTGGTGGCGCCGGCGACCTCGGTGTTGGGCGCCGCCACCGCCAGATCCCCGCGGGCGGCTATGGACACGAGCTGGACGCCCTCGGGCACGCCATGGACGGCCAGCTCTCGCACCACGTCGGAGTTCTCGGCCAGCTGCCGTATCGCCGCGCCGTCGGGGTCGATGCCGCGGCGCAGGAACGACTCGGCGGCCTCCAGGCCAAGGTTGCCGGTCAGCGTGGTGTTGGCTCCGACGACGGTCGTAGCCATGTCGGACCCCTTGTGCGGTGTGCCGAGGGTGGTCACGACGCCGAGCTGGTCGAGCGCCACCCCCCGTTCGGCCAGCTCGAGCAGCGCCAACCGGGTGACGACGCCGCCCTGGGAGTGGGCGAAGAGGTCGATGGCGGCGCCGGGGTCGGCGGCGGCGACGTCCTGCACCAGGTCGGCCAGGCGCCTGGCGGCGCCGTGGAGGTCGCCCTGGGTTGCCTCGGCCTCGTACGCGCTGGTGGCGAGATCGCCGAACGCCGCGCCCGACCCGGGCACCCGCCCGCCGGCGTAGCTGAAGCGCACGACCCGATCGTCGTCGTAGCCCAGGTCGGCGGCGCGGAGCTCGTCGATCGAGCCACTCGAGCTCGACGAGCCGAATCCGGCGACGGTGATGGCCACCCGATCCCGGCCCCGCACCGGGGCGGCCGGCGCCGGCCCGCCGGAGCATGGGCCATGGAGGAGCAGGCGGCTACCCAGGTCGGCGGCGACGCCGAGGCCGCGTGCGGGCAGGTTCAGCTGGGCGGCGTAGGTGGCTGTAGAGCGGGCACGGTCGTACAGCCATCCCAGCGCGGCACCGACCCCGGGGATCGCGACCCCACCGCCGCCGTCGAGCGCCAGTTGTGCGAGCGCTCGGGCTTCGGCCTCGGGCGTACTGCCCGGTGGAATCTCGAACGGCAACAGCTCCACCTCCACCTCGCCGCCAACGAACAGCGACGCGGGGTCGAAGTAGGCGTCCCCGGACCGGGCGCCGAAGTGCAGCCGTTCCCCGGTGAGTCCGACCCGGTCGCCGGCCCGGAGCCGCTGACCGAGCACGACCTCGATGGCGGCGAGGAACGAATAGGAGGTCCGCACGTCATCGGCGTGGCGCACGGTCACGTGGAGGGTGCCGGCCACGGGCCCGGCAAACACGACGATCCCGTCGGCGCTGGCCCACACCGGATCGCCGGGCTCGGTGTCGTACTCGAGGCCACGGTTGCCGGCGCTGTAGGGCCCGGCGGGCGGCCGGAAAGGGTCGGCGATGGGCGCCGACACCGGCGGCCTGTAGGTGGGCGGCGGCGGTGCGGCCTGCGACTGCTGCGCGCCGGCCGCCGAGGCCGGCCACAGGGCGGCAGTCGTGATCGCCAGCGCCACGCCCCCGGATACGACCGACCGGCGCGCCGGGCCTCGGCGCGGCCGGATGGAGGTAGCCGGCCGCGGGGGCCCCACGCCGGGTAGGCGACACCAGCGGCGGAGCTGGCGGTGAAGCTGTCGGAGCGCCGAGCCGTGCGGGGTGTGGTGGCGACGGCGTGGGCGCAGACGGACGGGTCGAAACGACCGGCGGGCCGGGAACATGGTGTCCCCCTCGGGGCGTGTGCGGGTACCTCGGGGGGAAGTGAGCGGACAGACGGACCGGCGTCCGTGAGGCCGGTGGTACCGGCTCCCGCCTACGGGTGGCCGCGCCGCCCCCGGGTGAGGGCAGGCGCCGTCGCCCGAGCCCGGGGCGTCAGGCCGGCACGCGGCCGGCGGCGGTCATCCGGAGCCGTAGCCGGGTGACGGCCTTGCCGTGGATCTGGCAGGCGCGGCTCTCGGTGACACCGAGCACCTCGCCGATCTCGGCCAACGTGAGGCCGTCGTGGTAGTAGAGGCTGACCACGACCCGCTCGCGCTCGCTCAGGCGCTCGATGGCGTCGGCCAGCGCCCGGCGCAACTCGGCCAGCTCGAACGCTGCCAGCGGATCGTCGTCGCCACTGCTGAGGATGTCGCCGACGGTCAAGGGTGGACCGTCGGTGGCGGCCGAGCTCACCGCGGCGTCGAAGGTGACGAGGCTCATCAGCGAGATCTGCGACAACGCCTGCTGGAGCTGGTCGTCGTTCATGCCGAGCGCGTCCGCGAGCTCGGAGTCGCTCGGCGACCGATGCAGTGTGGCGGCGAGCCGGGTCAGGGCGGCCTCGATGCGGCGGGCCTTCGCCCGGACGGAGCGGGGCACCCAGTCGAGCGAGCGCAGTTCGTCGAGGATGTTGCCCTTGATCCGGGCGATGGCGTAGGTCTCGAATCGGCATCCGCGGGCCGGATCGAACCGCTCGACGGCATCGATGAGGCCGAAGATGCCGTAGCTCACCAGGTCGGCACGCTCGACGTGGCTGGGCAGGCCGACGCCCATCCGCGCTGCTACGTATTGAACGAGGGGCGCGTAACGCAGGATCAGCTCATCGCGAGCTGCGTGCTGGCCGTCGCACTTGTACGCGGCCCACAAGTCCCCAGTCTCTACGTCAACGAACGTCACGTGTGCCCCTAAGCCCGTGGGTGGGTGGCGTCGAACACGGACCGTAGCCGTTCCTTGGAGACGTGAGTGTAACGCTGCGTGGTCGCCAGGTCTGCATGGCCGAGCAGCTCCTGGACAACCCGCAGGTCGGCACCCCCGTCGAGCAGATGGGTGGCAAAGGTGTGCCGCAATGCATGGGGATGGGTCGGTGCGGCCGCCCGCCGATCCAGCACGCGTCGAGCGTCGCGCGGGGTCAGGCGCCGGCCCCGGCGGTTGAGGAAGACGGCCGCTGCGGGCGACGCCTCGGTGGCGAGCTCGAGCCGGCCGTCGACGAGCCAGCGCTGCAGCGCGTCGACCGCAGGTTCGCTGAGGGGGACAAGGCGTTGCTTCGCGCCCTTGCCCCATACCCGGACCCGCCGCTGTGCCAGGTCGAGGTCGTCGATGTCGAGAGCCGCGGCCTCGGCCACGCGCAGGCCGCTGCCGTAGAGCAGCTCCAGCAGGGCGGTGTCGCGCAAGTCGCGGGCGCCATCCGGGCCACCGGACCCCGATTCGTTCAGCAGGGCCCGCAGCTCGTCGGGGTGCAGGACCCGCGGTAGCCGCGCCTCGCCCCTGGGCGCGCTGAGGCCCGCCGTCGGATCGCTGCTGATGGCACCAACGCGCCGCGCCCAACCGAAGTAGCGACGAAGTGCCGAGGCGCGCCGCGCGATGGTGCGGCGGGCGAACCCCCGGGTGGCGAGGAAGGCCAGGTAGCGCCGGACGGTTGTGCGCTGCACGGCGCCCGGCGACATGAGCCCCAGGCGCTCGGCCCAGGCGACGAACGCCGCCAGGTCGCGCCCGTAGGCCTCGACGGTGGCCGGTGCCGCCGCCGTCAACGAGCGGGCGAACTCCTCGACTCGCCAGCCTGGCGCCACGGTTGCCAAAGGTACCGGCCGTCATGGGGTGCCTCCTGCGACCCTCTCGTACCAGCCGCCGCGCCTTGCCACCCACCCCGACTCGCACAGCCGATCCAGGGCCGGAGCCAGGACCGCCAGGTCGTGCCCGGTGCGCACGCCGATCTGGTCGAGGGTCGCGGGCTGCCACCCCACGGCGTCGAGCACCGGGACGTCGTCGGGGTCGGGCCGCGGACGCGTTTCGTCGCGCGGACGGCGGCCCGCGGGGCGCAATCCGAGGGCCACCAGCACGTCGTCGGCCGAGCAAACCGGCGCACGGCCCTCGGCGAGCAGCCCGTTGGTCCCGGTGGACGCCGGGGCCCGGACCGAGCCGGGGACGGCCATGACATCGATGCCGCGGCGGTCGGCCTCGTCGACCGTGTGCAACGAGCCGCCGGTGCGGTGCGACTCGACGACGACGACCAGGTCGGCGAGGGCGGCGATGATGCGGTTGCGCGCGGGAAAGCGCCAGCGCTCCGGCCGGGCGCCCAGGGGTGCCTCCGACAGCAGGACGCCTTGCGACGCCACGACTCGCCACAGCTCCCCCTGGCCGCGGGGATAGACGACGTCGAGGCCGCTGCCGACGACCCCGATCGGCGGAGCCGCAGCGCCGTCTGCCATGGCGGCCACGGCGCCTCGGTGGCCCGCGGCGTCGATGCCCGAGGCCAGGCCCGACACGACCGCCACCCCGGCGGCTGCCAGGTTGCGACCCAGTTCCCAGGCGATGGCGGCGCCCGTGGCACTGCATTGGCGGGTGCCCACCACCGCCACCCGGGGACCGGCCACGAGATCGGGCGACCCCCGATGGAACACGACTCCGGGTGGCTCGATGTCGGCGGCGAGGACGGGCGGATATGCGGGCGAACCGATGACTGCGACGCCGATGCCCTCGTCGACGATCGTCTGCCATACGGCAACCGGGTCGATCTCGGTGGCGGCCCGACGCCAGCGAGCCACCAGGGCGTCGGGTCGTGGGCCCAGTGCCGCCACGACGTCGGCGTCGCGCCACCCCGCACCGCAGCGGACGTGCTCCCAGGCGAGTGCGGCCGTCTCGGCCCCGAGGATGGCAGACAGACGGGCCGGGCCCATGCCCGGCAAGCCGGCGAGAGCGGCGGCGAACGCCTCGGCCGGAAGGCCCGAAGCCGCGGCCCCGCCATCGGGGATGTCACCGAGGGCGCGGGCCATCACGCCACCCGCCAGTCGAAGCAGAGCGGATCGGCACGCAGCGCCAGTGCTGTGCTGAGGTGCTCGGCGCCCAGAGGACCGGAATGCCCGGCGAGGTCGGCAACGGTGCGCGCCACGCGGCGGACGCCGCCGAGCCCCCGCCCGGTGAGCCGCCCGGCGCGCAGCGCCCGTTCGATCAGCCGGGTCGCGGCGCGGTCGAGCGGCGCCACGTCGTCGAGGCGCCAGGACGGCAGGGCGACGTTGGCGGTGACGTCGCGCCCCGCCGCCGCCAGGCGCGCCGACGCCACCCTGGCGGCCACCTCGCGTGTTGCCTCCCCGGCGGACGAGTCGAGGAGCTCGGCGACGTCGGGCCTGCCCACCTCGACACGGAGGTCGAAGCGGTCGAGCAGCGGCCCCGACAACCGACGCGCGTAGCGGGCGCGGGCGGCGCCTGAGCATCGGCACCCGCCGGGTGGTCCGCCCTCGCCGCATGGGCACGGATTCATCGCCCCCACCAGGAGGACGCGCGCCGGAAACGTCACCTTGGCGGCGGCCCGGGCCACCCGGATGACGCCCTCCTCCAACGGCTGGCGGAGGTTGTCGAGCACCAACGGCTCGAACTCGCCGACCTCGTCGAGGAACAGCACACCGTTGTGTCAGAGCGTGCGGAAAGTACCCAACACAGTGGCCCGGCGGTGCCTCAACACCCCGGGCCCGGACACGGAGGACCAGATCTCCATGCCAGACGGAAGCGTACGTGCCCAACTCCTAGCGAGGGTCGACGAGATCCGGCTGAGGGCCCACGCCCGCCCACTCGCCGAACCCGAACCCGACTGAGAATCCGGGGTTTTACGCCGCCCCTCGGCCTTCGGGTCGGGGGCGGTTGGCGCGGGTTGAGGTGGTCGTCAGCCAGCTTCGAGTTCGCCGGCTGCCTGCGCCGCCTTGTTTGACCACGATTCGGACAACCGGTGG
>DASSDL010000118.1:0-4599 GCA_035697145.1 Acidimicrobiales bacterium
ACCGCACCTGCGCCGCCCAGCGTTCGCTCCGGCGGAAGCGATGGCCGATCTCCGCGTCACCCACACCGGCCTGGGCCCATCGCAGGACCCGCCGCTCGACCGGCCGTAAGCGTTCGTTGTCGACCATGCGCTCCTCCTCGACCTGTGGGTGCCAGGTTACGCCGGACGGAGCCGCGGCGGGCCGTGGCTCGGGGTCGTGGATCCGATGGGAGCGCGCCGGCCTAGGGTCGCGCCCACCCGAGCGTGCTGGAGGCTGCCGGTGTTCCTCGTCCGCCGTCCTTCCGACACCGACCTGGCGCGGATCTTGGCCGAGGTGGGCGACGCGCCCTTCACCTATGAGCGCGTGGCGGCCACGGCGCATCCTGGGGAGCTGCCGGACGGCTATCACCACGTGCACGCCACTCGCAGGATCGGGCACGGGGACGAGGCGTTCGCGGCCGCGGTCGACGGCGTCCGCCGTTGGCAGCTCCACCGTCGGCAGGGCTTCCGGGTGGCCCCCGACGATCCGCCGGTCGAGGTCGGCACCGTGGTCGCGGTCGACGTGCCCCTGGTCGTCATCCACGTGATCGCCACCTGCCGCATCGCCTGGGTGGTCGACGAACCAGGCCGGTTCGGCTTCGGTTACGGGACGCTGCCGATCCACCCGGAGAGCGGCGAGGAGGCGTTCGTGGTCGAGCGTGACGCCGCTCCCAGCGGTGGCGGCGAGGTGCGGCTGGCCATCACCGCATTCTCACGGCCGCGGCATCCTCTGGTCCGGCTGGCGGGACCGGCGGCCCGCTGGCAGCAGATGCGGGCCACGAAGGGCTACCTCGACGCGCTGGCTGCCCATGTGCGCGAGGCCCTGGCCTGATGGCAGTGCTGTCCGCGGTCGACCGACGTTCAGCGACGGTCTCAGCACGCTCCGCGGTGGCGGTGACCCGGTGCCGACGCGACCCCTAGCCTCGGCGCCGATGGGCAGGCAGGCAATGCATCGCGTATCCGCTGAACAGGTTGTCGCCTTCCGTGTCGCCGCCCACAACCTGCACGAGCGGCTGCCAGCGGATGGTGCCATCGATGCGGCCGCCGTCTGCGGTGTGCAGGACACGCCGCCCGGCAACGCCGGCGTGGCCCTCGCCGCCCGGGTCGCGGGGTTCACGCCTGCGGCGCTGGAGGATGCCCTTCTCGACGACCGGTCGCTGCTGCGCTTCCTCGGCCCACGAGGCGCCGCCTACGTCGTGCCGCGGCAGGACGCCGTCGTGTTCGGGCCCGGGGCGCTGGCGGCCGACGAGGAGTCGCTGCGCGAACAGCTGTCGGGATCGTGGCCGCCGATCGACGCCGCCGGCTGGACCGCCCGGGAGGCGCTGGCCATGGTCCTCGGTGTGCTGGCCGCCGTGGTGGCTGACGGGGAGTCACGGACCAAGGGCCAGCTGAGCGAGGCACTCCATGGTCGGCTGCCGGCCGAGCTCGAACCGTGGTGCGAGGTGTGCGACGTGCACCACGTCCCGGACCAGCTCCTGCGGCTGGCCGGGACCGCCGGGGTCTTCTGCTACGGCTGGCCCCAGGGGTCCCGCCAGACGCTCATGGGTACCGACATCTGGCTGGGTGGTCCCCTGGGCGGCGATGTCCCCGCGGCCCGAATCGAGCTGGTCCGCCGCTTCGTGCATGCCTATGGACCGGCAACGCCTGTGCACTTCGCCGCGTGGACCGGCATCGGCGTTGCCGAGGCCCGCCAACGCTTCGTGGAGCTGGGCGCCGACCTCGTCGAGGCCAAGCTCGATGGCGCGGTGGCCTGGCTGTTGGCCGACGATGCCGAGGCGCTCGACGATCCCCCAACGGCGTCCGGCGCCCGCCTGCTGCCCGCCGGCGACCCGTTCCTCGCCCAGCGCGACCGGGCCACGCTGCTCCCCGACAAGACCGCGCAGCGAGCCGTCTGGCGGCCGGTGGGGGCCCCCGGAGTGGTGCTGGTCACCGGTCATCCGATGGGGACGTGGCGCGCCCGCGGGGCCGGTAGTCAACTGGAGGTGACGGTCGACCCCTTCGCCAAGCTCAGCGATCGCCAGCGCACCGCCATCGAGCACGAGGCCGAGCTCCTGGCTCCGTTCCGCGGACGCGAGGAGGCGGCCGTGACGTTCACCGACTAGCCCGCCCTCGGACCCTTCGCTGGTCATCCGGTCGTCGACGACCCCCTCGACGCCGTCGGGCGCGGGCACGAGCGGCGGGCTCGTCGTCGGGCCGGGCCAGGGCACCCTCGTCGTGATGGGCAAGGCCTGCATTGGGTCCTGTGGGGCCACGCCGCGTTGGTCGAGGTCAGGGCGTCCCTCGGGTGCCCGGCTATGGTTGTCCCCCTCCGGCGGCGTGGCCGAGTGGTTCAGGCAAGGGCCTGCAAGCGATGCCGCCGGGGGGTGCCAAGCCTGGCGGCGTGGCCGAGTGGTTTAGGCAGCGGCCTGCAAAGCCGCGCACACCGGTTCGATTCCGGTCGCCGCCTCCGACGGAGGCCCGCTCTCGCTTGCTGAACGGGCCGAGCCCGCAGGTCACGCACGCGTTGGCCTCGCCGTGGGCTTCCGCCTCCACGGCACCATCACCGAGGGGGTTGCCGAGTTCACGCTGTGCGTCGTTTTCGGCTTCGCGCTCATCTGGCTGTTGGTCACCCTTGGGCTCGACGGGTGGCCGCAGTCGCCGACGTACACCCGGTGGGCGGGGTCGGCGACGTTCGCGTAGTACGCCGACGACTGAGCAACACACCTGACAGGGCCGGGCCTCTACGGCTCGGCTTGTGGCTGATCCTTGTCGGGAGCCCGGAGCGAGTCGCGGAGTGCAGGCTTCGAGATCTTGCCAACTGGGTTCTTCGGGAGGGTGTCCATGACGACGATCTGCCGCGGACGCTTGTAAGCGGCGAGCTCTGCGGTGCAGAGCGCGTGCAGCTCGTCCCGGACGGTCGTCGACTCGGATCGGAGCGCGATGAACGCGACAGGCTCTTCGCCGAGCACGTCGTGGGGGCGCCCGACGACCGCCGCTTCGAGCACGGCGGCGTGGCGGTACAGGACGTTCTCGATCTCCTTCGGGTAGATGTTCTCTCCGCCACGGATGATCATGTCCTTGACGCGGTCGACGAGCACGAGGTAGCCGTCCTCGTCGAAGTGGCCGACGTCGCCGGTGTGCAGCCAACCATCCCGCAGGGCGTCGGCCGTTTCGGACGGCCGGTTGAGATAGCCGCGCATGACGTTCGGGCCGCGCACCAGAACCTCTCCGGCGCCATGGTGCGTCGGTCGTCCGTCGTCGCCGAGCAGCGCCACGTCGATCCCCGGGAGCGGGCGTCCGACCGTGCCGGGCTTGCGGGGCCCATCGATTGGGTTGAGCGTGCATGCGCACGTGCACTCCGAAAGGCCGTAGCCCTCGACGATGGGGATGCCGTAGCGGGCTTCGAAGCGGTGGATCAGCTCGGCTGGCATCGGTGCCGCGCCACAGATGGCGAACTCGATCGACGACGTGTCGGGTAGTACGTCGTCCGGCAACGCGGTCAGCATGGCGTAGATCGCAGGAACTGCGGAGAAGTACGTCGGACGCAGAGCTTCGACGGTGTCGAAGAACGTCGGGGCCGAGAAGCGGGCGGTGATCGACGTGACGCCGCCGGCGGCGAGCGGAGACAGCACGCTGACGACGATCCCGTTGACGTGGAAGAGCGGAAGGATCAGCAGGCAGCGGGTGCCGCGGGCCGAAGCCATCGCGTCCACGATCGTGTCGACCATCGCCACGAGATTCGCGTGATCGAGCATCACGCCCTTGGGCGTGCCGGTCGTGCCGCTCGTGTAGATCAGGAGTGCGAGCGCCGACGGATCGGGCGAGACCGGGCGGGCGGCCTCGCCGACGACGACCGATGGCAGCGAGTCCACGTCGATGCCGTCGACGTCGGGCAGGTCGTCGCGGTCGCCGGCATGGACGAGCAGGCGCGCGCCGGCGTCTTGGATCTGGAAGGCGGCCTCGCCGGCCGTCAGGCTCGGGTTCACCGGCGTGAGCGCGGCGCCGAGTCGCCAGGCCGCGAACATCGCAACGACCAACTCGGTCCGGTTCGCGAGCAACGTCGCGACAACGTCGCCGGCGCCGACGCCGGAGGCGGCGAACAGCGCGGCCGCCGCCTGGACGCGCTCGAGGAAGTCAGCGTTGGTGAGCGTGATCCGGTCGTCGTCGAGACAGGCTCCACCCGGATCGCCGGCGGCCCGCCAGTCGGGCAGCGATGCGAGGTGGCTGATGCGGGTGGCGGTGTCGGTGGGTTCCATGGATGCGACGGTACGGATGCGGCTCGGCGAAGGCTTCGGTCGGAGACGACGAGGTTCGGAGCGCGGCTTGTGCGGAGGCGACAACGCGCCGCCGTCACCCGTCGAGGAACCGGGCGATGCGGGTCGCCGAGCGCTCGGCGTGGTCCATGAGCAGGAGGTGGCCCGCGTCGGGGACGATCTCGAGTTCGGCGTCGGGGATGCGGCGGGCGAGGATGCGGGCGTTGATCGGGGGGACGATGGTGTCGGCCTCGCCGGTGAGCACGAGCGTGGGTGTTCGGATGCGGTGCAGCCACGGAAGGCTTGACCATCCGGCGCCGGCGACGAGCTGTCCGAGGTACCCCCAGAG
>DASSDL010000119.1:0-4454 GCA_035697145.1 Acidimicrobiales bacterium
ACCGTCACGGACGGCTTCGGCCAGGTAGGGCTCGTCCTCCACGACCAGCACACGCATACCTGAAGCCTAAGGAGCACGGCATATCGCCGACATACGCGAACCGGACACGCCCCCGGCACGGTGACCGTGATGTCCTCTGCCCGTCGCGGCGTCCGCCCGGCCTTCTCGGGCCGGCCCGGGTCGTGGCGTCACACGCTCGGATCCCGAGCTGGTGGGTCCGGGCACGGTGGCAGCGTCGACCAGGCGCGCGACCAGCTGCTCGTAGGGCAGTCCGGCTGCCGCGAACATTCTCGGCACGTCGGTCACCGTCCCCGACGTGGCCGCGAGCTGGGCGAGCGGCGAACCGAGCCCCGCCGCCCGGACCGCCTGCTGCGCCTCGTGCATGGCGGCAACCGCCGGCGCGTTGGCCGCGGGGTCGGCCCGGTCGGCCAGCGGGAGGTGCCCCATGACACTCACGACGCGGACACTCCGAGCCTGTTGACCACGCTGAGCGAGACCGATCAATTCGGCCCACTGCCCGCGGGGGCAGCCGCCACGGGACATCCCGGTGTCCAGGTGGAGATGAACCCGCACCGTCGACGCGGCGTGCGCGAGAAGCGCGCCGAGCTCGTCCACCGACCCGACCGCGACGTCGACCCGGGTGGCCGCCGCCGCCTCGGCGTCGATCCCGGAGGGGTGCAGCCAGGTGAGGATCGGCACCGCCAACCGCGCCGCGCGCAACGCAGAGGCCTCCGCGACACTCGCCGTCCCGAGCCACCCGGCACCGGCGGCAACGGCAGCGCTGGCGACCGTGACGGCGCCGTGGCCGTAGCCGTCGGCCTTGACCACGGCCATGATCGTGCTGCGAGTCCGCACACGGATCTCGACCACGTTCGCAGCCACCGCCACAGGCAGCGTCTGCAAGGTCGGCAGTCGCAAGGTACCTGATCGGCGCTGAAGCTCGACCGGGACCCGACTCACGGCTGCATCCTCGGGTCGTCGGTCGGATCCGCGTACATCGGCGGGCAACCGTCGTCGACAGCCTCGGGACGCAGTTCGTAGTGCCAAGGCTCATTGCTGTAGATCTGACACAGCCCGTGCGCGGCACCGTGCGCCGACAGCCACGCCGCGGCAGAGGACGGGCCGATGTCGACCGCGTCCCCCGACACATGAGCAGACCTCTCCACGGTGGACACCCACCGCGCGGCCTCTTCCCGCAAACCATGCTCGACGACAGCGTCCCGCAACAACTGCTGCTGATACTCGGGCGACCGCCAACCACTGTTGACCCGAAGCCCGACGCCGTCGGCTTCTGCGTCCGTCGCCGTCCGACGCAAGGCATCGAGGAGATCCGGGTCGAGCCTCCCCACCGCCGGTATCTCCTCGTCGAACACCGAGACCGGCGCCCCGTCGGGAATGAAACCATCAGCCTCGTCCACCACCCCGTCGGGAATGACACCATCAGCCTCGTCCAGCGAGGTCTGCGTACCGGTCGACTGGCCAACTTCGGCCGGCGACCTCGACGGAACGGACGCCACGAGTGACCGCGGCACGACGATCGCAGCGATCGCGACACAGAGGATCGACAGACCGACGAGAACGATCCTGCGCGTACGACGGGCTGGCGCGGACAGTGATGCGCTGTGGTCCATGCCTCCACTGAGGACGGAACACTGTTGCGGTGGCGTCCGCGATTTTCGGTACGCCGGCGATACACGGAATCCCCGGCATCAAGGAACTGGCGCAAGCTGGCAGTGCTCCGAGATGCATGCGGAGAGCGCCCCGGAACGCCGGTTGATCGCCGCAGGTTGGCTGGTCTTCCGATCACAAGGAGGACCAGCCATGACCACCATCGAGTCGGCAGCGGCGCCCGTGCGCCGACCGGCACATCGGTGATGCGAGTCAGTCGCCACGACCCCTCAACTCCGGTGCGCCGTCGCTGGCGGAAGCGAGCCGGTGGACTCCCCTTGCAGACTCAACTACTTGGGTAGGGTCGGCTTTGACTTTCGCCCGATCGCAGGGGAGTTCATCATGGCGTCAATTTCCGAGCGGGAGAACCGGGAGATCGAGGCGGCCAACGCCTCGGGCACCACCCCGGTCGTGTTTATCCATGGCCTCTGGCTGCTGCCGAGCAGCTGGGCTAACTGGGCGGACTTCTTCACCCAGGCTGGCTACGCGCCGCTGACGCCGGACTGGCCAGACGATCCGGAGACGGTCGAAGAGGCCCGGGCGAACCCCGACGTCTTGGCCAAGAAGACCTTGAAGCAGATCGCCGATCACAGCACCGAGATCATCGCTGCCTTGGACGAGAAGCCAGCGCTGATCGGGCACTCGACCGGCGGCTTGGTGGCGCAGATGCTGGCGGGCCGGGGCCTGTCGGCGGCCACCGTGGCGATCGACCCCGGGGTCTTCCGCGGCGTCCTGCCCCTGCCGGCCTCCGTGCTCAAGGGGGTGGGCCCGTACCTGGTCAACCCGCTCACCCGCGGCCGCGCCATCACGTTCACGTTCGACCAGTTCAAATACGGCTGGGCCAACGCGCTGGACGACAAGGAGGCGAAGGAGCTCTACGACACGTTCCACGTCGCCGGCTCCGGGATCGCTCTCGTGCAGATGGGCAACGCGAACCTCAACCCGTGGACCGAAGCGAAGGTGAACACGAAGAACCCCGACCGCGGTCCGCTGCTGATCATCGACGGCGAGAAGGACCACACGGTGCCGTGGGCGATCGCGAACGCCGCCTACAAGCGCCAGAGGCGCAACCCCGCCGTGACCGAGATCGTGAAGATCCCGAACCGAGGCCACTCCCTCACCATCGACCACGGCTGGCGCGACGTCGCCCAGACGGCGCTCGACTTCGTCAAGCGGTTCGCCTAGGAGGAGGTTTCTCAGTGCCGGCGGTAGGCCAAGCCTCCCTGCACGCGAGTGCCACCAATCGCTGGGCGCGGGATCGGTCCACCCCGTCGGCTCTGCCATGCTCGCCTCGTGGAGATCGACCTGCTCTTCGACCCGTTCGGTGTCCGCGTCGACGACGCCCTGGCCGGCGCCACCGCCGCCGAGCGGGCCGGCTTCGGGGGCGTGTGGCTCTACGACCATCTGGCCGGCTCGGTGCATGGGCGGGACCGCGTCCTTGAGTGCTGGACGACGCTCACTGCCATCGCCGCCACTGTTCCCCGCATCATGGTGGGGCCGCTCGTGCTCAACGTGGCGAACCGGCCAGCAGGGACGCTCGCGGTCATGGCCGCCACTCTTCAGGAGCTCAGTGGCGGGCGACTGCTACTCGGCGTGGGCGCCGGCGGCGGACGTGACACCCCATACGCCGCCGAGCAGGAGGCGCTGGGGCGTGTGGTCCTGGGCGATGCTCGCCGGCGGGCGGCGGTAGCCGACCGGGTCGCCACGTTGAGGTCGGTGTGGCGAGGGCACAGTGGGGGTGCCGACGGCTTCTTGCAGCCCGAGCCTCCGCCACCCATCGTCGTCGGCGGCTTCGGCCCCAAGATGGCCGCCCTGGCCGGCACGGTCGGCGACGGCGTCAACCTGCCCGGCGGGCCTCGCCTGCCGGCCCTCCTCGGTGTGGCCCGGTCTGCCCACACCGATGCGGGCGGCGACATGGCCAGCTTCCTCGTGACCGTCTCGGCGCCGCCCGACCGCGCCGAGTGGGATCACCTTGAGGACCTAGGCGTCCACCGCGCTGTCGTCTTCGTCAGCCCGCCGTTCGAGCGGGCGGTTTCACGGGTGCACGATGTCCTTGCAGCGAGATGATCCATGGCCAGGTTGCCAGCTCTGGCACGTCGGGCGGCGCCGAGGCCAAGGGTGACTTTCGTTTCGCCGGAGCCGGTCGAACTTGCTTGCGCTGCCCGCCCGCGACGCACTGGGCAGCGGAACCGACCCGCGACAGCCGGCGTCGCCCTGATCGCTGGTTCTCAGTCGTCCAAGAGACGCGCGAGCCGCGTCGGAGCCTGGATGATGTAGCTCTCCTGTACGAGCTCGGCAACCTCGTCCCAGTCCACTGGGCGTCCTGGCAGGTCGAGGTAGTACGTCACCCAGCCATGACGGGCGACGTACTTCGGCAGGCCGAACCGCTCGGGGTCAGTGGCGACGAGCTCCTCGTTCTCTCCAGGTGCCGCTCGGACGCCTAGGCCGATGCGCCCGTCGCCGTGCTCGTCGACGACGAACCACGCGAAGTTCTTCTTGCCGACGAGGAAGCCTCGGTGCGGCGGGTGCCGATCGTCCGCAGTCGCTTCTGGAAGTGCCAGGCAGATGTTCGTCGCTCGATCGAGCAACTCTGCTTCCACCGCCACATCATTGACGAAGCGGCGGCTCGCCGCGCGCCCCTACCACCGGCTATGAAACGCGTGACCCAAGTACGCAGAACTCGTTGCCTTCGGGGTCTGCGAGGACCACCCACGACTGCTCGCCCTGTCCCACGTCTGCTCGCGTGGCGCCCAGAGCAAGTAGTCGCTGTACCTCAGCGTCTCGGT
>DASSDL010000120.1:0-19023 GCA_035697145.1 Acidimicrobiales bacterium
TTCCTCTGGTGGAGGTGATGGGATTCGAACCCACGACTTCTTCGATGCGACCGAAGCGCTCTAGCCAGCTGAGCTACACCCCCGAACGGGACGATTCAGGATAGCGGACACCCGCGCGGCGCAGCGATGAGTTCGCCAGAATCGTTGTCGTGCTGAGGGTGAACACCACGGTGGTTGCAGTCGTCGCACCCGGGACGGGGGATGTCTCTCCGCTCGAGCACGTTCACGCCGCCAATGTCCGGGTCGTTCGGCCCGACCCCGAGGCACCCGCCCTCGACCGGGCTGTCGTGGCGTGGGAACAGGCTCGGCGCACGAGCTCGCCCTACTTGCTGCACGACGCCGATCCGCTGGCATGGGTGGCGGACGCGTGGGCCCGGCGTTTCCAGGATCAGGGCAGTGCCGGTGACCTCGAGGTAGCCGTGGCCGAGACCTTGGCCCGCTGGCGGGCGCGGTCGCTCGACCTTCCCGACTACTACATCCTCACTGATCCCGAGGGCCTCAGCCCGATCCACCGGCACTGGTTCCTCGGCCTCCTGGGGTCCGCCGCCCCGAGCCGGGTGGTCACCAGCCGAGCGGGGGCGCCGGTCGTCGACCGGCTGGCCGACCTGCACCCCGGCCCCTGGTGGCCGGACCTCGATCGCGTCCTGGGTCGCATCGATCGGGTCCTGCCCGAGCAGCTGGGACAGGTGGGGACGGCGTCCGGCCCGGCCGAACTGGTCGAGCCGTAGACAACCGGGCCCAGCGCTAGGCGCCCGCCTCGACGACGCCGGTCACACGACGGTCGGGGGGTCGGCAGCGGCCCCGACGACATCACCGGTGTCCCCAGAACGCGTCCTCGGGACGTTCGGCCACGACGGGCCGGGGCGACCGACGGTCAAACCGCTCAGGCCGCTCCTCCCGGTCGGCGAGGGTGACGACCCAGCTCGCCAACGCGGTGGTGAGCGGCACGGAGGCCACCAGACCGATGGACCCGACCAGGGTCTGGACGATCTCGACCGCCAGGGTCTCGGTGGTGAGCACCTCACCCATGGCCAGGCCCGACTGGGTGAGCAACAGCAGCGTCGGCAGCGCCGCCGCCGTGTACGCCAGCACCAGCGTGTTCACGGTCGATGCGATGTGGTCCCGACCGATCCGGATCCCGGCCGAGTAGAGCTGCCTGGCATTCACGCGGGGATCGCTGGCGTGAAGCTCCCAGACGGCGGACACCTGGGTGATGGTCACGTCATCGAGGACGCCCAGGGCGCCGATGATCGTGGCCGCTAGTAGCAGGCCGCGGAAGTCGAGCTCAGGGGCGAACGCCAACAGGTTGACCGACTCCTCCGACGCCAGGCCGCTGAGGTGGGCGGCGGCCCCGAAGGCGGCACCCAGGACGGCGGTCAGTAGCAGGCTCGCAATCGTGCCCACGAGCGCCACCGTGGTGCGGTCGCTGACGCCGTGGGCGAGGTAGATGGTGCTGACGGCGATGACGATGGCACCCGTGAGGGCCACCCCCAGTGGCGAGGCGCCCCTCAGCAGCGCCGGGAACACGAAGGCGAGCAAGACGCCCACGGTGATGGCGATGCCGACCAGCGCCAGCAATCCTCGCAGCCGCCCGAGCGCCACCACCGCGACCCCGAAGACCACGGCCAGGATGACCAGCGGCAGCCGGCGCTGGACGTCGGCGAACGAGTAGCGGGCGGCGGCGTCGACGTCTGGGCCGGCGTCGTTGAGCACGATGTCGTCGCCCACCGCCAGCTCCGCCACCGAGTTCCGCGTCGCGACGTCGGTCTCGAGGGTGGCGAACGTCCCCTCGTCCGGCCCGCTGGCGATGCGGGCGCTCACGCTGTTGCACTCCGCCTCGGGGTCGAAGCTGCAAGGGCCGATCTCGGCCGCCGTGACCGTGGCATCGACCCGATCGCCGTAGCCGAGGACCTCCCTGTCGATCGCCGGATCGCCACGGGGCCACCAGACGGCGAGCCCCACCAACGCGGCGACGACCAGGACGCCCACGACTCCGGCGAGGAGGCGACGGACCGCGGGCGCATCCAGCTCCCGACGCGGCGGATCATGACCGTGATTGTGCTGATGCCCCTGTGCCACCGGCGGAGTCTCGACCCTCAGAGCCAGCCGCGCCAGGCGCTGAACGTACTGCTGCGTGCCATCCAACGAGTCCGCGGTTCTCGTCAGGACGCGCCATGGGTTTGGGCATCCTGCTCACCGTCACGCCGTTGCGCTGCTCATAACGCGCTACGGTACGCGAGCCGACGACACAACCTGCCGTCTGCCGCAATCACAAGCTGGAATCAAGGGGGAAGCAAATGCGCAAGCGCAAGGCGGCGTTCGTCGCCCTCGTGACGGCCGCCGCGCTCGTCGTCCCGATCGGGACGGCCTCGGCCGGCACCGCCCACCCTGACGCCACCTCGAGGTCGGCGCGGACGGCGGCCGCGGCCGGAGGCACCGGGGAGTTCGTCGTCTTCTATGCCGACGGCGTCACCGCCGCCGACGCCCGCGCTGCCGTCGCCGCCGCCGGCGGGACCGTGGTCGACGAGATCGACGCCTTGGGCATCGCCAGGGTGACCACCGACAACTCCGGGTTCTCCAAGGCCCTGATTGCCAGCGGCAAGGCCAAGGGCGTGGTCCGCAACCACGCGGTCGGCAGCAACACCAAGGGCGCCGCCCACCGCTTCGCCGAGGAACGGGCCCTCGAGGACCGGGCCGCCTACGCGGCCAAGGTCCGGGCCGGGGGCGCCGGCGCGGCGGCCTCGTCGAGCCCCAAGAAGGCGGGGCCGGAGACGTTCTCGTCGCTGCAGTGGGGCATGCAGATGATCGGCGCCACCCCCAACCTCGCACACGCGACCGCCACCGGTGATGGCGTGACCGTGGGGATCATCGACACCGGCATCGACAGCACCCACCCCGACCTGGCGCCCAACTTCAACGCCGCGCTGAGCCGGAACTTCACCACTGACATCCCCGTGATCGACGGTGCCTGCGAGGCCGAGCCCGACCAGTCCTGTGAGGACCCGCCCACGGTCGACGAGGGTGGCCACGGCACACATGTGGCCGGGATCGTCGCCGCCGCGGCCAACGGCATCGGCGTCGCCGGCGTGGCGCCCGACGCCACGCTGGTCAACCTGCGGGCCGGCCAGGACTCGGGGTTCTTCTTCTTCTTCGAGACCGTCGACGCCATCGCCTACGCCGGCGAGAACGGCATCGATGTGGTGAACATGAGCTTCTACACCGATCCGTGGCTCTACAACTGTGACTCCCGCGACGACATCATCGAGGGCGACATCAGCGACGCGGAGCTGCTCGAGCAGGCGACGATCCGCGAGGGGATCATCGCGGCCGTCGACTTCGCCCGGAACAACGGGGTGACCCTGGTCGCCGCCGCCGGGAACCAGCACACCGACCTCGCGGCGCCGACGCGGTTCGACGACACCAGCCCCGACTTCCCGCTCAACACCGCCAAGCCGCTAACGGTGACGAGCGACTGCCTCGACCTGCCGTCGGAGGCGCCAGGGGTGATCGAGGCGGCAGCGATCGGGCCGTCGAAGGTCAAGTCCGACTTCTCGACCTGGGGCCTGGGTGTCATCGATGTGGCGGCACCCGGCGGTTGGTTCCGCGACCACTTCGGCACCAACGACTTCATGGAGCCGGAGAACATGATCCTGTCGAGCTACCCGCTGGCGGTGGCCCAGGAGGAGGGCGGCGTGAACAAGTCGGGCGGCGTCAGGGACCCGTTCTACAAGCGGGACTGCAGCGCCGGTAAGCCCTGCGCCTACTACCAGTACCTGCAGGGCACCTCGATGGCGTCGCCGCACACCACCGGGGTCGTGGCATTGATCATCGAGGCCCACGGCACGCCGGACGGGGCCGGCGGGTTCGACCTCGATCCCGACACCGTGTACGACATCCTGACGTCGAGGGCCAGCGACACGCCGTGTCCCGACCCGGCGCTCCTGGACTACACGCAGGAGGGCCGCCCCGCCTCGTGGAACGCCACCTGCGTGGGCACGGCCGACGTCAACAGCAACTACGGCGAGGGCATCGTCAACGCCGCCGCGGCCGTCGCTCCCTGAGGCGTCGGTCCGGATCCACTTAGGGATGGGGCGCCCGGCATCGGCCGGGCGCCCCGTCGCGTAAGAACGTGCGCGGAAGCCGGTCAGACGCGCTGGATCAGGACAGCCTCACGGTGCCGGGGCCTCGGCCATGTCCTTGCGGGCCGGCTTGACGGGTGGCGCCGACCGCCAGTCGGCGATGCCGTCCTCGGGCAGGGCCACGGGGTACTTGTTCTCGTGGATCTGGGCCCAGTGGGAGTGGTTCAGCTCGTGCAACGTGAAGCAGGCGTTGAGGGCGTTGTGGAAGCCCATGTTGTCGACCGTCTGGTTGACCGCTTCCTTGATCAGCAGCGCGGTCATGGTGGGTAGCTGGGCGATGCGGCGGGCGAACTCCAAGGTGCGCTCACCCAGCTCGGCCTCGGGGAAGAGCTTGCTGACCATGCCGAGCTGGTGGGCCTCGTGGGCGTCGATCGAATCGCCAGTGAGCATGAGCTCCTTGGTCTTGCGGGGCCCGAGCTCCCACGGATGGGCGAAGTACTCCACGCCGCACATGCCCAGCCGCGTGCCGACCACATCGGCGAACTTCGCATCCTCGGCGGCGATGATCAGGTCGCACGCCCACATGAGCATGAGCCCGGCCGCGTAGACGGTCCCGTGGACCTGGGCGATCGTGATCTTGCGCAGGTTGCGCCAGCGCCGCGTGTTGTCGAAGTAGTAGTGCCACTCCTGGAGCATCAGGGCCTCGGCGCCCTGCCGCGTGCCGCCATTGATCCCCACGGTCGGGTGCTGCGTCGGACCGGGCGTCCGTTCGGCGATGGCTTGCTTGGAGCCCATGTCATGCCCCGAGGAAAACATCGGTCCCATGCCGCCCAGGATCACGACGCGCACGCCGTCGTCGGCCTCGGCCTGCAGGAAGGCGTCGCCGAGCTCGACGAGGAGCCCGCGGTTCTGCGCGTTCCGGGCCTCGGGCCGGTTCAACATGATGCGAGCGATGGCTCCGTCGTCCAACGTCTCGTACGTCACGAACTCGTAGTCAGGCATGGTTCCCCTTCGCGTCCCGGCGATGAGCTGCGGCGCGACCGGACGCTAGCGTTCCGATTGCGGAGAAGGGCACTCGCGCCGAGAGGGCCCATGACCGACCACATCGGCGCTGGAGCCGCCCGCCACGACCTCGAGGGGCCGCCGTGAAGTTCGCCATCTCGCTCGGAATGCTCAATACCCGCGTGTGGCCGGACGTGACCCAGGAGGCCGACCGACTCGGCTACGACTCGGTCTGGCTGCCCGAGCACCTGGTCTTCCCGGTGCAGACCGAGGGCAGCCCGTTCCACGGGGCCGACCACCCGCCGGTGCCCGCCGACGTGCCGGTGTTCGACGCGTTCACCTACCTCGGGTTCCTCGCCGGCCGCACCGAGCGCATCCGCTTCTCGACCCACGTCTACAACATCGGGCTGCGGCACCCGTTCGTGCCGGCGCGCGCGGTGGCCACCCTCGACATCGTGTCGGGAGGCCGGGCGGAGTTCGGCATCGGCGCCAGTTGGCTGCGGGCGGAATGGGACGCCGTCGGCCTCGACTTCGACAGCCGCGGTCGCCGGGTCGACGAAGCGATCGACGTGTGCCGACGCCTGTGGACCGAGTCCGAGATCGAACACCACGGCGAGTTCTTCGACTTCGAGCCGGTGATGTTCGAGCCCAAGCCCGTCCAGCAGCCCTACCCACCGCTCATCGTCGGAGGCGACGGTCCGGCGGCGCTGCGCCGCGCCGCCACGGTGGGCGATGGCTGGGTGCCCATGAACCACACCCTGGAGCAGATCCCGCCCCAGGTCGCCCGGCTGGCCGACATGCGCGCCGACGCCGGACGCGAAGGCCAGGTGGAGATCATCCTGGGAGCAACGCCCGCCGACCTCGGTGAGGTCGCCCGCTACGCCGACGCCGGCGTCGCGCGGGTGATCGTCCGCCCGTGGCAGCGCTCGCGCGATGCCGTCGAGGGCCTCCGGCGCTATGCCGACGAGGTCGTCCGCCCGTCTGCGTCCACCCTGGCGGGGTAGCGCCGGCTTCAGCCGGGCGGTTGCAGGTCGGTGGACAGCGCCTTGTGCGCGCCGACGTGCGATCGGTTGGTGGAGCGGATGCTGATGTCGTGGCCCGCCGCCTGCTGGCGCAGGGCACCCACGGTGCACTCCTCGCGTGGCCGCACGCTGAACGGATCGAAGCCGAACCACCGCATGGCGTTCAGGTGGGTGATGCGGTTGATGTCGTGGTCGGACACGCCGTCGAGCTGCTTGGCGAGGGTCTCCGGCGCCGTCGGCCACGTGGAGTCGGAGTGCGGGTAGTCGCACTCCCAGCACACCCGGTCCATGTTGAGGAACTCGCGGCTGGCCACGCCGAAGTGGTCGTCGATGAAGCACGTGATGATGTGCTCGTTGAACACCTCGCTGGGCCGCTGGTCGCCGAAGTCCTGCCCCGTCCAGCGGTGGTGGCGCTCGTAGTTGTAGTCGACCCGCTCGAGGAAGTAGGGGATCCAGCCGATGCCCCCCTCGGAGAGCGCGATGTTCAACCGGGGGAACCTGCGCAGCACGTGCGACCACACCAGGTCGGCCGCCGCCTGCACGATGTTCATCGGCGTGAGCGTGATCAGGCAGTCGATCGGGGCATCGGGGGCAGTGATGACCAGCTGCGACGACGATCCGATGTGCATGCACACGACGACGTTCTCGTCCGAGCACGCTGTCCAGAACGGGTCCCAATGGTCGGAGTGGATGCTGGGCCAGCCGAGCTTGGATGCGTTCTCCGAGAACGTCACAGCATGGGCCCCCTTGGCCGCGCACCGCCGCACCTCGGCGGCCAGGACCTCGGGATCCCAGATCGCCGGGAGCATGCAGGGGATGAAGCGGCCCGGGTAGGTGCCGCACCACTCGTCGATGTGCCAGTCGTTGTAGGCCTGCACCATGGCCAGGGCCACGTCCTTGTCCTCGGTGCGGGCGAAGAGCTGGCCGCAGAACTGCGGGAACGACGGGAAGCAGAGGGATCCGAGGACACCGTTGGCGTCCATGTCCTTGACGCGCTCGTGGATGTCCCAGCAGCCGGACCGGATCTCGTCGAACGAGGTCGGCTCCATGCCGTATTCCTCCGGCGGGCGGCCCGACACGGCGTTGAGGGCGACGTTGGCGATCTCCTGGCCCTCGTAGCGCCAGGCGTTGGTGCCGTCCTCGAGGGTGACGAACTGCGGCGCCAGATCGGCGTACTTCGCCGGAAGCCGTCCCTCGAAGAGATGAGGTGGCTCGACCACGTGGTCGTCGACGCTCACCATGATCATCTCGTCGATGTTCATCGCCACCCCCTGGAGCCGAGCGTTCCGCCGCCAAGGGTAGTCTCCGTCGCCGCCGTTGATAGCGTCGTCGTCCACCAGCGCAAGCCGTCAGGGGGATGGCCCATGTCCGACGTGTCGACCGGTGAGGCGGCCAGCGAGGCGAGGGTCGAGTTCGACCCCTTCTCCGACGTCTTCTTCGACGACCCCTACGACATGTACCGGCGCCTGCGGGACGAGGCACCCGTGTACCGCAGCGAGCGCTACGGCTTCTGGGCCCTGTCGCGCTACCACGACGTGGTCGAGGCCCACAAGGACTGGAAGACGTTCTCCAGCAGCCACGGAGTCGACCTGCACACGCTGTCGACCCCGCCCGAACAGGTCGCCATGTTCCGCAGCATCATCATGATGGACCCGCCGGCGCACGACCGGCTGCGGGCCCTCGTGAGCCGGGTCTTCACGCCCCGGGCGGTGCAGTCGTTCGAGCCGATCGTGCGCGAGGTGATCGAGACGTACGTCGAGCCGCTCGAGGGGCGCGACCGCTTCGATGCCGTCGCCGAGCTCTCCGGACCGTTCCCGGTGGAGATCATCGCCCGCATCCTCGGCGTCCCCGAAGGTGACCGGCAGCAGATCCGGCACTGGCTCGATCTCCAGCTGCACCGGGAGCCCGGCCAGCTCGGTCCGACCGCAGAGGGCGACGCCGCGTCGCTGGAGGCAGGCGCGTACTTCTACGGACTGGTGCGGGAGAAGCCGCGCCACCCGGGCGACGACATGATCAGCCGCCTCACGGAGGCGGAGGTCGATCGGGAGGACGGCCAAGGCGTGACGAAGCTGGACGATACGGAGATCGCCGGCTTCGCCACGCTCCTCGGCGGCGCCGGGGCGGAGACCGTCACCAAGCTGGTGGGCAACGCCTTCGTGCTGTTCGCCCGGCATCCCGAGCAGTACCGGAAGGTCATCGACGACCCGAGCAAGATCCCCGCGGCGGTGGAGGAGCTGCTCCGGATCTGGCCGCCGTCCCAGTACCAGGGCCGGTTCTCACTGCAGGACGCCGAGCTCCACCGCACCACCCTGCCGGCCGGGCATCCGGTGCTGTTGTTCACCGGCTCGGCAACGCGGGACGAGCGGTTCTTCGACGATCCCGACGCGTTCGAGATCGATCGACCCCCCAGCCAGTCGCTCGGCTTCGGGCTCGGCATCCACAGCTGCCTGGGCGCCGCCCTGGCGCGCATGGAGAGTTGCATCGCCATCGAGGAGATGGTGCGGCGCTGGCCCCGCTACGAGATCGACGAGGGCGGCCTGGGCCGCGTGCACATGTCCAACGTCGCCGGCTTCTCCAACGTGCCGGTCCACATGGCCGGATGAGTGCCGAGGGCCGTCGGGGTTGCCCTACTCCGCAGCCGTGACGCTGGAGAGGTCCACCTGGCCCGTCTGGAGGGCGCCGAAGAAGCCGCCGTCGACATAGAACGCCTCGCCGGTCACGAACGACAGGCGGGGGCTGTTGAGGAACACCAGCGGCCAGGCCTGTTCCTCGGGGGTCGAGTACCGGGCGAGCGGGCCCATCGCGGCATCGACGATCCCCTTCCCGTAGGACTTGTGGAAGAACGGCATCATGGGGGTGTCGGTCGGACCGGGGTTGGTGCAGTTGAGGCGCACGCCCTTGGCGAGGTAGCCGCCCGCCTTGGACGCCACCCAGGCATTGATGACCTGCTTCGAGAAGGCGTAGGCGCTGGCGCCGCTGATCGCCTCGGGGTTGGCCTCGCACCAGGCCTTGGCCGCGTCGAAGCCCTCGCAGTCGATGAGCCCCGTGAGCGTGCCGAGCTGCTGCTGCCAGCCCAGGCCGGCGTTGGATGCGACGTAGGCGATCGCCGACCCCTGCGGCATCTTGGGGAGCACCTGTTCGATGAGGTGCCGGGCCCCGACGAAGTTGACCAGCATCACGTCGACGTCGGAGAACGGCGGCCCGGGCAGACCCGCGCAGTTGAAGAACGCCTGGACGGGCGTCCTGACCTTGGCGGCGGCCGCCTCGATGGCTGCCTTGTCACGCAGGTCGACCTCGTGGAACTCGGCGACGTCGACGGCGGTCGGCTTGATGTCGACGGCGATCACCTCGGCGCCGAGCTCGACCAGGATCCGGGCGGTCGCGTCGCCCATCCCCGACGCCGCACCGGTGACGATCACCCGCCGGCGGTCGTACCCCAAGACGTCTTCCACGCTGTCTCCCTCGCTGCCTGACCCTGCAGGACCCGCCGACGCCAGGCTATCCCTTCCGCCGTTGCCGAGTGACGTGGGTGTCACATTCCAGCCGGAGTGGTCATAATCGTCGCCGTGAGGCAGCACGAGTTCTCCTTCGAGATCGAGGCGACGCCGGAGGAGGTGTGGCGGGCCCTACACCCCCCGCTCGCACCGCTGCCGAACGGCGAGCGCCGCATGATCGAGCACGGCGACGTCCGCATCGAGGTCGTCCACCCCGGCGACGAGAACGGGTTGGGGCTGGTGCGGTTCTGTCGCTTCCGGGTGCCCCGCTACCTGCTCAGCGGCGGCGTCGGACGATCGTGGGAGGTCATCGCCGAGTCCCGTCCCCCCGAGTTCTCCCGCTACGAGGCGGTCGGCAAGCCGCTGTGGTCGCAGGCGACGGGATGGCACCGCCTCGAGGACATCGGCGGGGGCCGCACGCGGGTGAGCTTCGGGGAGACCTACGAGGCGTTCAATCCGCTCGCCCGGCGGTTCCTCGAGGCCCGGGTCCACCGCTTCATCTCCAAGGACAACGACGCCATCATCCGCCAGGCGGTGGAGCGAGGCGTGGCCGCCGCCCGGGCTCGCGCCCGGTCGTAGTCGTGCGTGGTGGGCTACTGCCCCGCCCGCCCCAGGATCATCGGGAAGTGGTCGATCGAGCGCACGCCGGGCGTGTACGACAGCGTGTGGCCGGGCTTGATCGAGTAGTCGGGGAACCTCCGGTGCCACTCTCGAAGCGCCACGCGCAGCTCGTGGCGGGCGAGGTGTGAGCCCAGGCACCGATGGATCCCCCCGCCGAAGGCGAGGTGGCGGTTGGGGTCGCGGTCGAAGCGCACCTCGTCGCCGTCGCCGAACTCGGTGTCGTCGGTGTTGGCCGAACCGATGAGCACGTTCACGTGTTGGCCGGCCTTGATGGGGCAGCCGCCCAGCTCGGTGGCCTCCACGGCCACGCGGGCCACGGTCGTGACCGGCGACTCCCAGCGGAGCAGTTCCTCGACGGCGGCCGGGATGATGCTCGGGTCGTCGGCGAGCCGGCGCCGCTGTTCCGGGTGCCGGGCGAGGTAGGCGAAGAAGCAGTCGAGCGACGCCGTCACCGTGTCGAGCCCGGCGATGAGGAAGAGGAAGCAGATGTCGAGGATGTCCTCCCTGGTCAGGCGGTGACCGTCGACCTCGGTGTTGAGGAACGTGGTGAGGATGTCGTCCTGGCCCTCGATCTGGCGCTGATCCAGGACCTCGTCGAAGTACGCATAGATCGAGTTTGCGGAGGCCCTCTGGTGGGCGACGGCGACCTCGCTGCCCCGCACGCTTCCGGTCACGTGATCGGGCCGGATGATCCCGTCCTTCATGGCCAGGAACCGCGGGGTCTCGTCCAGGGGCAGGCCGAGGAGGGTGAGGAAGACCTGCGACGGGAACGGGATGGAGAACTCGGCCGCGAAGTCGATCTCGTCTCGTCCCTCGAAGCGGTCCAACAGATCGTTGACGAGCTTGCTGAGCGGCTCCTCCAGCTCCGCCATCCGGCGGGGCGCGAACAGCGGATCGAGGATCTTGCGGAACTTCTTGTGGTCGGGCGGATCGATCTGGAGGGGGATCATCGGCCGCACGTTCTGGAGATCGACCGCCGACATGTTGGACGAGAAGATGTCCGGGCGGCGGAAGGCCTCCTCGATCTCGCCCCGGCGGCAGACGATCACCATGTGCTTGTCGAACGGCAGGACGGCGGCCGCCTCACGCATGGCTCGGTACGCCGGCTGGGGGTCGGCAGCCGTGTCGGCAAAGCCCACGCTGGGGGTGGTTGCCTCGTACGAGCTCATACCGCGCTCCTCACCCGTCGCCATAGCTGACAGCCACGTCACCGTACCTCATCCGGCGCCGCGATTCTGACGCTCACGTCAGCTTTTCTGTTGTACGGTTCGCTCGGTGGTGGAGCGCCCGTGACCGACGCTGTCGTGAACCACATCGGCCTGTGCGTGCACGACATCGACAGGTCCCGGCGCTTCTACGAGGAACTGCTCGGCTTCGAGTACCAGCGCGAGATCGCGCCACCCGACGACCCGACGGGCAAGCTTCTACAGCTCGAGCCGCCCGTCGGCTTGCGGGCCGTGTACCTGCGTAAGGACGGCCTCCTGCTCGAGCTGATCGCCTACGAGCGGCAGCGACGGCCACGACGCGAGCGACCCATGGATGAGCCGGGCCTGACGCACATCTCCATCGGCGCCGGGGACCACCGGCGCCTGCTGGATCGGGTCGAGGCTCTGGGCGGCGCGGTGGTCACGGATACCGACATCGGAGTGGCCGTGTTCATTCGCGATCCGGACGGCCAGCTCATCGAGCTGCTGGAGACGAAGGGGATTCGCAGTGCCTGACTCGAAGATGCTGGTCGACGGGAAGCTCGTCGACGCCGACGGCGGCGCCACGTTCGAGAACGTCAATCCCGCGACCGAGGAGGTCCTCGGCGAGGTCGCCGACGGGTCGGCGGCCGACATGGCCGCGGCCGTGGCGTCGGCACGGCAGGCGTTCGACACCACCGGCTGGTCGACCGACCGGGCCCTGCGGGCCCGCGGCCTGCACCAGCTTCAGGCAGCGATCGAGGGAGAGCGCGAGGAGCTGCGCCACGAGCTGGTCGCCGAGGTCGGCTGCCCGGTCCTCCTCACCTACGGGCCGCAGCTCGACGCCCCGCTGCGGGAAGCCCTGCTGTGGCCCGCCGAGATGATCGACGAGTTCCCGTGGGAACGGCCGATCGGTCCCAAGGACGCCATGGGCGTCGGCTACGAGACCGAGCGCTTCGTGTGGAAGGAGCCCGTCGGGGTCGTCGGGATCATCGTGCCGTGGAACTTTCCCGTGGAGATCCTGCTCAACAAGCTCGGCCCGGTCCTCGCCATGGGCAACACATGCGTCGTGAAGCCGGCACCCGACACGCCGTTCAACGCCGCCCGCATCGGCCGGCTCATCGCGGAACAGACGGAGATCCCACCGGGGGTCGTCAACATCGTCAGCAGCCGTGACCACCTGGTGGGTGAGGTCATCACCACGTCGCCCGACGTCGACATGGTGGCCTTCACGGGCTCAACCGCCACCGGCCGCCGGATCATGGAGGCGGCGTCGGCCACGCTCAAGCCCACCTTCCTCGAGCTCGGCGGCAAGTCGGTCAACTTGCTCCTCGACGACGCCGACTTCGAGAAGTCGCTGCCCGGCGCGGTCACGTCGTGCATGCACGGTGGCCAGGGCTGCGCCATCGCCACGCGCATCCTCGTCCCGCGGGCCCGCTACGACGAAGCCGTCGACCTGGTCCGCGCCGGCTTCGACGGCTGGAGTTACGGCGACCCGACCGACATGTCTGTCCTCCAGGGCCCACAGATCTCCCGCAAGCAGCAGGACCGCGTGCTCGGCTACATCGAGAAGGGCAAGGCCGAGGGGGCGCGGCTCGTCACGGGCGGCGGCGTGCCGGCTCACCTGCCGAAGGGCTTCTTCGTCGAGCCGACGCTGTTCGCCGACGTCGACAACAGCATGACCATCGCCCGGGAGGAGATCTTCGGGCCGGTGCTGGTGCTGATCCCCTACGACGGCGACGACGACGCCGTTCGGATCGCGAACGACTCGCCCTACGGGCTGTCCGGCGCCATCACCTCGGGTGACCTGGAGCGGGCCAAGGGGGTCGCCCGCCGGATCCGCACCGGCACGCTCGGGATCAACGGCGGCGTCTGGTACGGGGCCGATGCACCGTTCGGGGGCTACAAGGGATCGGGCGTCGGCCGCCAGTGCGGCATCGAGGGCCTCGAGATCTTCACCGAGACCAAGACCGTGGGCTGGCCGGCGGCCGCCGGCTGATCGGAGGCACGCGCCATGCCGGGACCCCTCGCCGGGATCAAGGTCGTCGAGCTGGCCAGCTGGATGTTCGTGCCGTCGGCCGGCACCGTCCTGGTCGACTGGGGTGCCGACGTCATCAAGGTCGAGCACCCGGTGACAGGCGATCCCCAACGGGGGCTCGTCACCTCGGGGCTGCTGCCCGGCGGCGACAGCGGCATCAACTTCATGATGGAGCAGCCCAACCGCGGCAAGCGGTCGGTCGCCATCGACATCTCCCGGCCCGACGGCCACGAGGCGTTCATGAAGCTGATCGAGGGGGCCGACGTCTACCTCACCAACTACCTGCCACAGGTGCGGCGCAAGCTCGTGGTGGACGTCGACGACGTCCGCGCCCGCAACCCGCGGGTCATCGTGGCGCGCGGGTCGGGGCAGGGAGCGAGGGGGCCCGACGCCGAGAAGGGCGGCTACGACGCCGCCTCCTTCTGGGCCCGGGGCGGCGTCGCCGCGGTCATGCCCACCAGTGCCGACGGCTGGCCGGCCGGCCAACCCTCGGCGGCCTTCGGGGACGTGATGGGCGGGCTCGCCACCGCCGGTGCGATCGCCGCCGCGTTGCTGCAACGGGAGCGCACCGGCGAGCCCACCGTCGTGGACGTGTCCCTGCTCGCCACCGCCATGTGGCAGCTCTCGCCGATGGTGGTGGCGGCCAGGCTGTTCGGGCTGACCCGCCTGCCGACCGCCAACCGCCTCAAGAACCCCAACCCAGGGGTGAACACCTACCGAACCGCCGACGATCGGTTCATCAGCCTGGTGCTGCTGCAAGCCGACAAGTTCTGGGACGACCTCGCCAAGCGGCTCGAGCGCCCCGAGCTGACCACCGACGAGCGCTTCAGTACCAGCGCCGCCCGCGCCCAGAACAGCGAGGCGTGTGTCGCCGTCCTCGACGAGGCCTTCGCCTCCCAGCCCCTCGCGCACTGGAAGGACGTGCTCGCCGACTTCGCCGGTGTGTGGACGCCGTACCAGACGCTGGACGAGCTCTACAGCGACCCGCAGGTCGTCGCCAACGGCTACCTGCCGGCCATGGAGGCGCCCAACGGCCAGAAGGTCCAGCTCGTGGCCAGCCCGGCGCAGTTCGACGAGCGCCCGGTGGAGGTGAACCGGGCCCCCGAGCACGGCGAGCACACCGAGCAGGTCCTGCTCGATGCCGGGTTCGACTGGGAGGCGATCGCCGCCATGAAGGAGTCTGGCGCGATCGTGTAGCGCCCCGTCGTGGCATCGACCTGCGGTGCCACCGGCGAACGGCCTGCGCTATGGTTCGTATCTATCTTCTAACTGTTGCGTCACATTTGTCGGCGGGCCCTCGGGCCGACACAGGGGGAAGTCAATGACAGCACATGTGTCCCGCTCCCACGGCCGCTCGGGTCGGGCCCGACGCTTCGTCGTGGCGCTCTGCGTCCTCAGCCTCGGGCTGGCCGCGTGCGGGAACTCCGGCGATGACGACGACGGCGCGACTGGCACCACGTCCGACGACAACGGCGGCGGAGACGCGGCATCGGGCGATCGCGACACGTTCGTGGAGATCTCGGGCGTCCCCGGCGTGACCGACGACGAGATCCAGTTCAGCGTCATCGGTACCAAGTCCAACAATCCGCTCGGCACCTGCATCCTCGACTGCTACCGCGCCGGCATCGAGGCCTACTTTGCGTACCGCAACAGCGAGGGTGGCATCTACGGGCGCGACCTCGTCGTGTCCGAGGCGCTCGACGACGAGCTGGCCAACAACCAGGTGCGGGCCCTCGACGTGATCTCGGCCAACGACACCTTCGGGAACTTCAATGCCACCCTGGCGCCCAGCGGTTGGGGCGACCTCGACCAGGCCGGCATCCCGACCTACGTGTGGGGCATCCACGGCAACGAGATGGCCGGCCGCGAACACATCTTCGGCCACATCCAGGGACCGTGCTCCGGCTGCACGGGCCGCGTGGTCCCGTGGATGGTCGGGCAGGCGGGCGCCCACCGCGTGGCCACGCTCGGCTACGGCATCACCGAGACGTCGCGAGAGTGCGCCCACGGGGCGGCCGACTCGTTCGAGACATACGGCAGCGACGTCGACGCCGAGGCGGTGTACGTCAAGGACGACCTCGCGTACGGGCTGCCCAACGGCATCGCACCCGAGGTCACGGCCATGAAGGACGCCGGCGTCGACTTCATCTCCAGCTGCATCGACCTCAACGGCATGAAGACCCTGGCGCAGGAGCTCCACCGCCAGGGGATGGACGACGTCATCCTCTTCCACCCCAACACCTACGACCAGCAGTTCGTGAAGGACAACGCCGACCTGTTCGAGGGTGACTACGTCACCGTGCAGTTCCTGCCGTTCGAGGCCGACTCCGAGGGGACGCCGCTGGACACCTTCCAGCAGTGGATGGACGAGACGGGCGGCGAGCTCAGCGAGCAGTCGATGGTGGGCTGGATCAACGCCGATCTCGCCTTCCAGGGTCTGCTGGCCGCCGGGCCCGAGTTCGACCGCCAGTCGGTGGTCGACGCCACCAACCAGATGACCGACTATGACGCCGGCGGACTCATCAACCCCATCGACTGGACCCGCCAGCACGCCGCCGTGGTGGACGGCGACCCGAGCACCGACTACGCGCAGGAGTGCGCCCCCGTGGTCCAGATTCACGACGGCGCCTTCGAGACCGTCGCCCCGGCGGACGAGCCGTGGCTGTGCTGGTCCAACGACAACCAGGACTGGTCCGAGCCGACCCCGACCTCCTTCAACTGAGCTAGTGCTATTACGGCGCCCATGACCCTGGCCGCGTCGGTTCCAGAGGACATCTTCCGGGCGATCCTCCAGGGCACGCCGCCGGGCGCCGTCTATGCGCTCATCGCGCTCGGCTTCGTCCTCACGTACAAGACGTCGGGCGTCTTCAACCTGGCCTTCGGGGCCCAGGCGTACATCTCGGCCGCCCTGTTCTTCCAGGCCCGGGAGGAGTGGGGGTGGGCGACCGTCCCAGCCCTGGTCCTGTCGGTGTTCGTGGTGGCGCCGCTCATCGGGCTGCTGCTCGAACGGCTCATCTTCCGCCATCTCCGCACCGCCCCGGCCGTGGCGAAGCTGGTGGTGACGATCGGCCTCACGGTCGCTCTGCCCAACCTGTTCGAGCTCATCACCAACTTCCAGGCCGTCGCTGGGCAGACGCCCGAGGGCATCGTCCCTGAAGGGTCGTCGGTGTTGTACGACGTGTTCAACGTCTACAGCTTCAGCCGCAACGAGCTCGTCGCGCTGGGCGTGGCGGTGCTGGGCATGCTGGTGCTCGGCGCCCTGTTTCGGTTCACCGCTCTCGGGCTGCAGATGCGGGCGGTCGTCGAGAGCCCGCGCATGACAGAGCTCGCCGGCATCCGCGCCGACCGGGTGTCGGCGTTCGCCTGGGCGCTGTCCAGCGTCTTCGCCGGCATGGCCGGGGTGCTGATCGCGCCCCGGTTCAACACGCTGGTGGCAGCGGACTTCTTCAACCTGGTGGTCGTCGCCATTGCCGCCGCGGCGCTGGGTCGACTCGTCAGCCTGCCCCGCGCCCTCGTCGGAGGCCTGGCGCTGGGCATCTTCATCGCCCTGCTCAACACCTTCCTGCCACGCTGGAGCGCCGGCAACGCGTGGCTGGAGGCCATCCAGGAGAACATCGCGCCGGCGGTGCCCTTCGTCGTGCTGTTCGGCGTGCTGGTGCTGTGGCCGGCGATCCGACGCACCCGCGAGGCCGCTGACCCGCTGGCGGGCGTCGACCCCCCGCCACCGGCACCGGCGGCCGCGACCCGCAGCCGGGGCCTGACGGTGGCCACCCGGCTGTTCGCGCTCGGCTTCTTCGGCATCGTCGGCCTGGTCATCTTCTTCCGGGCCGACCAGTCGTGGCTGTTCGTCGTCACCCAGGCGGTGATCCTGGCGACGATCTACCTGTCCATCACGGTGATCACCGGCTTCGCCGGTCAGATCTCGTTGTGCCAGGGCGCCTTCGCGGCGATCGGCGGGTTCACCGTGTTCCAGCTGGTCGACCGCTACGACATGTCGGTGCTGGTCGCGGCGTTGATCGGGGCCGGCGCGGCCGCCACTTGCGGGGCGCTGCTGTCGCTGCCGGTGCTGCGCCTCGGCGGCGTGTGGTTCGCGATCGCGACCCTGGCCTTCGCGTTCTTCTTCGACTCCGTGATGGTGAAGCTGTCGTGGATCGGCGGTGGCGACACGGCGTTGCTCGAAGGTACCCGGGTCCCCCGCCCCACCATCGGGCCCTGGGACTTCGGCAACGACCTCTCGTTCCTGGCGCTCGCCGTCGCCATGTTCGTGATCGTCTCGTTCGCGGTCATCCGCATCCGGGAGGGCACGGTCGGGCGGACGTTGCGTGCCCTGCGGGGTAGCGAGGTGGCGGCCGCGTCGATCGGCATCTCGCCCGCCCGCGCCCGGATCGTTGCCTTCGCGGTGTCGGCGTTCATCGCCGGGCTCGGCGGCGCCATGCTGTCGATGCACCAGGAGAACGTGAACTACATCAACAACTTCGCCCCGTTCGCAGCGCTGTTCTGGCTGGTGCTCGTCGTCACGTTGGGCTGCCGCACCGTCGAAGGTGCCGCGTACGCCGGCGGCGCCTTCGCGCTGTTCGACGTGGCGATCCTCCGGGGCGAGGTTTTCGGCTGGATCCTGCGCAGCCCCGATCGCATCCCCGGCATCTTCCCGATCTCACCCAAGTGGCGCTTCGTGCTCTTCGGCCTCGGCACCATCCAGTTCGCCCGCCACCCCGAGGGCCTGGTCGAGCACGGCAAGCGCCAATGGTTGAGGCGGCTGGAGAGGCGGGCCGGGCCCCGCACCGGACCATCCGACGATGCGCTGGCCGAGCCGGCGACCGTCGGCGGCGACGGTGCCGGCGGGTCAGATGCCGCGGGCGCCGAGGGCGACGCGGCCACCGTCGGCGCCGAGGAGTCGCGCTGATGGGGACGGTCCTCGAGGCCACAGGCGTCGCCAAGAGGTTCGCTGGGATCGTCGCCCTCGACGACGTCTCGCTGGAGGTGGAGGCGGGGGAGCGGGTCGGGTTGATCGGCCCCAACGGCGCGGGCAAGACCACGTTCTTCAACTGCGTCCTCGGTGTGGAGCGGCCTGACGGGGGACGGGTGCTGCTCGAGGGCCGCGACATCGGCGGCCTGCCCGTGCATTCCCGGGCGCTGCTCGGCATCGGCCGCACCTTCCAGCGCATCGAGCTGTTCACGGAGTCGACGGTGCGCGAACACCTGCTGATCGCCGAGAGGACGCGAAGGGGCGACGGGCGGCTCTGGAAGGACCTGTTGGGACGCGGTCGTCCCCGTCCCGATGAGATCGCCCGCTGCGACGAGGTGCTCGAGCTGCTCGGCCTGGCCGACCTGGCCGACGAACCCATCGAGCGCCTCAGCCTCGGCAGGGGCCGCCTGGTCGAGGTGGGCAGGGCGCTGATGACCGATCCCAAGTTGCTGCTGCTCGACGAGCCCTCGTCGGGCCTCGACCGGGACGAGACCGCCCTCCTGGCGCGTACCCTCCAGGACGTGCAAGCCGCGCACGGATTCGCCATCCTCCTGGTCGAGCACGACGTCGAGCTGGTGTCGAGCTTCACGGAGCGGTGCTACGTGCTCGACTTCGGC
>DASSDL010000121.1:0-4636 GCA_035697145.1 Acidimicrobiales bacterium
GGTCGCCGGTGGGGTCCCGGCCTCGTCACTAGAGTTGCGGCCTGTGTCGAGGCCCTACCGCTTCGCGCCGCCCCGGCCGGGACGTCCGCTGATTCGGCGGTCCCTGCTGCTGCAGCGGATGCACCAGAGGTGGGAGCGACGCGTGACGGTGCTTGCCGCCGGGCCGGGGTTCGGCAAGTCGTCGCTGTTGGTCCAGGCGATCGACGAAAACGCCCTGGCACCCCGGGGCGACGACCACTGGCTCGGGTGCGATGCCGGCGACGGCGATCATCGGACGCTGGCCGACGGGCTGGCCAATGCTCTGCGCACCGACGTGCCCCGTGTCGACGAGCCCGGCGACGTGGGCCCCAGCGAGCTCGGCGCCGCCTTGGCCGACACCGTTTGGCGCAACGCTCCCCGCCAGGTTTGCCTCGTGCTCGACGACGTGCACGAGGTGCCGGCCGACTCACCCGCGGCCGGGCTACTGGCCACCCTGGTAGAGGCACTTCCCACCAATGGCCACCTGGTCCTCGCCGGTCGCCAGGAGCCGCCCGTTCCGCTGTCCCGCGTCGCGGCGCAGGGCTGGCTCGCTCGCATCGACGAGTCCGAGCTGGCGTTCGCCGACGACGAGCTCGAGTCGTTCGCCCGCCTGCGCGAGGTACCCCTCCACCGGGTGGACGACCTCGGCGGGTGGCCGGCGCTGGCCGAGCTGCGCACGCTGGGGCCGGGCCACGACGTGGACGGTTTCCTGGCCGAGGAGGTGCTGGCCCACCTGTCGAACGACGAGCGCCGGGCGGTGGCGGTGGTCGCCGCCGTCGGCGGTGCCGACCAGGCACTGCTCGACGCGGTCCTCGATCGCAGTGTGGACCTCGCCACGCTCGCGAGCCGCATCCCCCTGGTGACGAGCGACGACCGTGGCTGGCACGCCATCCATCCGCTGTGGTCGGAGCGGCTGAGCGCCGGGATCCTCGACCCCGAGGCTCGGGCCGAGGCCCAGCGCCGGGCCGGGCGGGCGCTGGTGGGCCAAGACCTCCAGCAGGGTGCGGGGCTGCTGATCCGGGCCGGTGCAGACGACGACCTGCGCGCGGCCCTGCGGACCTCGTGCCGCGCCCACGCGCTCCCGGCTTCGGCCCAGGGACTGGGTCGGTTGCACAGGGAGCTACCGGCGGCAGTGCGGTCGACTCCCGAGGGCGAGCTGTTGGCGGGCATCGCCACCGCCGCCACCGACATCGACAGGGGCGTGGAACTGCTCGAGTCGGCGGCCCAGCGCTTCGCCGGCCCCGACGAGGGCGGGGAGGACGACGAGCTCGGGCTGCTCAGCGCCGTCGAGCACCTGGCGATCTGCGCCCACTGGCGGGAGGACGTGGCGCTGCTGGAGCGACTCCTTCCCTACGCCGACCAGCTCACCAAGATCCCCGAGGCGCAGGGACTGCTGGGCCTGGGGCAGGCATTGCTGGCCGACACGGCCGGCGACGCTCGCGGGGTCTTGGCGGCGCTCGACGCCATCGACCCCGGCGCGCTGGGACCGTACTGGTCGCCGCAGGTGGCGTGGCTGCGGGCCACCGCCCTGCTGGCCCTCGGCTTCCCGGAGGCGGCGCGGCGGGGCGTCGAGGTGGCGGTGGCCGAGGCCGGGCCGTCGCTGCGGGGCGGGCTGTCCATGCTCCAGGTCAACGCACTCACGCACTGCGGCGAGCACGATGCGGCCGCCGCCGCCCTCGACCGCATGCTCACCCAGCTGGCCCCGGCCGGCAACGACCACCTGCTGGCCCTGGCCCACACCATGGTGGTGACGCGCTGCGCCCTCGACGGCGACGTCGAGCGGGCCGAGCAGCACATGGCGCGGGCCCGCCAGCACGCCGGTCCCAGCCCGCGGCCGTCGCTGCAGGCGTCGATGCTGGCCGCCGACGCGACGCTGGCACTGGCCACCGGGGACGAGGCCGGCGCCGCCGCCCTGTTCGCATCCCAGTTGGCGGAGCACAAGCTCACCGAGGGCCGCCAGGCCTACGGGCACCTCCGGCGCATCGCCCTGCTGTACGTGCTCGTCCCCGAGACACGGGACCCGTTTGCGCACCTGGAGCTCGGGCCCGCCTACGAGACCGGCCTGGCCCTGGCCACGGCGCTGGTCGCAAGCCGCGAGGCCGGCGACCTCGCCCCGGCCGCCGGGCTCACCCCCGAGCACTGGGCGGCGGCCCGTGCGTTCCTACCGGTGAGTTGGCGCGCCGAGCTGGCGTGCTCGGCGGTGGCCGGCGGGCAGAGCGACGCCGAGGCCCTGGTGAAGGACCTCGGGCCCACCGCCCGCCCCGCCCTCCGTAAGGTCGCCGACCGAGCGACCGCGCCCCGGGCGCTCCGCACCTGGGCACGGTCGCTGCTCGACGCCCTGCCCACCGTGCCGGCGGCCGCCCTGGAGCTTGGCCTGTTGGGCCCGACGACGTTGCGGCGCGACGGTCGGCCGGTGGACCATCCCCACTGGCGGCGTGAACGGGTCCGCGCCCTCCTGCTGCTGCTCATGACCCGGGGTGGCGGAACTCGCGAGGAGCTCGCGGGCGCGCTGTGGCCGGACCTGGACTCGGCGGCGGCGCTGCGCAACCTGCGGGTCACCCTGTCGTACCTGCTGGCCGTGTTGGAGCCCGACCGCGCCGAGGGGGCGCCGTCGTGCTTCGTGCGGGCCGAGGGGGCGGGGCTGCGCCTCACGGGCCACGAGTGGCTGCGGGTCGATGCGTGGGAGATGGAACGCCTGCTCGACCTCGGCGCCCAGGCCGAGAGCCTCGGGGAGCCGTCGGCCGCCCTTGACAGCTACCGTGCGGCGACTCGGCTGTACCGCGGTCCCTACCTGATCGACGCCGGCTACGAGGAGTGGGCCCTGCCGCATCGCGACCGCCTCGTCGCCCGGTTCGTCGCCGGGGCCGTGCGGGCAGGAGAGCTGACGCTCGCCGCCGGCCGTTCTGACGAGGCCCTGCACCTCGCGTCGCGGGCCCTCGAGGCCGAACCGTGGTCCGAGCCCGCGCACCGCCTGGCGGTTGCGGCCCACGTCGCGCGCGGCGATCGCGCCGCTGCCCGCCGCGCCATGGACACGTGCGTCCGCCAACTTAACGAGCTCGGCGTCCCCCCCACCGAGGACACCGAGATCGTGTTCCGAGCCGTGACGGGCTGACGGCCAGCCGGCGATTATCGCCCTCACCACGCCAGTTCGTCACAGCCCTCGTGGGTGTCGGGCTCGACCTGGAGCGTGGCATGCCCGATCCCGTGGCCGTCACGCAGCACGACCCGCGCCCTGTCGAGAACCCCGTGGGTGTCGGTCCCATCCCTCACCATGAGGTGCACGGAGGCGACGTCCATCTCCGATGTCAGCGTCCAGACATGGAGGTCATGGACGTCGACCACGCCATCGATCGCCTGCAACTGGGTCTCGATCGCGGCTAGATCGGTGCCCAGCGGCGCCGCCTGCACCAGGATCCGCAGCGCCTGGGCTCCGAGGCGCCAGGCCCGGGGCAGGATGAACAGCCCGATGGCCACGCCGACGGCGGGATCCACCCACTCCCAGCCGGTCACCTGCAACACGACCGCGGCCGCGATGACGCCCAAGGAGCCCAGCAGGTCGGACAGCACCTCGAGGTAGGCACCCCGGACATTCAGGCTGTCCCTCGAACCCTCCCGCAGGAGCCCGAACGCCACGACGTTGGCGACCAGGCCCACCACCGCCACCACCAGCATGGGCCCGGCCAGCACGTCGGCGGGATCGTTCCAACGCCGCACGGCCTCGATCAGCACGTAGATCGCCACCCCGAACAGCAGCAGCGCGTTGGCCAGAGCCGCCAGGATCTCCAGGCGATACAGGCCGAACGTGCGACCCCGGCGGAGCGGATGCGACGAGCGGTCGGCCACGTGGATGGCGGCCAGGGCCATGCCCAGCCCGCCGACGTCGGTGAGCATGTGGCCGGCGTCGGACACCAACGCCAGGGATCGGGTCGCGAACCCGGCGACGACCTCGACCACGGTCATCACGCTGAGCACGGCCAGCGCCGCCACCAGCCGCCCCTTGTAGCGGGCGGCGGCGCGGTCGCCGGCCGGCGGCCGGTGCGAATGTCCGTGACCGTGGGCGTGCGCCGTGCTCACGCCATCTATCGTCGCAGCTGAACGAGGAGGACGGCATGGACGTGATCGATCTCCACCGGCGCACGGTCGCCGAGTTCGTGAAGCGGCTGGACGGGGTGGGCGACCAGTGGGACGCGCCGACGCCGTGCCGGGACTGGGACGTGCGGGCGCTGGTCAACCACGTCGTCTACGAGGACGTCTGGACCGTGCCGATGATGGATGGGTCCACGATCGAGGACGTAGGCGACCGCTTCGAGGGAGACCTGCTGGGCGACGACCCGGTGGCCGCCGGGCGGGCCGCCGCCGACGCCGCCACCATCGCCGCCGCGAGCGGCCTGGTCGCGGGGCGCACCGTGCACCTGTCTTTCGGCGACACCCCGGCCGAGGAGTACGCCTACCAGCTGGCCGCCGACCACCTGATCCACGGCTGGGACCTGGCGGCCGCCACCGGCGGCGACCGGCGCTTCGACCCAGAACTGGTCGACGCGCTGGCCGAGTGGTTCGCCGACCGCGAGGCCGACTACCGCAACGCGGGCGCGATCGCCGAGCGCCCACCCGGCGACGC
>DASSDL010000122.1:0-10085 GCA_035697145.1 Acidimicrobiales bacterium
TCGGCCACCACGGCGTCGAGCTGGTCGGGGTTGCTCAGCAGGCCGACCAAAAGGTTCGACGACGAGCGGTAGGTGGTCTCGGCACCGGCCGGGAGCAACAGCCGGCAGAAGGCGAAGATCTCTTCGTCGGTGAGCCGTTGCCCGTCGTGCTCGGCCTGCACCAGCACCGAGATCATGTCCTCGGCGGGCCGGCGGCGGCGCTCGTCCACGATTCCGGCGAAGTAGTCCCGGAGGGCGGCCGACGCCTGGAGGGCCCGGTCCCAGTCCACCGTCGTCGCACCGATGAGCTGGACGGCCAGGCGGTGGAACTGCGGCAGGTCGTCTTCGGGCAGCCCGAGGAGCGCGGCGATCACCCGCACGGGGAACATGAAAAGCAGCTGGCGCACGAGGTCGGCCCGGTGGTCGCCGGCAAACTCGTCGATCATGCCGTCGACCAGGGGACCGACCAGCTCGACCTCCCAGCGCTGCATCTCGGTTCGGGTGAACGCCTGCTGCAGGATCGAGCGGTAGGCGTGGTGCTCGGGCTCGTCCATCTGCAGGATCGAGCGACCCATGAGCACGCCAATGACCTCGCCGTAGCCCGCCGAGCTGAAGGTCTCGCCGTCGCCGAGGACGGCGTGGACGGCGTCATAGGCGTAGGCGGTGAAGGTCGAGCCCTCGTCGTAGGCAACCGCCCCGAGGTCGGGGACCCCGGGGTGGACCGGCGCCTCGGCCCGCAGGCGGGCGAACGTGGGGTACGGCGTGGCGTCCCCCTCGGCGCCCATGGCGCGGTTGAACTCCTCGAACGGATCGTCGTCGAACAGGCTCTCCGCTCTCGCAGCTTCGCTGCGGGCCGCTCTGGCCACGGGCTCCCGTCCGCTCGCCCTCAGCGCTGCCGACTGGTGCGAATCGTCCACGGTCGTTCCCCTGACTGACGCCAACGTCAGGTTTGAACCTTACCCCGCCGGACGCCGGCGCGCTCCTCTACTGTGACGCCCATGTCAGATTCTCGGGAGGGTGGCGCAGCGGCAGGGACGGCGACCGGGGCCAGCGGGGACCCTGGGGGAGACCGTCCCGTGGCACTCGTGACCGCGGCCTGCCGGGGACCGGGACTCGACGCGCTGGGCCGGCTGTGCGACGTCACGTACGACCCCTGGATCGATCAGCGCCCGCTGCGGATCCTGGACGGTGCCGCGCTGGCCGAGCGGGTGGATGCCCTCGAGGCGACCGTGCTGGTGTGCGAGGCCGACTTCGTCAGCGGGCCGGTGCTCGAGCGGCCCCTGCGGGTGATCGGCTCCACCCGTGGAGATCCCACCAACGTGGACATCGCGGGCGCCACCGCCCGCGGGATCCCGGTGCTGCACACCCCGGGCCGCAACGCCGACGCCGTGGCCGAGCTGACGCTGGCCCTGCTGCTGGCGGTCACCCGCCGTGTGCTGCCCGCCGACCGCGACGTGAGGGCGGGTGAGGTGTTCCGGGACGGCAGCATCCCCTACCAGCGCTTCCGTGCCTGGCAGATCGCGGGGCGGACGGCGGGGCTGGTGGGGCTGGGCGCCGTGGGACGGGCCGTGCGCTGGCGGTTGGATGCCCTGGGGATGCGGGTCATCGCCTTCGACCCGTACTCGGCCGAGGCCACGCACGACTCGCTGGACAAGCTGCTGGCCGACGCCGACGTGGTGTCGATGCACGCCACGGTCACGCCCGAAACCGTGGGGATGATGCGCGCCGACCAGTTCGCCGCCATGCCGCCGGGGTCCGTGTACCTCAACACGGCCCGGGCGGCGCTGCACGACCTCGACGCGCTCACCGAGGTGCTGCGATCGGGGCATCTCGGGGGTGCCGGGCTCGACCACTTCGAGGGCGAGCAGCTGCCGGTCGACCATCCCGTGGCCAGCCTGGACAACGTGGTGCTGACGCCGCACATCGGCGGCGCCACCTACGACACCGAGATCAACCACGCGGCGATGATCGCGGACGACATCGGGCGGGTGCTCCGGGGGGAGACTCCCAAGCACTGCGCCAACCCGGAGGTTCTCACGTGAACGGTTCCCGACCATGAACAATGGCAACGACAAGCCCAACGGCCGGCCGTTGGCCGAGGTGAAGGACGCGGTGCTGGCGGCGGCCAAGGCGATGTACCGCCGCGGCATCGTCGAGGGCACCGCCGGCAACGTCTCGTGCCGGGTCGACGACGGGACGGTCGTGGTCACGCCGTCCTCGCTCGACTACGAGGCCATGGTCCTCGACGACCTGGTGGTGGTCGACCTCGACGGTGCAGTGGTCGCCGGGGAGCGGTCACCCACGTCCGAGAAGGGGGTCCATCTGGCGGCTCTGGCCGCCCATCCCGAGGCGGGTGCCGTGGTGCACTGCCACGCCAAGCACGCGTCGATGTTCGCCGTCGCCCGCCAGCCGATCCCGGCGGCGATCGACGAGTTCGTCGTGTACATCGGTGGCGACGTGCCGGTCTGCGAGTACCACCCGTCCGGCAGCGACAAGCTGGGGGCCGTGGTGGCGCAGGCGCTCGGCGATCGCTCGGCGGCGCTCATGGCCAACCACGGGTTGGTCACGATCGGCAAGTCGGTGGAGGACGCGCTGCACTCGGCGCTGGTGGTCGAGCACAACGCCGAGATCGTGTGGGGCGCGCGGCTGCTGGGCGGCGTGTCGGAGCTGCCCGACAAGGCCAGGTCCGACTTCACCGGCGTGTACGACTTCATCCGCCACCAGACCTGGCGGGGCTGAGCGTCCGGCCCCTCCCACCGCCGCCGGCTCGCGCCGGCTCGCCGCCGGCCAATCTGTAACGTGTTCTAGCAACGGCACGCCGGTGCGTCGGAGGGGAACGTTGGAATTCAACCTGGCCGATCTGTTCGAGCACTCCGTCGACCACTTCGGCGACCGGGAATACCTGGTGGCCGGCGACCGGCGCCGCACCTATGCGGAGATGGACGTCCGTGCCAACCGGCTGGCGCACCACCTGGCGGCCCAGGGCGTCGGGGCGGGCGACCACGTCGGGATCTACGGGGTCAACTCGGCGGAGTGGATCGAGACGCTGTGGGCGGTGTTCAAGCTGCGGGCCGTCTGGATCAACATCAACTACCGCTACGTCGAGGACGAGCTCGCCTACCTGTTCGGCAACGCCCACCTGAAGGCGCTCGTGCACGACTCCGCCTTCACGGACCGTGTCGACGGCGTGCTCGGCAGCCTGCCGGCACTGTCGCACCGGTTGGCCATCGGCGAGGACTTCGAGGACGCCATGGCGGCGCAGTCGCCCGAGCGCGACTTCGGTCCCCGGTCGGGCGACGACCGCTACATCCTCTACACGGGTGGGACCACCGGCATGCCCAAGGGCGTCGTATGGCGGCACGCGGACGTGCTGTTCGCGCTCGGGGGCGGCATCGACCTGCTGACCGGGAACAAGGCGGAGGCGCCACAGGACCTCGTGGAGCGGGGCAAGGCCCTGGGCTTCCAGCTCACGTTCCTGCCCATCGCCCCCCTGATGCACGGCGCCACCCAGTGGGCCGTGATGGGCCAGAGCTTCGTCGGGAACAAGGTCGTGCTCGTGTCCCACTTCGACCCCCACCAGGTGTGGCACCTGGTCGAGGAGGAGAGGGTGAACGCGATCATGATCACCGGCGATGCCATGGGCCGGCCCTTGATCGAGGCCCTCGACGACGAGCCCAGCAAGAACCGCGACCTGTCGTCGATCATCTCATTGTCCTCTACCGCGGCGGTGTTCTCGCCGTCGGTGAAGGATCAGTTCCTGGACCGGTTCCCCAACCTGGTGATGACCGACGCCATCGGCTCGTCGGAGGGAGGGGCCAACGGCATCGTGGTGGTGGAGCCCGGCAAGACTGCCATGCAGGGTGGGCCCACCGTCACTCCTGTCATGGGCACCGCCGTCCTCGACGATGACCTTCGGCCGGTCGAACCGGGCTCGGGCACCATCGGCAAGGTGGCCCGCAGCGGGTACATCCCGCTCGAGTACCTGGGTGACCCCGACAAGACGGCCGAGACGTTCTTGGAGGTCGACGGCACCCGCTACGTCATCCCCGGCGATCTGGCCAGGGTCGAGGCCGACGGCTCGGTGACCCTGCTCGGTCGCGGGTCGCAGTCGATCAACTCGGGTGGCGAGAAGGTCTTCCCCGAGGAGGTCGAAGCGGCCGTGAAGTCGCACCCGGCCGTATACGACGCACTGGTGGTGGGCGTGCCCGATGAGCGTTGGGGCCAGCGGGTGGCGGCGGTCGTGCAACCGCGGCCGGGCACGACACCGTCGCTGGACTCGGTGCAGGAACACTGCCGGACCAAGATCGCCGGCTACAAGGTGCCCCGCGAGCTGCACCTGGTGCCGGAGGTGCAGCGCTCTCCCAGCGGCAAGCCCGACTATCCGTGGGCGCAGCAGGTGGCCACCGCTCGGGACTGACCACCGAGCCCGAACGTGGAATGCCTCCGGATGACGATCCCCCCGGCCGAGCCGCCGGCGATCCCAGGTGTTGCGGGGGCCGGGTCACGCCGCCCCCAACGAAGGCGTCGTGCTCCCTCGCCGGGCGTCGAGCACGCCCTCGGTGCCCAGCTGGGCGCGGTCGGCCGCCTGCCGGCCGGCCGCCCAACCCTCGGCGTCGCGGCCCGTGGTCGAGAACGTCTTGAGGTTGGGGAAGGCCGCGGCCGCAGCCGCCTCGGCGGCATCGGCCCGGCGGGCCAGGACGGGCAGGAGCGAGCCACCGCCCCGGCCACCGGCATGCTCGGTGGCCGCGGCCTCGGCCACCTGCCGCAGTCGGTCGCCGATGCGGTACGCGTAGGCCACCAGGAACGACTGGCGGAACGACCGGGTGGCAGAGCCCGAGGGCGCATCCCGGAGGCCGGCGGTGGGGCCGGGAGCGCGGGCTACAACCATCGCCCGGGTGGCCTGCACCAGCAGGGAGGTGTACAGGACCTCGACGGCGTCGAGGTCGCCCTCGTCGCCGAACACGGTGGCGAAGCCCAGGCCACGGGACCACACGGCGCGGCAGCGGTTGGCCCGGGCCACCTCGCTGAGCAACGTGACCCGCGCCCGGGCGTAGGGGTCGTCGATGCCGACGCGGCGGCCCGCCACCCGGGCACCACCGCCCCGCTCGGCCTCCACGGCCGCCACATCGATGGCGTGGAGCGTCATCAGTTCCTGCGCCTTGGCGGTCAACGCCTCGGCCTCATCGGGGTAGGTGGTCGACTCGGCCTTGGCCAACAGCGCCGTCACCCGGTGGACGATGCGGGGATCCACGCCGCGGGCCGAGCCGGCCGAGCCGGCCGAGCCGGTCGAGCCGGCCGAGCCTGGCGACCGGACCCGCCCCCGGTGCCCGGACGCCTCGCCGGGACCGGGTTCGAGCTTGGGCAGCGGCGGCAGGCCCCGGATCAGCGCCAGCGTCTCGACCGCCACCCGCACCGCATCAGCTCGATCGTCGATGCTGGGGACGCCACCGCCCCTCAAGTCGCCGGCTTGCGGCGTGGCCGGCACCGCCCAGCGGTCGTCGCCGTCTGGTGGCGCCTCCGCCCCCACGGCGTCGAGCTGCAGTCGCCAGCGGACCGGTAGCGACTCCTCGGGATAGCGCCCGGCCTCGCGTCCGAGGGCGACGGCGCTCAGCCGGCCGTGCGCCCGCCCATGCGTGCGCTCGACCATGCGATGCAGGTCGGCCGGTTGCCAGCCGCGGCCCCAGGCGCCGGTGACGGCGTCGACGAGGGCTCGGCCGAGCGCGCGGTCGACGAGCGCGGGGCCCTCGGGGTGGGATGGCCCTCGGGCCAACGCCTCGACGAGCTCGCCAGCAGGCCCGGCGCGGGCGTGGGGGAAGCACGCCGCCACCGCCCGGTCGATCGTCTCGCCGATGGCGCGTGAGCCGATACGAGGGCCCACGCCGCCGTTGCCCGCCGCCGGGCCGCCACGGGGACGGCGCGTGCCCGGCCCCGGACGACGCCGTGCGTGCTGCTTGCCCTTGCGCTTGCCCATGGCCCCGATCCTCTCTCGACACCGCCAGGAATGGGTGGACCCAACGTGCCCCCAACTGATACGAACAAGTGTACGAATCGAGTGTGACAGAGTAGGTGCCGTGACCGCCCGTAGACCGATCAGCGACAGCGAGCGGCGGGCTCGGATCGGCGTCCACCACCGCTTGGCGACCGCCAGCCGCGCCCCCGACGTACGCGCCGTGGCCGACTCGCTGGTCGCCCTCCACTCCACCGACCCCGCCTCCGTGTTCCTTTCCGCCAACGCCCGCACGGACGACGCCACCGTGGAGCACATCGACAAGGCCCTGTACGACGATCGCACCCTGGTCCGCATACTCGGCATGCGCCGCACGCTGTTCGTCGTCCCCGTCGAGCTGGTGCCCATCGTCCACGCTGCGTGCACTCGAGCGATCGCCGCCACCCAGCGACGGCGCTACGCGGCCCTCATCGAGGAGGGCGGCATTGCCGACGACGGCGGCGCCTGGCTCGACCGCGTGGGCGACGCCACGATGGCGGCGCTGGAGCGACGGGGCCAGGCCTTCGGCGCCGAGCTGTCCGCCGACGTGCCCGAGCTCCGGTCCCAACTGACCTACGGCGAGGGCACGAAGTGGGCGGGAACCACGTCGATGACCACCTGGGTCCTGACCCTGCTGGCGGCCGACGAGCGCATCGTGCGCGGGCGCCCCCGGGGCTCGTGGCTGTCGAGCCAGTACAGCTGGTCGCCGGCGCCCTCGTGGCAACCCGACGGCGAGGCCCCGCTCGACACCCCCGCGGCGCAGGTCGAGCTGGCCCGGCGCTGGTTGGCGGCCTTCGGGCCGGGAACGCTTGCCGACCTCGCCTGGTGGACGGGGTGGACGAAGACCGCCACCCGCGGCGCCCTCACCGCCCTGAACGCCGTCGAGGTCGACCCGACCGGCGGCACCGGCTACCTGCTGCCCGAGGACGTGGAGCCGCAGTCGACGCCGCCCGAACCATGGGTGGCGTTGCTGCCGGCACTCGACCCCACGCCCATGGGCTGGACCGACCGGACGTTCTACGGGGGCGACGACAAGGCGCTCTACGACCGGTCGGGCAACATCGCGCCGACCGTCTGGTCCGACGGTCGGATCGTCGGATGCTGGGTTCAGCGTGAGGACGGCGAGATCGCGGTTCGACTCCTCGTCGATGCGGGCCGCGAGACGGGTGCCGCCATCGACGATGCCGCCGGACGCCTCGGCAAGTGGCTGGGCTCGGCGCGGGTCAAGTCCCGCTTCCGCACGCCGATCGAGCGCGAGCTGCTGGGCTGACGACGACCAGCTCCCGCTCGCCCGCGGAGTGTCGGGCGGTCCTGCGCCCCGATGGGCCCGCGTAGAGTGGGCGGCGCAAGCAGGGGGACGGGCGATGCAGGCGGGCTTCCACATCGAGATCAGCGGCGATCGGCCCAAGACCCTGACCGTCCGGGTGTCGGGCGAGCTGGACCTCGCGGCCCGCCCCATCGTGACCGAGCAGGTGACCGCCGCCGTGGCCGAGGAAGCCGACATCGAACGAGTAGTCATCGACCTCGGGGGAGTGAAGTTCTGCGACTCGAGCGGGCTGGGCGCGCTGCTTGACATCCGCCGCGTCGCCGAAAGGCTCGGCGCCGCGATCGTGCTGCGGTCGCCGTCGGCGGGCGTGGCGCGGGTCCTCGACATCGCCGGCATCGACGAGCTGCTGCCCCGCGAGTGAGGGACGTCGGCCGAGGTCGACGGTCGACCGTCAGTCCGCAGACAACTGGGTCGGATCGACGTCGGCGGCGGCCGCCGCCAGCCCGTCGGGATCACTGGTCGCCACCCCGGCCGTGAACGGCAGCGCCGCCCGGAACGCTCGGCGCAGCCACGACACCATCAGCCGTCCGTGGCTCGGCTCCCGCTCGGGATCGACCGCCCCGCGGGAGGCGATCTGCACGGCGACCCGACGCACCCGCTCGGGATCGGGCTCGATGCCCTTGGCCCGCGCGCGGAGAACGAGGTGCGACGCCACCAGTCGCAGCTCGTCCGCTCCCCGCGACACCGACGCCACCAGCGCGGGCACGGCCGTGGCCAGCAACCAGAGCGGTGTGCGGCGGGCGATGAACCCCAAGCGCCGGACGCGGCTGGCAAGGCGCAGCCCCAGGGCGGCCGCCGTCGCTCCTGCCAGCGCCGGGGACACAGGTCGTGCCGCCAGGGCGCGGGCCAGCGTTTCGCGATCGGCCATCCCCCGGGGGCTCGCGACGGCATCGCTGACCATCTTGCGGGTGAGCGCCCGGCCCGCGCCCTCGAGGGCGTCGCCCACGGCGCCAGCCGACGCACTGCCGGCGCGTCCGATAACGTCCACCGCCGCCTGCACGACGCCCTGCACCTCGTCGCTCGCAGTTCGCTCGTCGATCGGGTCCTTCGCCATCGTCTCAGCTTGGCAGCAAATCGAGGGTGCCGAGCTCGGCTATGGCCGCTGAGCAACGGCGCCACATGGTTAGGAACATGGTGTCGCCCCGTTCCGTGGTCGTGGCGGTGAACCGCCCCAGCAGGATGATGAGCGGGCCGTGCAGCATGCCGGCGCGGTAGTCGTCGACGCACTGGTCCAGTGGGTAGCCATCGACGCCGTGGGCGGCCAGGTGGTCGTGGTATAGGGCGACGAGCTGGTGCTCGTGGCGACGACGGTCCTCGATGGAGAGACAGGTGCCGACGAAGTAGGCGAGGTCCCGGCCAGGCTGGGCGATTCCGACCGTCTGCCAATCCACGGCCGCAACCTTGCCCGGATCGGCGAGCGGGAACAGGAGATTGTCGAGGCGGTAGTCGCCGTGAAGGACCGAAAAAGTGGCCGCGCGCGCAACCATCCAGGGCGCGAGGACCCGGCGGGATGCGTCCAGAACGGCCCGTTCCCCCACCGTCAGCTCGCCCGCGAACCGGTCGCCGAACTGGTCCGCCGCAACCTCCAGCACCGGTGCCAGCACCTCGGCAGTCAGCGACGGATCCGTCAGCCAGGGGCGGCCGGCGATCTCGTCGTCACACCAGGTCGGCCCATGCAGCGCCGCAAGGTTGATCACCGCCGCCTCGGCGGCGGGGACCGGGCAGCCCTCGATCTGGTCGCCGGGGCGGCTGTCGATCAGGTCGTCGAGCACCAGCGTGAAGGCCGACGCATCGTCCGCGATGGCGGCGTGATGGCATCGCGGCGTGCGGACCGGCAATCGGGGGGCCAACTCGGTGTAGAAGGCGACCTCCTTCGCGTAGGCCGCCCGGGCGATCGGGCCGGACGCGACCTCGGGCCGGGCGAGCTTGGTGATGAGCGTTCGGGTGCGGCCGCCGTGACCGTCGAGCCGCACGCGCAGCGTCACGGACATCTGGCCGGTGCCGACCTCCTCGGCCGTCACCCGATCGATGGCCGCCGGGGAGCCGGTGGTGCCGAGCACGGCAGCGAACCAGCCGGGGGTGAGCTGGTCGGGTCGCTCGACGAAGGCGGGCAGGGGGTGGGTACCGGGAATATCGGCCATCCAGGCGCCAAGCTACGAGCCAGCACCTGTCGGCGCCCGCGCCTCCGGGAGCCGACGCGGTGACGGGAGGCCCCGAGGCCTCCCGTCACTCTCGTTCGTCGGAAGGATCGACGCAGCCTGTTGTGGCCGGGAGGGACTAGTCCCCAGCGGCTGCCTCGACGGTGGACTGGTTGGTTTCCACCGAGTGGTCCGACGGCCGCTCAGCGGCCAGCCACCTCCAGGGTCCCGTGACTACCGTCATTCATGCGTTGGACCACCTCCTTTCTCTGGTGCCCCGCAGGCTAGCAACGCCGTCGGCCGCCGCACCGGCACTTTCGGATCATTACGACGAGGTGGCGGCCAGCGGCCCGGGCTAGTTGCCCGGGTCGAACGGCCGCAGCGACGCTAGGAGGGTGGCGACGTCGTCGACTGGCAGGTCGGTCTCGAACTGGATGGCCGTGGTGCCGTCGAAGAGGGCGCCGGTCGTCGCCGATGAGGACTCGACGACCGTGCCCTCGAAGGGTCCCACTGTGAGCGGTCGGGGCTCGCCCGCGACGCCGATCTGGACCCCGCACCTCCCGGAAGTCAGCCACAGCCACAAGTAGTCGCCAGATCCTGAGTCGGGATTGCCGTAGACCAGGTTCAGCGCGGAGCAATCGCCGGACGGCATCAC
>DASSDL010000123.1:0-24475 GCA_035697145.1 Acidimicrobiales bacterium
TCTGCCGTGTTGCGTGATCTGGCTGTTCGGCTCTCCCGGTCGCGGCCGAAGCAGCGCTCGCCGGTGCTGTGGGGCGCATTGAGGAGGCAGAACGGTCGATCGGTGCGCCGACGTTGGGGCCCTCGACCGGCACGGAGACGCCGTTCGGTGCACGGTGTCACGGGACGTCGAGCCGGTGTTCGGGCTGCTCGTTCTGGGTGTGGCTTGCTGGCGCACAGGGGTGTGCGATCCAGGCGGCGTCGCCGTCGATCAGCCCCGCCGCCGACGGCGTGCCCGGCGAGTGCCGAGGCGCCGTTACGGGTGGGGCGGCGGGGCTGCCCGAAGCTCGGGTCTCGATCGGCCCCAACGAACTGGGCTGATCGTGGGTAGTGATCCGGGGGCCTCGGCGCCCGGTCCGTTCGCCGTGCGCCGAGGCCCCCGTGGAATGTCAGGGTGTTGGCCCGGTGTACTGGAAGATGTAGAGGCCGAAGTCGCGGTCAGAGGCGAGCACGAACCTCTCGCCGTTCTCGTCGTGCCAGACCTCGACACCCCAGAAGTTGTTGCCGCCCTCGTCGATGAACGCCCCGACCTCCTCGAGCCGGTCATGGTCGTAGGTAGCCACCCGGAACCCACCGGCGTAGTACGAGAAGTAGGCCAGCTTCGCATCCGGGTCGAGGGCGACCTCGTGGATCGACAGGTCACCGAATCCTGCGGCGAACGCCGGGTCCTGGCCCTCGGGGATCGCGTAGGTGTCGAGCTGCTGGATCGACCCGGTGCGGCCCGGCTGCCCTGGGACATTGGTCCGGAACAGCCGCACGTAACCCCAGCCGTCGAACACCGAGGCGATCGTGGTGGTGGCCGTGCCTGAGCCTGGTGGAGGCGAGGCCTGGGTGCACACGTCGGTCCCGATGGTCTGGTCAAGCAGCCGCAGGCCCACGTCGCGGCTGACGAACACGAACGGGATGGTCCCCTCCGCGGCCATCGTCACCAGGCCCAGGCAGTCGGGCCGAACGGCGTTGAACACGATCCCGGCGCTGTAGCCGGCGGCGGTGATGCTGTCCAGCTTCTCCTGGAAGGTGCACACGCCCCGCTCGACAAGGGCCACCCCAGTGCCGGGAGGAACCGAACCTGGCGTCGTGGTGCCGCACCCCAGACCCACGAAAGTCGGGGCGCCGCTGATCTCGGTGCCCTCCTCGATAGGCGGGGTGGCGTTGGCCGAGTTGGCCCGATACTGGAACCCGGCATGGGCCCCGGTCTCAATCGTGCCGGTCACCGCGAACGGGTTGAAGTCCTCGTCAGTGGCGATCAGGTACTTGCGGTTGGCCGACAGCTCGGACTGGTGGGCGTTGCCCTCCGGCGCGATCTCGTTGCCGCGGGCCAGCTGCTCCTCGTCAAGCAGGGCGAAGTCGCTCTCCGCGATCAGCGTGACCTGGCCCGGCCGCGGGTCAGTGACATCCAACAGGACGTACCCGCCATCCCAGTAGCTCATGTTCATCACGTAGCGTTGGCCGACCCTCACCACATACATGTCGTGCGAGAAACTCGACTGCAGGTGCGCAGGCTGGGCCTGGTTGACCCCGAACAACGCATCGAGATCGAGGGTGTCGTTGACCAGCTCCGGGTTGAACGGGTCGGTGATGTCGAGGATGTCGATGTCAGTGAGCTCCTCGTCATCGACCAGGACCACGTACCAGCGCCCATCGAACTCGTTGTGCCAGGCCCACATCGAGTGGGTCTGGTTCGGACCATCGTTGAGGCCGCCCTCGAAGTCGCCCGTGTGGAGGGTGACCGGCTCAGGGTTCGTCGGGTCGCTCACGTCCCACAGCGAGATGCCACCCGACAGCAGCGGATCGGTGGGCGGCGGGCCGAACGGGCACGTCTCGTTCTGATGGATGAGCAGATCACCGGAGAAGAACTCGTTGTCGACCGGCACCACCTGGATCCCCTCGCCGGCGAACGAGCCGACGCTGGTGGGGATGAACGCGTCGGTCACCTCGAACGGGTTGGCCGGATCGTGGATGTCGACCACATGCACCCCTGCGTTCTCGCAGGTCGGCTCGCGGAAGGCGGTGAGGTAGGCGTAATCGCCGTGAGCGAACACGTCCGCAACCCGGCCGTCGTTGGTCTGGCCCGGGGTCGGATTGGTCACCTCGGCCCGGCCCACCAGCTCAACGTTGCGCTGGACCGGCGGCAGGTGACCCTCGTCGCCCCCATGCTGGTGCAGGCCGTCCACGACACCCTCACCAGGAAACATCTCCTTGCCCCCGCCGCCGGGGTCGGGATGATCAGGATGCGCCCCAGCCGGGGCCACCATCACCCCCGCCAATGCCAGACCGAGCACCAAAACCACCGGTGTACGTAGTCGCATCACAATCCCGTCGCGTCGGTCCCGTCACACACCCATGTCAACTGGGCTGCCAGCCGCTAACCGACCGATTGAAGGTTGAGCGAAAGCGACAGCCCCTCGACATGTCGCTGAACGATCGTACGCCAGAATCGGCAAGACGACCGGCAAAATGTCAAATGCTGCTCTGTGAGTTGGCGAGTGTCGGCGGCCAATGTGATCGTGCCCTGTGACGGAGCTAGCTCAACTCGACGGCTGCGGTCGGCTGAGTGATTGGGGGCGGGCGCCGACGTGAACGCGTTCGCCCTGGCGTCCGAAGAGGCTGATGATCTCGACCGGATGGCGCCGGTCGTTGCCGAAGGCGTGAGGCGGGCGGGTGTCGAACTGGGCGGCTTCGCCTGCGGTCAGGACCAGCTCGTGTTCGCCCAGTACGAGGCGAAGTCGGCCTGAGAGGACGTAGAGCCATTCGTAGCCCTCGTGGGGGCGGAGTTCGAGCTCGTCGCCGGTGCCGTGGTTTGAGTGGATGTTCCCGACCATCGTTGCCGGCACGGTGCTTCAGTCCGGAACCACGTAGACCTGACGGGCGGCTCTTCGTTCACAAGCCAGCCGGCCAAACGCCCGCGGCAGGCACTTCGTGAGCTAACCCGTCAGAGACCTCCAGACGCTACGAACCGGCCGCAGCGCCAGCCCGGAGTCAAGCAGCTATTTTGAGGGCGCACGGCTCATGGTGTCGTGGTGGCCGACGGGCGGCGCCAGGGAATCAGATTCTCGGCCGCATGCTTTGAACCCCCACGCTGAGGTGTCAACCGATCGGGTGCTACTGGGCTTGAGGCGTGGTCTCGGTGCGGCCGACGGCGAGGTAGGCGCCGCCGAGGAAGAGGCGATGGACACGGAGGCCAGGTACCTCAGCGGCAAGATGGCTCCACGGGGCGTCCAACCCCTCAAAGGTGGTCACGTAGCGGCGCGCACCGATCTGACGATCGCGTTGACCGGGATCGCCCAGCGCGGAGCAGATGCGGGTCCGAAGGCGACCACGCCAGCGCCGGGGCGGCCCGCCGCGACCGCGCGCCTCACGACGGCGGGTGTTCGCATCAAGTCATGCGTCTCGAAGAACAAGATGCCGTCGACATCGCTTGGCAGCGTTGCCGTCACCGCGTCACCAACGAGGACCTCGACGTTCTTCCATCCATTGTCTTCGATCCGTTGGCGCGCGACAGCCGCCATCTCCTCGCTCAGCTCGATCCCGGATACCTGCCCTGTTGCACCGACGATTGACCTGAGAGCCCCCAAACTCGCCCCCGTGCCGCAACCCATGTCAAGGACGTGATCGCCATTGCGCAGCTTGAGGCGCCCGACAGCACGACGTCGCAGAGGGGCCACGAACCGAATGTGTCTGTCGTACCGGGAGGCGAGCTGACGGTATCGGCGCCGAGCCTCAGCGGTGTCCGGTGGCGGCCCGGGTTCCACCCGTCCCCTTCCCGGCGGTGGGCACTCGCCGAAACTCTGGACGTCCGGGCTGCAGAGCGATCATCGGCCGCGCAGGTCGATCCGCGTCACGGACGGCTCGTGGTCTGATGCCTGGATCGCGTCCGCGAACTCGGAGTTGACATGAGCGACGTCGTAGTCGTGGCGGAAATGGTTGGCGAGGTTCGGGCTGAACAGGATCTGGTCCAGCACCTGCGAGTTGCCTTCGAACACGTATGAATAGCGCTCTGCCGGGGGCAGGTCCTTGACGAGCGTGTGAAGCACGCCGCCCGCTTCGAGGATGTCCACCGTCTCGGAGAATTCGAAGTCGTTGATGTCGCCGAGGACGATCACGTTCGCGTTCGGGTCGGCGGCGAGGAGATCTGCGACGAAGCTGTGAACGACCTGTGCCTGTCCGTGGCGAGCGATCTCGCTGAGGCGAGCCGGGGGTTGCGCGGGGCCGAAGAGCGGCTGGTCGTCGGTCTTCGAGCTGAAGTGGTTGACGACGACGAATAGCTTCTTCCCGCGGGCGCGGAACTCGCCGACAAGCGACTTGCGGGTGTCGTCGAACGCCGCCGACTGGGTGCCGATCCGACCGGGGCTGGACGAGAGGCGGGGTCCGGACGGCTGTGCGACGATCGTCGTCTCCGTCGTCGGGCCGCCGCCGGGCCGGTCGATGAACTCGACGTCGCGGTCGGTGCGGAACAGGAAGCCGACGCGGATGTTGCCGCCGGGTGCGCCGCCTTCGTCGTCGTCGACCGGATCGATCTGGCGGTATTCGTAGAAGGGACCGCCAGCGGCTTGGATCGCCTGGACCATGCGCGTCCAGGCGACGGACGCGTCCACGACGGGACTGGTGGTGCCGCCGGCGACGCCGTCGTTGTCTTGCACCTCTTCGATCCCGATGATGTCTGGTGACCGGAGGTTGTTCACGATCAGGGCGGCGAGATGGTCGTATTTGGACTGCGGGTCGGTGCCGGCAAGGTTCTCGACGTTGAAGGTCGCTACCGCGATCTGGTGCGCGGTGGGGGCCGACGTCGCCTCGCGGACGAGCCCGGCCGGGGTGAACGAGGGCGTTGTGGTCGCCTGGATCTTGTAGTTCGAGAAGCTGTAGTCGAGCGGTCCGAGCACCGCGGAGGTCAGGGAGTCCCCGACATTCATGTCCGGCATCGCCTTGGCGGGACGCGGTGCCGGGGCGATGTCGCGCAGGATCTCGTCGTCGACGATGATCCGCTCCGGGTTCGGGTCGACGTATCCGCCAAGGAGGATCCCTCCGCGCGGTGTCCGCAGCCCGGTGGCCCATGTTCCGGCATCGGGCAGGAGCGTGATCTCTCCGAAGCTGCGGGTCGCGCCGACTACGGCGCCATTGTTGACCTGAAGGATCACCCCCTCGAGGCTCTCGTAGAAGTCGATCGCGTCGTTCGCCGGGTCGAAGGTGCCGCCAGTCTCGACGTTGCCGGCGCCGTCGTCGTCGATGTTCTCCGTGGGTGGGAGGCGGCCACCGGTGCCGAGCGCCGTCGCTGCGGGTAGAGGGTTGCCGCTCGACACGACGGTCACATTCGCGTTCGAGCTCGTGATCTGGGTGATCGTCAGATTGTCGGGATCCCCGCCGGCGCGGAACTCGCTCACTGTGCCGCTGACCCGCACGTGATCGCCGACTTGCGCCGCCGGGGCCGCGTTGATGAAGACGAAGACGGCGTCGGAGGTTGCGAGGTTCGCGTCGGGAGTCGGGTCCTGGATCCAGACGCCGCGTCCGCCTGCGGTGCGTCGAGCGGTGACGACGCCTTCCACGCCGCTGACGTTCTGGCCGTTGAGAGGCGAGATGTGGGACGCGCCCTGCACCTCGGCGATGGTTGCTGGCGGCGGGACAGTACTGAAGGAGGAGGAGAAGTTCTCGGCCGGCGAGTCCGGTGGGTCGATCGCGTCCTGGTCCGTGACACCGGCCGCGTTGATCGTCACCGTGCACGATTCGCCGTTCGCGAAGTCCGTGGCCGGGTTGAGCGTGAACGTTGCAGGACCACCCGAGACCGCGGCCGTGACTGCGCCAGACGTGGCGCAGGAGATCTCGAACCATGCGCCCGTCACGGTCACCGGCTCGCTGAAGGTCACCTCGACGTTGGCGTCGACGGCGACGTTGGCCGCCCCGTTCGCCGGGCTGACCGATGCAACCACCGGAGCGGAGTCGCCGACGATGGGGTCGCCGGTGGCTTGGATGTCGTCAACGCCCACCCACTCATCGTTGCCGACCGCGTTCGTCGTGATGACACGCACCTGGACGAGCGGCTTGTCGTTCGCGTCGGCCGGAAGGGCCACGGCGACCGGCGTCGTCAAACCGGCCAGGCTCGGGCCGGCGGTCGCGTCGGCGATGTAGCTGGCGGGAAGGTTCGTGTACACCCCGCTAGCGCCGACGCGGAACTGGGTGGCGAGCTGCTGCACGGCGTTGTCCACGGAGCCATCGAGATCACGGGCGTTGTACGAGACCGAGATGTTCTGGAACCCCGTCGTGACCAAGTTGACCACCACGTGAGGCGCATCGGCCGTGCCTGAGCCATTGAGCGCGACGGACGGGTCCGCGATGTGGAACTCGGCCACACCACCGGTCGCCAGCGTGTTCGGATTGGTCTGATTGGCGATGACGTCAACCGGTGTCGCCGAGCCGTCAGCCGTGATCGTCTGCGGATCGGCGCCCGTGGCCGTCGTCAAGTCGTCCCCGCGGTAGCCGATAACGCCGGGCACGCCGGACCAGTCGTCATCAGTTGTAATCAGCCCGGTGTTCGACCAATCCTGCGACAACGGCAAGGACTGCGCCGTGGTGTCGGCGCTCGCAGGCGCCACACCAACAAGCAGGCCAACCGATACCAGCACTGCCAGGCCCAGCCGCCAAGACTTCACGATTCGTCACCCCCCGGTTCGACGACCCGCATACGCCCGGCACGACTGAACGAGCCGAGCCAGCAGGATCGTATCCGGGACGCGCCGCAGCCGGTCCACGTTCACGATGCGACGGCGGCTCCTCCGGAAAAGTTCATCGACGCGAAGCCACGGAAGTGGGGTCCTACAAGGGAAATCCCTCGAGACCTCCAACCCGACCATATCGACGTCAGCTGCACACTCGCCGCTGGCGCTGTCCATCGCGCCATAACGACGTCGGCGAAACTGCGTTGGCCACGCCCGGAACCTGCAGATCGGTACCGCTGAGCTGACTGAGTAGAGGCGCAGAGATTCGGTGATCTGGGTCACTCGAACCAGGCTCAAGCTGTCCGCGCTGCACACGCTCCGTGCTGGCCACCGGTGGTGCCCGGCTGGTCCTCCTGGGCCGGTTCGTTGGGCACACGACACTCGGATGGCGCAATCGCGCCTCCGCCTGGCCGTGAGGCTGACGCAGTCGCGGGCGCTTCCCGTGTCATCCCATAGAACGTCCCATAGAACGTCCCATAGAACGTCCCATAGAAGGGGGCTGTCTCCATGAACGCAATGGGTCTGAAGGGGGTGGCGGTGGGCGATGCGGGGCTTCATCCGGCGCCGCGGGCAGAGCTGGGAGCTTCGGGTCTATCTCGGCCGTGACCCTGTCTCGGGTCGCGAGCGCTATGCGACCCGGAGCATGCGCGGTTCCCGCCGCGACGCCGAGCGGCTCCTGCGCGAGATGGTTGCCGCGGCCGAGGCGGGTGTGAGGGCGCCATGTCGTGGGTTGACGGCTCGGCCTGCAGGCAGGGGCGACGGGTTGGCCCGGCTCGTGCTGATAGGTCCTCCGCGGCACCTCAACCCAACTGCAACCCCCTCACCAGCACATTTACGCCCACAACTCCGCTCATGTGCCCATCAACTGCGGAACGCGGGCCTCTGGAGTGAGTATCCCTGTGGCCGGAGCGGTTACCGGACGGAGGTTCAACTGCGCCGTCTGCCCCGACGGCGAGACGGCGCAGGACAGCTGGCCCTTGGGTCGCGCGGTGGCGTAATCGACGCTCCACCATTTCGCCGGCATGAACTGGGACACCAGCATCAGTCGGCGGCCGCTGGTGGACATGACTTTCACGCCGGACTGATGACACCGTCCCGCTCAGAACGGCCTTCATCTCGAGCGGCTCGCCGACTCCGTCGAAGTGCGTGCTGTCGCTGGTGCAGATGATCTGTGCTCGCGTTCCGCTGTTCGCCTATTCGCAGAGTGCGCGAGATCGATGGCAGATACGGCGCGGTCAGTTCTCGGGGAGTGCGGCGAAGTTCCGTTTAGCGGCGCGGTACCAGCTCATCCCTGAGATCGGGTGCTTCCAGCGGCCCTTCATCTCTTTGAGGGCGGGCGCGTGCGCGGTGTCACCACCGGCGACCATCTCCTTGAGATGCCGGTCTTGAGCCTTGATGACGTCATCGGCGGTTTGACCTTGGTGTTGGTAGTCGCATGGCCCACCAAGTTGCTTGCATGTCATCGTTTTCATCAGCTCACTGCTTTCTTCACGAGTTTCGCGCGATCTTGATCTCTTCGGTGTCGGTCAGCTTCGTGAGCGTGTAGGAGATCGGCCACAGGTTCCCGTCGTCGAGCTTGGCTGAGTCGTTGAACCCGGGTGTCACGTAGCGCTCCTTGAACTTCTCCGCGCTGCGGAAGAAGCACACGACCTCGCCGTCCTTGGCGTAGGCGGGCTTCCCATACCGGGTCTTCGGTGAAGGGTCCAGCGCCGCAGCCCGGATGACCGCATGGAGTCGCTGGCCGATCGTGCGATCGGGCCTGACATCGCGGCGATCGCCGCGAGAACCCCGCCTTCGCCGTTGGTCTTCGCATTCGCAGGCTTCTTCGTGGTGGTCGTGTTGGAACGCTGTTTCTCGAACGCGGTTACGCGGCACCGACCATCGAGGCCATCAACAACCGCGCTAGAGGCAGGCGTACAGAGCGTCGATGAGCGCGCGGTTTCGCGGACTCTGCCAGCGCGGCTTGACCGCGTTCATGACATAGCCGAACCCGACGCCGGCCTGCGGATCCGCGAACCCCACAGCGCCCCCGGTCCCGAAATGGCCGAAGCTGCCGGGATTCGGTCCGAAGGGTCGGTCCGGCCGAGTCGGTTGGAAGCCGAGGCCGAATGTGGCCTCTCGCTCGAGAACCGGGCACCAACCCTCCGACTGGGGCGAGGTCGCCTCGGCGAGTAGATCGGGGCCGATGAGCGTGATCCCGTCGACGGCACCGCCTGCCGCCAGAGCGGTGTAGAGGCGCGCGACGCCGCGAGCCGTTGCGTGCAGGTTGGTCGACGGCACCTGCGTGGCTCGCCACTCCGCGCTGTTCACGACGCCTATCCCCGAGTAGCCAGGCGGGTTCGAGTAGCTGAGGGCAATCATGCGCTGCTCATCGGTCTCTGCGCGCGCCGAGAACCATTCGATCCCGCGATCAACATCGATCTCCCAGACGACATCCGCGCAGCGTGCTTGCTCGGCCGGGGTCAGACCCCACACGAGATCGGCGTCGAGGGGCCCGGCGATCTCGTCCCGCAACCACGTGCCGGGGAGTCGGCCATCGATCCTCCTGGCCAGCTCACCGACCAGATGCCCATAGGTGTTCGAGTGGTAAGCATGGCGAGTTCCCGGCTCCCACCATGGATCAGTGGCAGCGATGGCACTGCAGAGCGCGTGCCAGTCCCAGAGCGCATCGTTCGTCAACGGCTCACGGATCGCGGGAACGCCGGCGCAGTGGCAGAGGACGTCTCGGACAGTGGCACCTTGCTGGCCCGCGAGGAGCTCGGGCCACCAGCGATCCGCGGTGGCGTCGAGCTCGACGCGGCCGCGCTCGACGAGTTGCAGCAGCATCAGGGCAACGATCGGCTTCCCCACCGAGTACGCATTCACCATCATGTCGTGAGTCCACTCACGCTGGTGATCAGTGTCGGCCCACCCTCCCCAGATGTCGGCGACCACCTGCCCTTCGATGGTGACGCTGCACGCAGCGCCGACTTCGCCCTGTTCGAAGTTGGCAGCGAAGGCTTCCCGCACTGAGCGAAACGCGGGATCGCAAGTACCGCGGATCACGAGCTGACCGTACGCGATGCACGAACCGCGAGCGCGAACGAACGACGGGTGTGCGCGCCGAACCGGCGCGACAGATCGGGGGACATCAACGACTGCACGAGGACGTGGGTGGTGCGTCCGAGGGGGCGAGGCCAGGCGCGCAGATACGTGCAGGTTCCCAGCCTGGCGACCGGCGAGGTCATGTGCGTTCGTGACCTGGACCTATCTCAGCCCAAAGGGACGAACCGGTCCCGGAGCGGGACCGGCACCGGTCCGGGAGCAGGTCCCATCTGGGCCACGAACCCGTGCCTCGGTATCGCGATGGCCTGGTCGAGCTTCAGCTCGACGTTCTGAGCCGGTGGACGCGCTGACGCTCACGCCATCCACAGGGATCTTCAGCGTGCCATCGGCGCGTGCGGGACCGGGTGGTGTCGTAGAAGAGCAGGTCGCACTCCGGGCGAGCGCAACGCCGGAGCCGGTCGGGTTCGAGCACGTTGAGTTCCTCGATGAGGCGTCGGGCCAGCGCGGCGGCCAGCGACGTGTCGGTCCAGATCAGCTGTCGTCGCGGGACCCCGTCGGTGACGACGAGCTCGATGCGCGCGGTACTGCCGGCGGCGAGTGCGTTGAGCTCAGCACAATCCGGTGTCTCGCCGGTGAGGATCCCGTCGGCCGCGTGGACCGACGCTCCTTGAAGCCGGCGGAGGTCGGCCAGGTCCGCGGCGGCGACTGGCTGGTCGGCCACGTCCGCCAACTGCGCGGATGCGACGGTGGCGTCAGGCAGGATCGGCTCGGCGTAGGGGGCGGCCGCCCCGGACGGCCGCCGTGGGCGCCCCAGGTTGGCCAATAGGAGCAGCAACTGCGGGTTCGCCGTCGGATCAGCCACCCGCACCTGCGGCGAGGATGCGACGTCGAGGCGCGGCGACCAGGTTGTTCACCGCGCGGGCGTTCGGGTGCTCGGCGTAGATCCGTAGAGACTCGTCGGCATGCTCTCGGCTCGCCCACCGGCTAACCACCAGCAGGTGCCCCGGATCGTCGATGTCGACCAGCAGCTCGTGGTTCAGGTAGCCCTCGAAGCTCGTCATATCTCGCCAGATCGCCTCGGTCACCGCGCGCCCCGCCGCTGCCCGCGGGCCGGGGAACTGGGACTCCCAGATCGCGTAGATCGGCATGCCTCCTCCTTCTGTCACGGTCTAAGCTCATGATAGACTGTGAGCACAAGAGGATGGGCTGGCTGTCGTCTCTCCGGTGAGGAAGGGAGGCTCCGTGATCAGCCGCATCTGGCACGGCTACACCCGGCCCGGCAACGCCGATGCTTACGAGACGCTGCTGCGCGACGAGATCATCGCCAGCATCGAGGATCGTTCGATCGACGGGTTCCGGGAGATCCAGGTGTTCCGACGCGACCTCGGCGACGAAGTGGAGTTCATCACCGTCATGTGGTTCGACTCGTTGGACGCGGTCCGAGCCTTCGCGGGCGAGGACCACGAAGCCTCGTGGGTACCACCCGCAGCCCGCGAACTGCTCGGACGTTTCGACGAGCGGTCCCAGCACTACGAGGTGCGCGAGCGCCGGATCCCGTAGCGGTGGCCCATCACGACTCGAGAGCGGAATCTGCCGCCGCACGTCCCCCGAACGCCTGATACACGCATGATCCATGTGGTATCTGGTCCTAGCATCGGACGCTCGCTGCCTCGGTGGTCGCTACTTCACGACACTGAACCGGACGTCAGTGATCTGTCCCGACTCAGCTGCCGGCGATGTCGACATCACCGCGGTCAGCAAGAATCACCGTTGTTTGGTTCACCGATTGAAGGAGACGCCGCGACCAGCTTCTGCCACAACGGACGCGTCCCTCGTTCGCCCGGAAATCCTCGATTATCTTGTTATTGAAGTCGTTCGTCCCGCCCGGAACCGAATGCGCCATGTCTCCTCTCAGCCCTTTGCGCCGTCGGCTCTGAGGCGGTAGGTGAGGTTGAGCCGGCCGGATGCCATGGGCTCGGCTGACACGAGCTCAAGTGCCTGGCGCTCGGAGATCCCTCGGAAGAGGGCCCTTCCGCCTCCCGTGGCGACCGGGTGCACGATCAGGCGGAGTTCATCGAGCAGGCCAGCGTTTATGAGGCTGGTGACCAATCCCGGGCCGCCAACCACGTAGGCGGCTCTGCCCGGCTGCTGCCTCAATGTGCGAATCTCGCCAATGTCGCGAGCGATCCGCGCCGTCGGCCAGCTTGCGTCGGTGAGCGTCTTGGAGAGCACTAGATGCGGCGTCTCCGCGGCGACGCGGGCGTAGCTGACCTCGCGAGGGTAGGGATCCCTGCGGAGCATGTCGGAGGCGGCGCTCGGGTCGTCGAGGATGGCTGCCCAGAACTGCTCGTAGCCGGGGAACATTCCGCCGCCTAGGACGAAGGCGTCAACCGGCGGCAGCAGCTCGCGGCCGTCGGCTCAGGAATCGACCCAGTCGGCCTCGCCCTTGGGGCCTTCGGTGTAGCCGTCCAGCGTCACCTGCATCGCCGAGATCAAGGCTCTCGGTGTGGTCGTGGTCATGTTTGCCTCCAAGTCCTCGTCTGTGTTGGGACCGCGGCGGGCAACTCTCAGGCTGTCGCCACCGGGCTGCGGTCGGCCGCGATGTCGCGCGTCGTGGTGCCGTCGTCGCTCCATTCGCCGACCACCCAGTCCATCGTCGTCAGGCCCGGCGATGAAGCCGTCCACGACATCGTGATGTGCCAGATCACCTTGCTCACGGTCGTAACGCTCCCGAGATCACCGCGGGATGGTCGGGGTATAGCCAGCGGCGGAGCAGCCGGGTGACTCGGGGCATCACGAGCCAGGTCATGATCGGGACGGTTACGGCGGTGGTGAGGGCCAGCCGGGGGACGAGGGCGAGCTCCTCGAGCAGCGGTTCGAGGGCCACGACCACCAGGGTGATGAGGGGAAAGATGGTGAGCCAGGTGAGCAGGGCCATCTTGTAGGGCGGCGGGGGCGCGGTGGCCGGGTGGCCCGGCAGGGTGAACCAGGTCTCCAGCCCGGTCACAACCCGGGTCTGCATCGGGCCGACCACGTGCGGCTCGGCGCGTTCGAGCCAAGCGCGTCGCTCTTGGGAGTCGAGCCAGGCGCGCAGGTGTTCGCCGGTGTCGAAGCGGTAGACGACGCGGTAGTCGCCGGCCGTGGCGGACTCGGGGCGGAACACCTCGACGCCGAGGTGGCCGGGGAACCGGCTGGCGGCGGCGATGACGCCCTGCAGGAACTGGTCGTAGAAGGGTTCGTGTCCGGGTTTGACCCGGCGGGTCACGGTGGTTGTGACCGGACCGTCGGTGCCCTGGGGCGGCGCGTCGGAAGCCGGGCGGGGCTCGTTGCTCATCCCAGCGCCTCGTCTTTGAACTGGAGCAGGCCGATGGTGTTGCCGCCGGGATCAACAAACCACGCCGACAGGGCGAAGCCGACGTCGGCGACACCATCCACTGTCTGCAAGCCGGGCTCGTCGTAGTTGGCGATGGCGACGCCACGGGCGCGCAAGTCGGCCACCTCGGCGGCGATGCCAGCGACCCGCCAGCTCGCCTTGGTGGTCTGCTCGGTGCTCGGGGAGCTGGTGCGGGTCACGACCAGTCGGCTGTCGCCGCCGCACCGGAACGTCACGAAGTCGTCGCTCTCGATCAGCACCTCGAGCCCGACCCTGTCGCCGTAGAACTGCTTCACCGCGCCCAGGTCGGGTGGCGTGAGCATCACGTCGATCGAGTGTTCCGCAAGCATCTCATCTCCTTTCGGGCCGATCCTCGACCCAGCCACACGTTGCGGTGAGGGGGGCGCCTGTTGGCGATGACTTTCGGGCGGCGACGAGGACACCGCCTGTAGCAGCGGCGGGGTCAACCGACGCGTCGCCGGGTTCAGCTGCGGCGGGCGAGCAGGTGGTTCGCACGGTCGGTGATGGTGGAGTGGACGCGGTACGCCGCCGCGAGGTCGTCGACGTCGATGCCCGCCCACAGCTGTCGGGTGAGTGCCCCGATCTCGGCGTCGAGCCGTTGGAACAGGGCGGCGCCGTCCGCGGTCAGGGCGATGGGGTCGCCGGCTTGGTCGAGGATGTGACGGGCGCGAAGGTCGTCGATGAGCGCGACAGCGGCGGCGTCGTCGATCCTGAGGCTCTTGGCGAGTCGAGTGGCGAGCTCGGTTGTCGAGATCGACGGTTGGCTCCTGGCGACAACGGTCAGGACGACCCAGTGCGGGTAGTCGATGCCGGTGCCGTGCAGGGTCTGGCTGAGAAGGGCGCGTAGTGCGTTCTCGGTCTCGCCGAGCGTGCGGGTTGTGAGCAGTGGTCGGTCATCAGTCATGGTTGGCGATCTCCTGTGCCCCGGCGCATCAGCGGCGGAGCGCCGGCGTTGAGAACGAGCGTCTTCGGCCGGTACTGCTCGATGAGTGACCCGGCGGCGACTGGGTCGGCGGCGTCTGCGGCCACTGTGGTGAGCCGGCGGCCGAGCTCATCGCGCAACTGGCCCAACTGGTCGGCGCTGCGAGCAACGGCGACGACGTTGGCGCCCGCGTCGTGGAGGGCGACCGCGATGGCGCGACCGAAGCCGCGGCTCGCTCCGGTTACCAGTGCGGGCCTGTCACCGAGTTCCGAGCCTGTCACGTCAAGGCCTCCTTAGAGATCGCGGGGACGTGTCACCGTGCCTGTTAGAACTGGCGCGCTCTGCGAAAGTCGTCGAAGTCAGCCCAGCAAAGCGCTGTGTCCAGTTGCCCGACGAGTTTCTGGCCGTTCGGTGCGACCGACCCTCTTTGGGGTTGATCGCCCGCGGCGATGGGGTGGCGCGGTTGTCAGATGTCCCGGATGGCGATGCCGGGATAGTTGAGAACCAACCCGGACGCGTCGTAGACCAAGCGTCCCTCGTAGTCGAACACGGGCGCGGTGTAGTCGAACCGCCGCTGGTTGCCATCATCCTCGATCCGGATGTAACGCTGCTCCAGGCGTTCGACGGCGAAGCCGAGGGCCCGCACATAGGCCGCCGGGGCGTTGGCTCCCTGGCCGACACCCAGTCCCAGCCGGTGGACCGGCAACGTGTTTGTGCACGACGACGACTCGAGGTCGATGTCGAAGCATCCGTCCAGCTGGGGCGCGGCGACGCCGCCGACGCGCCAATGGCCCGAACCATCGGACTCGAGCCGCACCTCCTGTTCACCGGACGCCGAACGTCCGCTCACGTACGCGCTACGGGTCCGCCATGCGTCGTCGACAACGATGTCATAGCGCACGACCCATGCCTGCCCGTTCTCGACGGCAGTCGTACAGCCGCCGAGCTGGTACCCACCAACACCCGTCTGCAGGAAGACCACTTCGAAGCCGTCCCGAGCGTCCACATGTCGCCAGGCAGCGCTGGGCGGGAGTTCATCGAATGCGGCACGCACTGTCCCAGTCGACATGCTCCTCCGAGGATCGGCCACCAGAGTGGCGCCTCAACGTTCTGTCGTGCCGGAGCTGGGTCAGGGCGAAATACGTCGAGCGTTCTCCGGGCACCAGAGCCGCACCGCCAACGGCCTCATCGCCTGAGGACACTGAACCGCAGGTCAGTGATCTGTCCGGAGTCAGCCAACGTCGTGCGCCGGAGAGCGAAAGGCTGACTGTCAGATGTCCCGAAGAGCCGGATGCCGTCGCCGAGCAGCACCGGCGCGAGATGGATCGCGATCTCGTCGAGCAGTCCCTCTCCCAGGCACTGCTGCGCGAGATTGGCGCCGAAGATCACGACGTCCTTCCCGTTGGCTGCGGCACGCGCCGTTTCCACTGCGTCGGCGAGGGGTGTCGACACGAAGGTAACGGTGTCATCCACCGCTTCTTCTGGCGGCCGGTGCGTGAGCACGAAGACCGGTCCCTGCCATTGGCCGCCGTAGATGCCGTCGACGCCGTCGTATTGCCGCTCGGCGACGTCGAACCAGCGCCGGCCTCCGAGGATCGCTCCGGTGGAGAGGACGATCTCCTCCGCCATCGAGCTGCGGTCGACCTCGATATCGCGCGTGGTCGTGCCATCGTCGCTCCATCCCCCGATCACCCAGTCCATCGAGTCGTCAGGCCCGGCGATGAAGCCGTCCAGGGACATCGTGACGTGCCAGATCACCTTGCTCACGGTGGAAACTCCTCCCGAGCTCGCCGCGAGTGGAGACGACGCGCGCGACAAAAACTCATCGCTTGGACCACGACAGACCATGTCACCGCAGCCAACACCGGCAGACCGGTGGTCGTACCCGTGGACGTTGAGGCTCTCGGTGACGGGGGGCCTATCCCCGCGGTTGTTCTCGGCAGGGACATCGGTGGTGGCCGCCGTCGTCGACCAATGCGTGCGGAAGGTTCCGAGGGTGTTCACTCCGGCGTTGCGTCGCCGCTAGGTGCGCCTCGTAGGTTCGGTTCGGCGGACCAGCCTGGGGAGGCCGATCATGACCGATTCGCAGACGTCGTTGAACCGCAGGACTTTCCTGCAGAGCGCGCTGTCGGCCGGTGCGGGGATTGCACTCGCCGGCCCCTTCGCAGCCCTCGGGGCCCGCGGTGCCGGCGCTGCTCGTGGCGCGAAGCAATCCAGAGGCGGCTATGGGCGGCTCGCTCCGGTGAAGGACCAGACGACCGGTCTCGAGTTGCTCATGCTCCCGAAGGGCTTCGAGTACCTCAGCTTTGGCTGGCGTAACGACGTGATGTCGGACGGCACACTGACGCCGAGTGCCCATGACGGGATGGCGGCGTTCCGTCAAGGCGACATGGTTCGCCTGGTGCGCAACCACGAGCGTGGCAGCGGCACACCGTTCGCTCCGGCGGATGCCACGTATGACCCCCTGGCCAGCGGCGGCACAACCACGCTCGTGTTCGATCCGGACAGCGGCTCCCTCGTCGAGGACTATGCCAGCCTGAGCGGCACGATCCGGAACTGCGCGGGCGGCCCTCACCGGGGGAGCGCCTGGCTCACGTGCGAGGAGACCACCGACATCAACGGCACCACGCGGCACGGCTACATCTTCGAGGTCCCGAGCGTCGGCACGTCCAACGCCGTGCCCCTCGTCGGCATGGGACGGTTCTCGCACGAAGCCAACGCCACGGACCCTGGCACCGGGATCATCTATGAGACCGAGGACTCGGGAAGCTCTGCCCTGTACCGCTATGTGCCTGTCGATCCGGCCAATCTCGCCGCCGGTGGTGTGCTGCAAGCCATGGTCCTCGACGGCACGACCGACACGCGGCTCTGGGCCACAGGCGACAGCGCCACGGCAGATTGGGTGGTCATCGAGGCCCCCGATTGGGGCCCGGGTGAGCCGACCCCGTGGCAGCAGGCCCAGGCCAAGGGCGCGGCACGCATCGTTCGCGGCGAGGGGGCGTGGTTCGGCAGCGGCGTCATCTACGTCATCTCCACCAGCGGCGGGGCCGCCGGGCAGGGCCAGGTGTTCGCCTACGACCCCGCATCGGCGACGTTCACCTGCGTCATCGCCTCGCCGTCCTCGGACGTGCTCAACGCCCCCGACAACGTGACCGTCAGTCCTCGCGGCGGCCTGGTGTTGTGCGAGGACGGGAGCGGCCGCGAATACCTGCACGGCCTGACGCCCGACGGCGACATCTTCCGCTTCGCCGAGAACAACCTTGTTCTCCCACCCGAGTATCAAGCCTCCAAGGGGTACTCCGGCGACTTCACGGGCTCCGAGTGGGCCGGCGCCAGCTTCGAGCCCAAGAACGGCAACTGGCTGTTCGTCAACATCCAGAGCCCGGGCGTCACCTTCGCCATCACCGGGCCCTGGCGCAACGGCGCCCTATAAACCCCTAGGCCAAAGACCCGATCGGTCGGGCCCGGAGCCGCTGCGCGTCCGAGGGGTCGCCATGTCAGGTCTCCGTCAGCATGACCCGCTCCCACGAGAACAGGTCGTTGCTGCCGGGGTCGATCGTGAGCCGCAGGTACTCGAAGGGCAGGGTCTCACCGTGGACGACGATGCGGGTGAAGTTGTCGAGCCCCACTGGATTGTCGGTGGTGAACACGTGCGAGTCGCCCTGCAGGAGCAACACGTCGCCGTCGAAGGCGGCGGTGCGCTCGGTGATCCGGTCGACGATGGCCTGCTGGCCACTGCCGGGAGTGGGAGCCCAGGTGTCGGCCTGCATCGCGAGCACGACACCCTCGAGACCCTCGGCCTCGGCGATGTCGAACGTCTGGTCGATCCACGCCAGCGTGGCCTCGATCCGGGCGTCGACCTCTGCGATCTGCTCGGCGGTCGGCATCGTCTGACCGAGGCCCGTCCAAAGTGCGAGGCCGTTGTTGCTCCCCACCACGTGCAGCGTGGCGAACGCGACGCGGGACTCGACCCAGCGGACGTTCTCGACCAACGTCGCTTGGTAGTCGACCCGCATCGGGTGGCGACCCAGCGCCAAGCCAGGCTGGGCGAAGAAGATCGCGCGGAGGGTGTCGAGGCGTTCGAGCGGGTTGTAGGCGCCGTTGTTGGTCCGGTGACAGTCGGTCCACTCGTTGTCGCCGGGCGTGTAGATGACCGGGTCGTCGAAACGGTCGACGGCGTCCGCGATCGCCGAGAAGCGTTCGTCGCTGCACGTCGTGCGTCCGTTCTTGATGTCGCCCAGGTGGGCCCCGGGTGACCCTGCCATCAAGCCCCGGCGACTTTCCGGACTGGGGCCCACGAGGGCTCTGCCCAACTCGGCAACCGGGGCAGCCCGTCGGCCACCACGACACCACCGCCTCTGTCGAGTCGCGCCCAGTTTGGTCTGCTTGCGTCGAGGTGGGAAGGGGCCGCCGGGGGCCCTGCTGCGCTAGGCGACGCGGGTATCGTACTTCTCGCGGTTGGCGAGCACCTCGTCAATGTGCGCCTCCGCCCACGCCTTTATGCCGCGCATGACGTCGTGGAGCGAGCATCCGAGGTCGGTGAGCTCGTAGGTGACGGTGACAGGCACGGTGGGCGTCACCGTGCGGGTGACCAGACCGTCGCGCTCGAGGTAGCGCAATGTCTGGGTGAGCATCTTCTGGCTGACCCCGGCCAGCCGGCGGGACAGCTCGGAGTAGCGCATCGACCGCGGCTCGCCGACGCAGTCTTGCCCGGGGCGCGGGCCGTCGCTGCCGAGCGCGGCCAGGATCAGCGCCACCCACTTGTCGGAGATCCGGTCGAGGACCTGGCGGCTGGGACAGTTCGCCAGGAACGCGTCGTATACCACCTTGGCCTGCGCCCGCTTCTGGGCCGCCGTCATCGTGGGCATCGACTGCTCCTTCCTACCTTGCGGTGAGATACGCACTTCGAAGTGCCTACTTCCCATTGGAGAGTAACTCATGGATCGTGGTGGAACAGCACTCATATGTCCCCAGGAGGCGAACGTGTCCACCACCTTCCGCACCGCGGTCGTCCGCACCCCGGGCGGTCCTGATTCCATCGAGATCATCGACGTACCCGTCGTCGAGCCCGGGTCGGGCCAGGTCCGGGTCGAGATCGCCGGGGCCACGGTCAACCCCGTCGACCTAGCGCTCGCCGCCGGGGTATTCCACGGGCTCGGGCTGATCGACCAGCCCGACCACACCGGCCTGGGCTGGGACTTCGCCGGCACCGTCACCACGGCCGGCCCGGACGTCGACCTCCCGGTCGGCAGTCGCGTCGCCGGACTGGTCGCTGGGTTCGACCGCGACTTCGGCACGTACGCCGAGCAGCTGGTCGTCCCGGCGCGCGACACCGCGCTCGTGCCCGACGGTCTCGACCTGGCAATGGCAGCCACCGTGCCGCTCAACGGCCTGGCCGCAGCCCAGCTGGTCGACCTGCTCGGCGACGGCCGAGGCCGGAGCCTGCTGGTAACCGGGGCCGCCGGCGCTGTCGGGGGGTACGTCGTCTCGCTCGCCCAGGACCGCGGCTGGCGGGTCACCGGACTCGCCCGGGCCCAGGACGAGAAGTTCGTGCGCGGCCTCGGCGCCGACTTCACCGCACAGGCAGTGCCCGGCTGGGACGCGGTAGCCGACGGTGCCGTGCTCCAGGAGCAGGGCGTCGCGCTGGTCCGCGACGGCGGCCTCTTCGTCGGCGTGCAGCCGGGCGCGGCGCCGGCAGAGGTGCGCGGCGTCACCGTCCGCGTGGTGGTGACGCAGCCCGACGGTGCTCGGCTCGCCCAGCTCCTCGACGCCACCGCGAGGGGCCGCCTACCGGCGCGGGTACACGCCGTCGTACCGCTCGACCAGGTCGCCGCCGCCCACCGCGCGGTCGCGAAGGGCAGCGTGCGCGGGAGGTACGTCCTTCAGCCCTGAGGTCCGCGGTGCGTCACCTCAGCCGCTCGGGGGGAGGACCTCACCCGTCTCGAGTAGTGACTTGAGGCCGGAGAGGACACGGGGCCAGCCTTCGCTGACCAACGCGAACACAGCGCTCCCATCTTCGAATCCGTCGTGAACGACGGTGAGCTTGACCATCTCACCGAGATCCTCGATCTCGAAGGTCACCTTGGACCGCGGCTCCGTCACGATACGGTCGAACACGTCGTCGGCGATGCCGTGGAGCCCTTTCAGCTCCGGTGTGAACGTGTGCCATGTGTACGACAGCCGCACGTAAGGATCGCTCTCCAGCACGACCTGCGCCGGGTCATCGATCACTACCCCGCGCTGGTTCCATGCGATGGTCGAACCTGGCCTCCAGTCGGACTCGAGCGACGATCCCCAGTAACGCTCGGTGAACGCCGGATCGGTCAACGCGTGCCAGAGCTCCTCGGGCGTTGTCTTGATGTAGGTCTTGTACACGAAGGTTGGCCCCGACATGCGTCTGCCCTCCAACGCGCTCTTCAGGTCGGACAAAGCCTTCACCCTCTCATGGTGATAATGGTTGATCCACCGATCTGCGATGTCATTGATCGGTGCGGCGTTCAGGTAGTGCAATCGCTCTCGCCCCCGACGCACGACGACGACGAGGTTCGCGGCTTCGAGGATCGCCAGGTGTTTGGTGACTGATTGGCGCGCCATGTCGAGGCCCGCACACAACTCACGGAGGTTCTGACCGCTTCGCTGATTCAGACTGTCGAGGAGTTGGCGGCGACTCGGATCGGCGAGTGCTTTGAACACGTCATCCATCGCCGCCAACCCCGAGAGCGAGTGCTTCCTAATCGGGCACACCAACCAGCGCCCCCTGACTGTTGCGCACCGCACTGCCGCCAGTCATGTCGACCACTGTTCCGGTGATCGCTCCTGCGCTGTCAGATGCCAGGAAGACCGCCGTATCGGCGACCTGGGCCATTGTCGGCAGCCGCCCCAGCAGCGTCAGGTCCTCGCCCCACTGCACGAGCATCTGCTCGACGCTCACGCCCGCCTCCGCGGCCCACCGCCCGAACAGCTCATTCGTGTAGGAGCCGTGGGAGGGTGCGTCGGAGATCGCGTGCGGTCGTAGGCAGACGACGCGAACGCCGCTCGGCCCGACGTCGACCGCCAGCCGCCGGGTCATCGTCTCGATCGCCGCACAGGTGGTGCCGTAGCCGAGAACCCCGGGAGGCATGACGCGGGGCGTCGACAGCGTCAGGATCACCCCGGACCGCCGCGCCGTCATGTGTCGCGCAACCGCCATGGCCGTGATCAGGTTGGTTCGCACGAAGACGTCGATCGGATGCCAGACCTCATCGAAGGTCAGCTCCGTAACGAGCGTGCCCTGGACGTGTGGGAAGGACACGGCGTTCAACGCGATGTCTATTCCGCCCGCCTCCGCCGCCACGGCGTCGGCATGCTCGGCGACGGCGCGCTCGTCGAGCGCGTCGACCTCTGCCACTGCGGCTGCGTCGCCGATGTCGTTGGCCACCTTCTCGAGCCGGGCCCGCGTCCTTCCGGCGAGGTAGACGCGGGCGCCCGCACCGGCAAACGCCCGGGCGACGGCGCCGCCGATCGCCCCGCCGCCGCCGTAGATCAGCGCGGTCTTGTTCTCCAGCATCATCGTGATCTCCTCGATAGGGGGATAACTGCGTCACTCAAGCCTCCGGCAAATATGCAGCCGGTTGGCTGCCTAACGATAAGCAGCCAACCGGCTGCATGTCAAGAGGCGGCAGAAGGGGGATCGCCAGCGACGGGCGTGCCCAAAGTCACCTCGCCATCGCGGTGAAGGTTGGAATGTTCCTCGGTCAACCCGCCTTGAGGCTTGTAACGAAGGTGGATGCGGAGGGAACCCCCGTGAGCGACGGCAATCAGACGGTGAAGCAAGGCGATGTGATCGAGTTGACATTGCGTGGCGAGCGCCGAACCGCTGAGGCGATGCTCGTTACCGACGACGGGCTCGTGTTGCTCGACCTCTTCGACGGCGATCGCCCAGGCTGGGGCTACTTGTCGCTGCTCGAGGACGTCGCCGTGTACAGGCCCGACGAGGCCCTCGTCGCCGCCTGACCGTCCCGTAGCCCAGTCTGGGGCCCATTTCGGCCGGTCGGTGACGACCTGACGCGACGGAGCACAGCCGCAACCGACGGCCGGCCGTGACACGACTGACCTGGGATCGGTTCGGAGTGTGCTGAGAGATTCGCTCAGCCGAGGGCCTGTTTACAGGTTGCTCCCTGGTGGCTGTCAGGGGAAATTGCGGCTCCCGTTGTTGCATGCGGTTATGGCAAGGCAGCGTCTCCCTCTACGACCGGACGGGGTCGGCGGGATGGCGACGCGGGCCGCCGTGGCCGCGTTGGTGGCCCCGTCGTGTCCATCGCCACGGAGCTCGCCGTTGGCCGTGGCCCGGCTTTGGCGACACCCAAGGGCTGTTAGGTGAGCGACGTGCCGGAGGCGGCTTCGCTCAGGGGCCTTGCGAGCCACGGGCTAACGCTGCCTCGCCGGGGGCGCCTCCCATACCGTCCGCGGCCTCGCCCGCCGCCTCCGCCGAACGGGCGGGCGGCGCCACCGTCCAACGCCGGTCGCGAGCCGTAGTGGCCCCGGTCGCCACCGGGGCCGCCGTGAACAGCTTGCGACAAGGCGAGACCATCACTAATCTACAACCAAATGGTTGTACGTGAGTTGACCGACGAGGCTGTAGACCATCTGTTTCACGCGCTGGCCGGTGCCACCCGTCGCGACATCCTGCGCCGCTCGGTCCGGGGCGACCTTTCGGTGTCGCAGCTGGCCGACGCCTACCCGATGAGCTTCGCCGCGGTGCAGAAGCACGTCGCCGTGCTGGAGCGGGTCGGCCTCGTCGGCAAAGAGCGCCGCGGACGGGAGCAGCTCGTGCGAACCGATCCCGATGCCGTCGGCCGGGCCCGGCACGCCCTCGACCAGCTCGAGACGGCCTGGCGCGGGCGCGTGGACCGGATGTCCCACCTGCTCGCGCTGGTCCCCGACCCCCGAGAACGCAACCCCAAAGGACAAGGCACATGACCGTCACCAGCCTCGACAAGGACCTCGACAACCTGAGCTTCACCCTGGTCGCCGACTTCGACGCACCGATCGAGCGGGTGTGGCTGCTCTGGGCCGACCCGCGGCAGCTGGAGCGTTGGTGGGGCCCGCCGGGCTACCCCGCGACCGTGGAGCAGCACGACCTGACCCCCGGCGGCGCGGTCACCTACTTCATGACCGGCCCTGAGGGCGACAAGCACCACGCTTGGTGGCGGGTGACGTCCGTCAACCCGCCCAAGTCCCTGGAGTTCATCGACGGGTTCGCCCACCAGGACGGCACTCCCAACGCCGACATGCCCACCACCACGACCTACGTGGCCCTGAGCGAGTACGAGGGTGGCACCAGGATGGAGCTGCGCTCGGTGTTCGACTCGCGCGAGCAGATGGACCAGCTGCTGACCATGGGCATGGACGAGGGCATCAAGCTGGCGGTCGGCCAGATGGACGCCCTGCTCGTCGCCTGACCCCCGCGGTTTCCCACCGGACCGGTGACACGGAACCTAGGAGGAGCCGACGGAGCATGAGAGCGAAGAACCTGGCCGACCTCTACGACCTGCCGTTGCTGGACTGGGCCCGCATCGAGGCGCGCCTCGACCAGGGATTGACGCAGGCGCCCGACACGGGAGGCCCCAACCGTCACACCGCCTGGCTAGCGACGATCAACCCCGACGGGAGCCCGCACGTCACCGGTGTCGGGGCGGGATGGATCGACGGCGCGTTCTGGTTCGTGACCGGCGAGGGGACCCGCAAGGGCCGGAACCTTGCGCGAGACCCCCGCTGTACCCTGAGCCTCGCCAGCCAGGAGTTCGACCTGGTCGTCGAGGGTGAGGCCCGCAAGGTCACCGACCCCGAGAGGGTGGCCGACATCGCGCAGTGGGCGGCGGCCGACGGCTGGCCCGCCCGGGTCGACGACACCGGCGAGGCCGTCACCGCCGAGTTCAGCGCTCCCTCCGCAGGCCCCCCTCCCTGGCACGTGTACCGCCTAGTACCTCGCACCGCGACCGCGCTCGCCACCGTCGAGCCCGGGGGTGCGACCCGCTGGCAGTTCTCGAAGGAGTAGGCGGGCCTCGGGCTCAGATCAGAGGTTGCCGAGAAATCGCCGAGGTTCCGGTCGTGGCGTGGCGGCGACGGTGGCGGCCGCACCGCCGACGCACCGCTAGAGGGTCTCACCGAGGCGGGCGGCGGCGAGCGCCGCCAGCGCCGAGCCGCGGGCGCCGGCCATGTCCAGGTCGGGAACGAGCGCGAACTGGGCCAGGCGGGCCTGCTCGTCCCGCAGCAGGGTGTGCTCGCGCACTCGCCCCAGGAACCACGCCCGGAACTGGGGTTTCGCCTCCACCACACCGCCGCCGAGGAAGTAGGCGTCCGGGTCGGAGTAGTTGGCGGCGATGGTGAA
>DASSDL010000124.1:0-13041 GCA_035697145.1 Acidimicrobiales bacterium
GAGGTCGAGCACGGGCCCCGGGGCCGGGGGTTCGGGGGCACCTTCCGGCCAGTCGTCGATCCAGCGATCCACTTCGCCGTTGTCGTATGTCTGCACCGTCTTGAACTGAAGCCGGCCAGGTTCGCTGGGCAGCGGCCCGAGCCTGATGGGTAGCTCGACGTCGCCTGGCGCAGGGCCTCCCGCCCAGGTGACACCAGCGGCAGGGCCGCCAAGTTCGCCGTCCATGACAGTCGCGGTCCAGCCCGGCACTGCGGGTAGCCCCGCCAGGGTGATCGGCCGAGGGAAGTGCAACTCGACCGTGGTCGTGCCTGCGTCGGGCTGTTCGTCCTCAAGAAACAGGGTGAGATCGATGACGCTGCCCGGCGCCGCAGTCGCTGGCTGCCACTCATTGTGAGCAGCCGCAGGAGCGGCAGCGAGGACGAGCGCGGCTGCTGCAGTCGCACCCGAAGCGATCACTCGTCTCATCCACTCTCCTATTCGTCGAGGCCGGCACACGTCCGTCCGCGCGCTGAATGGCCGAGTGCTCCCCAGTGGTCAGACGCGGTTCCAGGATCCCAACGACCTATCCGCTGTCAAAGTCGCTTGGAGCCGCCAAAGAGTTCCCAGCCTTCGAGGGAGATGTCCATGTGTGGCTTCTTTGCTTGATCCATGTGAACGTCCGTCAGCGACCAGGGCAGCCGAGACTCAGAAGGGAAGCGGGGCCCCGTCCCTGTAGAAGCCACCACTGGGGCCCTTGTCGGGCAGGTCGATCGCCCACACGACGCTGGCCGCACCCTCCTGCACTGGGCGGCCGCCGGGGCCTCCCATGTCGGTTGCGACCCAGCCGGGGCACACGCTGTTCACGAGGATGCCGTCGGACCGTAGCTCGCTGGCGAGCATGCGGGTCAGGGCGTTGAGTGCCGCCTTGGACGCTCGGTAGGCGGGGGTCCCGCCGCCCATCGACGCAAGCGACCCGGCCTCGCTGGAGACGTTGACGATCCGGCCGTGCGCGCTCGCCCGCAACCAGGGCAGCAGGGTGTTGATCGTCCGCCATGCACCGACGAGGTTGGTGTCGAGCGCCTCGACGACGACGCCGAGGTCGGCACCCGCGGCCTGCTGCCACGTGTCGTAGTGAATGGCGGCGTTGTTGACGAGGACGTCGACCCGCCCGTGCTCGTTCGAGAGCTCGTCCGCGACGGCGTCCAGGCTGGCCTGGTCGGTGACGTCCAGGTGGCGGACCAGCACCCGGCCGCTGCCGAGGCTCCCAGGGAGGGAAGCGGCGGCTCGCTCGCCGGCGGCGACGTCTCGCGAGCCGAGGACGACCGTGTCGCCCGCGGCCGCGAGTTGCCGCACGACCTCCAGGCCGATGCCTCGGTTGGCGCCGCTGACGACGGCGATGCGGTTCATGGACAGACCTCGTTCGTCGCGACAGCGCTACGTGACCAGGACGGCGGCGCCCGTGAGTCGGTCGTTGGCCAGGTCGGCCAGCGCTTGGTCGGCCCCATCGAGCGGGTAGGGCGTGGCCGTCACGCGCAGGTCCAGGCGCGCGGCGAGTGCCAGGAACTCCTCGCCGTCGGCCCGGGTGTTGGCGGTGACGCTGCGGATCTGGCGCTCCTGGAACAGGTGGCGTTGGTAGTCGAGCGGCGGCACGTCGCTCAGGTGGATGCCGGCGATTGCCAGCGTGCCGCCCCGGTCCAGGGCGGCCAGGGCGGGCGGCACCAGATCGCCGGCAGGCGCGAACAGGATGGCGGCGTCGAGTGGCTCGGGGGGCGCGGCGTCGGCGGGGACGGCGGAGTCCGCCCCGAGGTCGAGTGCGTGCTGGCGGGCGGCCGCCGCCCGCGTCACGACGTGCACGGTGGCGCCCTGGGCCAGCGCCACCTGCGCGGCGAGATGGGCTGAGGCCCCGAACCCGTAGATGCCGAGCCGGCCGCCCGGCGGCAGCTCGGCCCGACGCAGCGCGCGATAGCCGATGATGCCGGCGCACAGCAGCGGCGCCGCGTGCACATCGTCGAAGCGGTCGGGTAGCTCGTAGGCGTACGCCTCGTCGACCACCGCCCACTGCGCGTACCCGCCGTCCGCATCCCAGCCCGTGAAGCGCGGGTCGACGCAGAGGTTCTCTCGCCCTCGCCGGCACCACCGGCAGCGCCCACACGTGTGGCGCAGCCAGGCGATGCCGGCGCGCTGGCCGATGTGGAACCGGCTGGTGCCGGCGCCGAGCGCGTCGACCGTGCCGACGACCTCGTGCCCGGGGGTGGTCGAGGGTCGGTGCGGCGCCAGATCGCCCTCGGCGAGATGGAGGTCGGTGCGACACACGCCGCAGGCGGCGACCCGCACCCGAATCTCGCCCGGCCCCGGTTCGGGGATGGGGCGCTCCACCGCCACCAGCGGGCCCGTGGCTAGGGGCCCGGGGGTGTCGACGACCCAAGCCTTCATCGCTCCTCCCTGATCCCGACGCACAGCTCATCGTTGAGCAAGTCCCATTCTGGATGGACGCGAGCCCATCGAGGCGGTAGGTACCGATCCGATGGTGACGATCGACGAGGTGCGGGAGCTGGCGCTCACGCTTCCCCGCACCGTGGAGGCGCTGGTCCGGGACCGGGTGAAGTTCCGGATCGGGCGGATCGTCTATCTGGCGTTCTCCCGAGACGAGACGCTGATGGGGTTTGCCTTCCCCAAGGAGGAGCGTCAGGCCTTGATCGACTCCGAGCCCCACAAGTTCGTGATGCCCGAGCGCTCCGACCAGCGCTACAACTGGGTGGTCGTCCGGCTCGAGGCGATCGACGACGTGGAGATGCGCGAGCTCGTGCTCGACGCGTGGCGCATGGTCGTGCCCAAGCGGGTGGCCGCCGAGCACCTCGGCGACTGAGGCCGGCGGCGGACGCCCACCGATAAGCGGGTCGTGGCTCGGGCGAGATCCGGGCACAATCCTCGGGTGATGGATGCTCAGGTCCTGACCGACGCCGGGGTGTCGACCCGCGAGGCCGACGTCCTCTCCGGCGTCGCCGAGCACCTCACCAACGCCGAGATCGCCTCTCGCCTGTTCATCTCCGTGCGCACGGTCGAGAGCCACGTGTCGTCGCTGCTCCGCAAGCTCGGCGTCGCCGACCGCCGCGAGCTAGCCACCTACGCCGCCGCGCTCGCCGGGGCGGCACCGCCGGGGTCCGGTGGACCCGGTGGCGCCGCGGCAGCCACAACCCTCCCCGCCTCCAGGCCACTGGCGCCGGCGATCCCGGCGCCGCTCACCTCCTTCGTCGGCCGGGCGGCCGAGCGAGAGGCGCTGGGCGCGGCCATCGCCGGGCACCGGCTCGTCACCGCCGTCGGTCCCGGGGGCGTGGGCAAGACCCGGCTCGCGATCGCGGTCGCCGCCGAGACGGTCGAGCGCGCCGACGCGGTCTGGTTCGTCGACCTGGTCCCGATCTCCGATCCCGGGATGGTCGCGGCCGCCGTGGCCGCGGTCCTGGGCGTGGCGGAGCGGCCCGGCGGCACCATCGACGACGCGGTCATGGCCCGCCTCGGCAGGTCGGAGGCCCTGATCGTGCTCGACAACTGCGAGCACCTGGTCGACGGCGTCGCCGTCTTCGTGGAGCGGCTCCTGGCCACGTGCCCGCAGACTCGGGTGCTCGCGACCAGTCGCACCCGCCTCATGCTGCCGTTCGAGCACGTCTTTGCGGTTCCGGGCCTGTCGTTGCAGCCCGATGAGGGCGAGGGCGCCGACGCCGTGGCGCTATTCCTCGAGAGGGCTCGAGCCGCGGCCGGGTTCGAGCCGGGGCCCGGCGACGTGGCCCGCATCGCCCGTGTGTGCCGGTCGCTCGACGGCATGGCCCTCGCCATCGAGCTGGCCGCCGCGCGCCTGGCCACGTTGGGGCTCGACGGCGTCGAATCGGGACTGGCCGACGCGCTCCGGATGTTGTCCGGTGGCTCACGCCTCGACGAGCGGCACACTTCCCTCCGCTCCACGATCGACTGGAGCTATGCCCTCCTCGACCCGGCCGAACAGGCGCTCCTCCGGCGGGTGTCGGTCTTTGCGGCGCCGTTCACCGCCGATGCCGCCGCCCAGGTGGCCGGCTTCCTGCCGGTCGAGGTGGGGTTGGCGGACGGGCTCGCTCGGCTGGCCGACAACAGCCTCGCCGTCGCCCGGCCGGGCTCCGAGACCCGCTACCGGGTGCTGGAGACGATTCGACAATACGGCGTCGACCAGTTGGACCAGGTTGGCGAGCTCGAGGAGGTGCGGGCCCGACAGGTGCGCTGGTGTGTGGCTACGGCCGAGAACCTCGTGCAGCGGGCCGACGAAGACGTCGAGGACTACGTCCAGGCGCGGGGCGGCGACGGGGCCTGGCGCGGCGCGTTCGACCTGGTCGCCGACGACCTGCGGGCCGGGTTCGCCTGGGCCATGAGCCGGCCCGAGCTGCGCACGGACGCCCACCGGCTGGCGTTGTTGCTGGCGCCGCTGACATTCCTGCGGGGCCTGCCCGCAGAGGCGCAGCGTCGTTTCGAGGAGGCGGCGACCCTCACGGACGAGCCCGCGGCCCGGGTCACGGCTCTCAACGACGCCGCCGGCGCCGCCATGTGTCGCCACGTCGGCAACGACAGCTTCCGGCTGTGGCGGCAGGCCGCCGACATCGCGGCGGGGGCCGGCGACGGGGTGACGGCGGCCCACAACCTTGCGATCTCCGCGACGCTGATCAACCGGGGCCCGGGCATCATGGCCGAGGTCCCGCCGCCCGAGGTCGTCGACGAGCTGATCCAGGAGGCGGTGGCGCTGGCGGGCGGCTCGCCTCGCGCCGAGCCGTCGATCCTCACCGCCCAGGCGTTCAACGGCGACGAGCTCGACCCGGTCACGCAGGAGTTGGCGGAGCGGGCGGTCACGCTGGCCCGGCGAGTCGGGGACGCGTACGACGAGAGCGCGGCGCTCGACGAGCTGTCGGCCGTCCATCTGGCGGGGGGCGACGTCCCGGCCGCGGTGGCCACGGTGCGTGCCCGCATCGAGCTGCTCCAACGCATCCCGCTCGGGCCCGGCTACGGCATGGAGTTCTCCGACTGCTACGCGATGGCGTCGGAGATCAGCCTGACCGCCGGCGACTTCGTTGCCGCCCGGGCCTACGCCGACCGCTTGGCGTCGCTGCCGTTCGTGACCGAGCTCGACCACATCGCCAGCGCCCGCCGCATCAAGGTCGACGCCATGGCCGGCGACCTCGACGCCGTGGTGGCGGCCGCCGAGCGGTTCCGCCGGGGTTGGGAACAGGCGGGGCGCCCGGTGGCCAGCAACCTGGCCGGTGCCGCACTTGCGGTGGCCATGGTCCACGGACTGCGGGGCGACGAGGACCAGCGCGCCGAATGGCAGGACCTCACGATCGCCATCGGCATGACCGCAGAACGCCTCGACAGCCCCCTGAGCGGTTACGGCCCGACGTTCGACGCGATCGTCCAGCTGCACGTCGGCGACAGCGACGCCGCCGTCGCCCGGCTGGCCGTTGATCCCGACCGGCTGCGCACGTGGTTCAGCGGTGAGTGGCGCCCGTGGTACGCGGCGCTGTGGGCCGAGGCCGCGGTCCTCGCCGGCCGCTCCGATGCCGCCGAGCGCATCGAGCGGGCCCGGCTGTCCGTCGCCGCCAATCCGGCGGCGGCGGCGATGGTCGAGCGCGCCGCCGCCTTCGCCACCCGCGACACCGACCGATTGGTGGCGGCCGCTGCGGCCCTGGAACCCACGGGCTGCCGCTATCAGTGGGCCCGCGCCCTGGTGATGGCCGGTGGCGAGCATCGGGAAGCCGGCGAAGCGGCCCTGGAGCGCATGGGTGCCGTGGCCATGAGGATCCCGGCGTGAGTGAGCCGCTGGAGCTCGGTCCGGTGCTGCACATCGGTGGCGCGGAGGTGCGGGTCGGCACCTGCTCGTGGACCGACAAGACCCTGGTGAAGGACACCGAGTGGTACCCGAAGCGCTCGATGAGCGCCGCCGAGCGGCTGGCCTTCTACAGCGCCCGCTTCTCTGTCGTCGAGGCCGACAGCACCTACTACGGCCCGCCGTCGCGCCAGCTGGCCGAGGGCTGGGCCGAGCGCACACCCGACGGGTTCCGCATGAACGTCAAGGCCTACTCGCTGATGACCGGCCACCCCACCAAGCCCGAGTCCCTGTGGCGTGACATCGCCGAGGCACTCGAGCCGGACGCGGCCGCCAAGCGCAACGTGTATCCCCATCATCTCCCCGACGAAGCCGTCGACGAGGTGTGGGCCCGGTTTGCCGACGCCCTCCAGCCGCTGCATGTGAGCGGGCGGCTGGGGTCGATCCTGCTGCAGTATCCACCCTGGTTCACGCCCAAACGCGACAACCGTGACGAGCTGGCACGGGCCCGCGAGCGGCTGGGCGATCTGTCCGCCTGCGTGGAGCTGCGGTCGCCGTTGTGGTTCGGCAAGGACGACGTCGACCGCACCCTGGATTGGCTGTCGGACCACGACCTGGCGCTGGTCAACGTTGATGCCCCGAAGGTCAGCAAGTTGCCGCGCCTGGCGGCGGCGACGACGGATCTCGCGGTGGTGCGGTTCCACGGCCGGGCCGACGACACCTGGAAGGGACGGGCAACGTCCGCCGCGGAGCGGTTCCGCTACCTCTACGGCAAGCGTGAGCTCCGTCCGTGGGTCAGGCGCGTGCGGGAGCTGGCTGGCGACGCCCGCGAGGTCCACGTCCTGATGAACAACTGCTACGAGGACTACGGCGTCCGCAACGCCGCCGACATGACCGACCTACTGGCGTCGGTCGTGGACTGAGACCTGCCTGACGTTTGGTTGTCAGTAGAGTCTTCGAGGCGCCCGCCCGGCGTGCAGGGAAGGGAACCGTGGTCAACGAGGGAAGAACGACGGCGACACGGCCGACGAGACCACGACCCCGCAGGGCGGGCCAGCGCAGGCCCAGGGCGAGGAATCACGAAGACCGCTGGACCGACATCATCGAGCGCGCCGGCGCGATCTTCTACCGGAAGGGCTATGAGGCGACGAGCCTCCAGGACATCGCCGACGCCGTCGGCATGCTCAAGGGCAGCATCTACTACTACATCAAGACCAAGGAGGATCTCCTCTACGAGCTGGTCTCCAGGGCCCAGGACATGTTCGAGGCGACGCTCGAGGAGGACGAGGAGACCGCCCGGTCGCCGGCGCCGGTGCGGCTGCGCGCCTTCATCGGCCGATGGATGGCGCTGACTTCCCGGGAGCGGGAATGGGGCCTGGTCGCCGAGCGCGAGTTCATGCGGCTGAGCAAGCGCCGCCTCAAGCGGGTGATCGAGCGCCGGGACGAGCTCAGCGGTTACGTGAAGGACATCATCCGGCAGGGCATCGACGAGGGCGCGTTCGATCCCACCACCGACCTGTCCGTGGGGGCGGCGGCGATCTTCGAGCTGATGAAGACCAGCCATCTGTGGCATCGGCCGTCCGGTCCCCTCACAATGGTCGAGCTCGGCGACTGGTACGCCACGTTCGCCATTCGCGGGCTCGGCGGTCCCCGCTGGCGCGACCGCAGGTCTGGCTGATCCGACCCCGATGGACGCGTCACTGACCGACAATCGCGAGCTGCGCAACCGCCTGCTCGAAGCCGGCAACGCGGTGTTCAGCGAGGTCGGCTACACGGGAGCGACAGTCGACGACCTGATCGAGCATGCGTCGACCTCACGGGCCACCTTCTACCGCTATTTCCGCAACAAGGAGGACCTGTTCAACGAGCTGAGTCGCGCCTGCTTCCGGGACATGAAGGCCATCGTCGAGGAGCTGGGCTGCGTCCGGGCGTCGGAGATCGACACCCGGGAGATCGAAGAGATCCTGCGCCACTACCGGGACCTGCACGCCCGCCATGCCGGTGTGTTCAGGGCCTGGTGGGAGCGGGTGGCCCGCCTGGATCCAGAGGTGCCCGCCGAGGAGGGCCACGTCTTCAACCGCCTGGTCGAGAGCCTCACCCAGTTCGTGAGCGATGCCCGGGTCGGGTCGCGGGTCGCACCCGAGGTGCAGGCGGCCCTGCTCTACCTGCTGATCGAGGGCTCGTACTCGGCGGTGACGTCGCGCTGGTCGCGGATCGACCCCGACACGTTGGCCTCCACGCTCGCCCGGATGGTCCACCGCACCTATCTGGGAGGCGATGTGCCGCGGCGCGCCAGTCGCCTGCGGCTCGTCTGAGACGACCGCTGTCGAACGCGGCCGAGTCGCACCGATCAGGTCGCGCCACGCTCCGCCTCCTTCGGCGCGTCCGACCCGAAGACCGAGCGATGGGCGAGCTCGGTCAAGCCGTCGACCAGCTCGTCGAAGGAGACGACGAGCTGCCCTCGATGCGCTGACCTCGTGGCACGGTCGATGAGGTTGTAGATGCAAACTGCGGCCAGATAGGGATCGATGTCGGCGGCGCCCGCCGCGCTGATGCGATCCGCCAACGCCGTCGTCCAGCGTCGTTGCGCCCGCAGGCCCTGCTTGGTGATGCGGGGATCTGCGTCTTCCACGATGGCGTCGAGCAGCGCGGCGTGGATGGCCGAGTGCTCCAGGAGGAGACCGCACACCTCCGAGAGCCACGCGCGCAGTGCAGCGAAGCCGGCCGGGCCAGCCTCGAAATCCGGCAGCTTGCCGAGCAGGTCGTCCATGGCCGCGATGATCTCGTCCTGCATGGCGACCAATAGGTCGTCCTTGCCGTCGAAGTAGACGTAGAAGGTGCCGTGCGACGTGCGGGCCCGCTTGGCGACCCGTGCTACCCGGGCGCCGTGGTAGCTGTAGACGGAGAATTCCGCAACTGCGGCGTCGAGCAAGCGTGTCAGCGTGCGGCGGCCGCGCTCGCGGCTCGTGCGAGCGTCGAGCACGCGGCGCCATCGCTCGGTCGACCCCCCAGCGCTGTGCGACACAAGTGTCAAGTTAGCCCCCGGGGTACGCGGCGTCGCAGGGTCACGCGACCTACGACCCGCGGAATGTGGGCTTGCGCTTGGCGACGAATGCGGCCGCGGCCTCCCGGTGATCATCGCTGACGAACGTGGCGCCCTCGAGCAGCAACCCGGTGTCCAAGAGCAGGCTCATGCGGTCGCGCACGATGCGGTTCAGCGTCGCCTTGGTGCCCTGCACCGCCAGGGGCGCCCCGTCCGCCAGGCGCTGGGCGAGCGCCGTGGCTTCGTCGAGGAGCTGCTCCCCGGGCACGGCCTTGAGGACCATGCCGAGGCGAGCGGCCTCGGCGCCGCTGATCGGATCGCCGGTGAGCAGATACCACTTGGCGGCGCCGAACGGCATGATCAGCGGCCACATCACCGCGCCTCCGTCGCCGGCCACGAGCGCCACGCTGACGTGGGTGTCGGCGAAGCGGGCGTCCTCGGCCGCCACCACGACGTCGCAGAACAGAGCGATCGTTGCCCCGAGACCCATGGCGTAGCCGTGCACCGCGGCGACGATGGGTTGGGGCACGCCCAGGATCGCCTCCAGGAGCTCGATGGCGTTGAGCGTGTGGAGCACCGTGTGGGCGGGGCGCGAGGGCTTGGCGCCCGAGGCACGCTCGTCGAAGCCCTTGACGTCGCCGCCCACGCAGAACGCCCGCCCTTCGCCCCGCAGCAGGATGGCACCCACCGAGTCGTCCACACCGGCGCGGCCGAGGATCTCCGTGAACTCCTCGTGGAGCCCGCCGCCCACGGCGTTCAGCCGATCGGGCCGGTTGAACGACACCGTCAGCAGGCGCCCGTCCTGGCGCGCCAGCATCGTCTTGAACTCGCCCCAGTCCTTCCCCCGAATGGCCATGAAGTCGGCTACCGAGTGATGCCGTACCGCTCGAGCCCGAAGGCGCGGATGGCGTTGCCGCGCAGCAGCTTGTAGGTCTCGTCCTCGTCCAGCCCCGCGTTGCGGCAGATCTGCTCTGCGACCGCTTCCGAGTGCGGGAACGTGCTGTCGGCGTGCGGGTAGTCGGTCTCGAAGCAGATCGTGTCCATGCCGATGCGGTCGCGGTTGGCCAGGCCCGTCTCGTCGTCGAAGATGCAGCCGTAGACCCGTCCGCGGATGTAGCTGGTCGGCGGTTCGGGGAGGTTGGTGCCGAACGAGTTGTCGGACCGCTCCTCCCACAGCTTGTCCATCCGTTCGAGCAGGTAGGGCATCCAACCGACTTGGCCCTCGGAATAGGCGACGACCAGCTCGGGGAACCGCGCGAGCGTGCCCGAGAAGACGAAGTCGAGCAGCGAGCCCATCGCGTTCTGGAACGTCAGCGTCGAGCTGACGATGAACGGCGCGTCGGGCGTCGTCCCCGGCATCTTCGAGGACGAGCCGATGTGCATGCACAGCACGGTGTCGGTCTCCTCGCAGGCCGCGAACAGCGGATCCCACTCGCCCGAGTAGATCGAAGGCAGGCCCAGGGGATACGGATTTTCCGAGAAGGTGATGGCGTGGCACCCCGAGGCGGCGCAGCGGCGCACCTCGTCGGCGGCCAGCTGCGGATCCCACAACGGCACCATGGCGAGCGGGATGAGCCGTGCCTTGCCGTCGCCGGCGCACCACTCGTCGATCATCCAGTCGTTGTAGGCCCGCACGCACAGCAGGGCCAGGTCCTTGTCGTCCCGTTCGGCGAAGGTCTGGCCGCAGAAGCGGGGGAGCGTGTTGGGAAAGCAGATGGATGCGTCCACGTGGTTGGTGTCCATGTCGGCGAGCCGTTCCTTCTGCTGCCAGCAGCCGGGCCTGATCTGGTCGAAGGTCACGGCGCCGAAGCCCAACTCGTCGAACCCGGCGGCGGCCGACAGCTTCATCAGCGGCGAGACGATGCCGTCGTAGTGCCAGACGTCGGCCCACTCGCCGTCGTCGTGCGCGGTCCACACCAGACCGGTCTTGGCGACGTCGTACGACCCCTGCTCCCGCACGATGCGGGGCCCCCGCTGCTCATACTTGGCGGGAAGGCGGCTGGACCAGAGATCCGGCGGCTCGACCACGTGGTCGTCGACCGAGATGATCCGGGGGATCTGCGTCATGCGGTGGCCTCCCTCACGCGGTTCTCCCGGTATTTCACCTCGGATTCCCCGGAGACTTGAGCTCTCGGCACCCTATCCGTATATGACAACAGCGTCTAACGGGGCGGCCGTCAATCCCGGGAGGCGGCGAGGGTCGCGAGCTCGGCCTCGGTCGGGTCTCTCAGGTGGCAGCCGGCTTCTCATACACCGAGACGTGCTTCTGGCTGCCATCGTCGAAGGGCTCGCGGTTCCAGCCTCCCCAGCGGTGGCGCAGCCGGAGCCCGGCCAAGCGGGCCATGAGGTCGAGCTCCGACGGCCAGGCATAGCGGAGTGCCACTGGCGCGAGCCGCACACCGGCGCCGGTGATCACGACGTGCTGGGAATCGACTCGCTGCTCGACGGGCCTGTGTACGGAAACGTCCAGCCGAACCCGATCGATGTCCAGATTCACCACGTGCACCCGTTGTCCACGATCGAAGCGAGCCACGTCGGGGACGAAGCCCTCTAGCGAGAAGCAGCCACCGGGTTCGAGTCGCCGGGCGACGTTGGCGAAGCATCGCACCTGGTCGTCCTGCGTGAGCAGCGCGAAGAACGTGTTGAAGACGATGAAGACGAGGGAGAACGATCGATCCACGGCCACGTCGGCCAAGTGCCCGAACGTGACGTGGATCCCGCCGCCGCCCGGCTTGGCCCGCATCTGCTCGACCATGGCGGGGGACGCATCGATGCCGTGAACCTCGAGCCCACGCTCCGCCAGCGGGATGGCAACTCGACCGGTCCCGATGCCGAGCTCCAGCACGGGCCCGCTTGCGGCCAGCGATGCGAGCACCTCCACGGTCGCCGCCGGGTCCATGCCGGCGTGCCACTGGTCGTAGACGTCGGCTATCTGCTCGCCGTACGTCTCGGGCCCGTAACGGTCCATGCGCCAGCCTTCACCCGACCACGCACGCGGCTCAACTGGATTACACGCCGAGCGTCCATGCGGCGGTCATGCACGACGGAGGATCAGACGTGTGAGCTCACCGAACGGCACCATCAGGACCACGGCGATGGCGCAGTACAGCCCCACCGCAACCGCCGGCAGGACGAGCCCGATGAGGATCGCGATCCCGTAGACGGCGCCGACGGGCAGAATGCTTCGCCTCACGGTGTCGGTCTCGTCAACGCTCCCCGGCGCATAGAGATGCTCCCACCGGGCATAAGCGTCCAACGTGTACACGAGGACGCGGATCCCCAGGAGGACGACGCCGTACATCGTGACGAAGACCCGTTCGCCTGAGACATCGTCCAGTCCTTCGGCGACGAGCCGCGTGGGGAACGGCAGGACCGCGACCACCAGGAGCAGAAGCAGGTTGAGCCGCAGCAAGCCCAAGTCAGCCTTGGTCAGTCGATCGGTGATCCCGGTGTGAGCGAGCCACGCAGCGCCGATCGTCAGGAAGCTCACGACGTACGCCAGGTAGAAGGGCCAAGCATCCAGGACGCGGTCCAACGCAGGGCCCGAAGCGGGAATGGCCAGGTCCAGCACGAGCAGGGTGATAGCGATGGCGAACACACCATCGCTGAATGCTTCGAGCCGCGTTGTGCCGACGAATCGGCGTGTCTCGGGCGCGTGCTCCTCAGCGGGCAATCCCGTCACCTCCACGAACGGCGGCGATGCACAGATTGCCGGATTTGAGTGGGTCGGCACTGAGATCCATGACTCCCGGGGGAACCTCAGGGTCCGACGCCGTGGATCAGACGGCGTCGTCGTCCATCTCGCCGGTACGGACCCGCACCAGCCTGTCGAGCCCGACGGCCCACAACTTGCCATCGCCGATCTTGCCGGTGCGGCTCGCAGCCGCGATCACCTCGATGATCTTGTCGACGTCCGGGTCGGTCACGACCACCTCGACCTTCACCTTGGGGACGAAGTCGACGGTGTACTCCGTGCCCCTGAAGGTCTCGGTCTTGCCGCCTTGGCGCCCGTAGCCCTGCACCTCGCTCACGGTCAGGCCGACGACGCCGGCGGCACGGATGGCGTCCTTCACGGCGTCGAGGCGGTGGGGCTTGATGATGGCGGTCACGAGTGAAGCCATGAGCTCTCCCGGGGGGTGTCGAGGATTCGTCTGTCGACATGCACTTGACCCAAATCTGACGT